>DASWJP010000151.1:0-15620 GCA_036397065.1 Kiloniellales bacterium | reverse complement strand
CGTAAACGTCGCCCCCCCAGTCTCCGCCAGAACCTTCGTGATCGCCGCCGTCAGCGTCGTCTTGCCATGATCGACGTGCCCAATCGTCCCTACGTTGCAATGCGGCTTCGTTCGCTGAAACTTCGCCTTCGCCATCGGTCCTAAATCTCCGTCGCTGAGGTCACTTGGTTCACGGGGTCATCACTCAGGCCAGCTTGGCGACGACTTCGTCGGCGACCGCCTGCGGCACTTTTTCGTAATGGTCGAAATGCATGGTGTACTGGGCGCGGCCCTGGCTCATCGAACGCAGGGTGTTGACGTAACCGAACATGTTGGCCAGCGGCACCATGGCGTTGATGACCTGCGCATTGCCGCGCGTGTCCATGCCGGTGACGCTGCCACGGCGGCTGTTCAGGTCGCCGATGATGTCGCCCATGTATTCCTCGGGGGTGACGACCTCGACCCGCATCACCGGCTCCATCAACACCGGGCCGGCCTTGGCGATGCCCTCGCGAAACGCCGAGCGGGCGGCGATTTCAAAGGCCAGCACGCTGGAATCCACGTCGTGGCTGGCACCATCGACCAGGCGCGCCTTGAAATCGATCAGCGGGAAACCGGCCAGGACGCCGGTATCGCGCGAGCTGTTCAGTCCCTTCTGCACGCCGGGAATGAATTCGCGCGGCACCGAGCCGCCGGTGACCGAATTCTCGAACACGAAACCGCCGCCGGGCTCCAAAGGCTCGAATTCAATCTTCACGCGGGCGAACTGGCCGGCGCCGCCGGACTGCTTCTTGTGCGTATAGTCGATGACCGACGGCCGGGTAATGGTTTCGCGGTAAGCCACCTGGGGGGCGCCGACGTTGGCCTCGACCTTGAACTCCCGCTTCATGCGGTCGACGATGATCTCCAGATGCAGCTCGCCCATGCCCTTGATCACGGTCTGGCCGCTTTCCGCGTCGGAGGTGACGCGGAAGGACGGATCCTCCTGCGCCAGCCGCGCCAGCGCCATGCCCATCTTTTCCTGATCGCCCTTGGTCTTCGGCTCAACGGCCACTTCGATGACCGGATCCGGGAAATCCATGCGCTCCAGTATGACCGGATGCTGCGGATCGCACAGGGTTTCGCCGGTCGTGGTGCTTTTCAATCCGGCGATGGCGACGATATCGCCGGCCCAGGCTTCCTTGATGTCCTCGCGGTGATTGGCGTGCATCAGCAGCATGCGGCCGACGCGCTCCTTATTCTCCTTCACCGTGTTCAGCACCTGGGTGCCGGTATTGATCGAGCCGGAATAGATGCGTACGAACGTCAGCGAGCCGACGAACGGGTCGGTCATCACCTTGAAGGCGAGTGCGGACAGCGGCTCTTTGTCGTCGCTGCGGCGGGTAACCACGTCCTCGGTGCCCGGCTTGATGCCCTTCACGGCCGGCACTTCGATCGGCGACGGCAGGTAATCGACCACCGCGTCGAGCAGCGGTTGAACGCCCTTGTTCTTGAACGCCGATCCGTTGATCACCGGAACGAACTTCAACTCGCAAGTGCCCTTGCGAATACATTTTTTCAGCGTCTCCTCATCGGGCTCATTGCCTTCGAGGTAGGCTTCCATGGCCGCATCGTCCTGCTCGACGGCGGTCTCCACCAGCTTGGTGCGGAACGACGCCGCCTGGTCGGCCATGTCGGCCGGAATATCGCGGGTCTCGTACTCGGCGCCCAAGGTCTCGTCGTTCCAGACGATGGCCTTCATCTTGATCAGATCGACGACGCCGATGAAATCGCTCTCCGCGCCGATGGGCAGCTGCAGCACCAGCGGCACCGCCCCGAGGCGGTCGATAATCATGCGCACGCAGCGATGGAAGTCGCTGCCGATGCGGTCCATCTTGTTGACAAAACAGATGCGCGGCACCTTGTACTTGTCGGCCTGCCGCCAGACGGTTTCGGACTGCGGCTCGACGCCGGCCACCGCATCGAATACGGCCACCGCCCCGTCGAGGACGCGCAACGAACGCTCCACCTCGATTGTGAAGTCCACGTGGCCAGGCGTGTCGATGATGTTGATGCGGTGGTCATGCCAGAAGCAGGTGGTGGCGGCGGAGGTGATGGTGATTCCGCGCTCTTGCTCCTGCTCCATCCAGTCCATGGTCGCGGTGCCTTCGTGCACCTCGCCGATCTTGTAGGACCGCCCGGTGTAAAAGAGAATGCGCTCGGTCGTCGTCGTCTTACCGGCGTCGATGTGCGCCATGATACCGATGTTGCGGTAATTCTCGAGTGGAGTGGTGCGGGCCATGGAACGGGTCTTTCGAGGTTCAGGTTACCAGCGGTAATGGGAGAAGGCCTTGTTGGCCTCCGCCATCCGATGCGTGTCTTCGCGCTTCTTTACCGCGGCGCCGCGATTATTGGCCGCATCCTGGAACTCGTTGGCCAGGCGATCGGTCATCGTGGCCTCGGAACGGGCACGGGACGCCTGGATCAGCCAGCGGATCGCCAGCGCCTGGCCGCGCACGGTCCGCACTTCCACCGGAATCTGGTAGGTGGCGCCACCGACTCGGCGCGAGCGCACCTCGATGTCCGGCTTCACATTGCTCAAGGCGTCATGGAACACGCGGATCGGATCCTGGCCGCCCCGTTGGCCGATGCGATCCAACGCCCCGTAGACGATGCCTTCGGCAGTCGACTTCTTGCCGGAGTACATCAGCACGCTCATGAACTTGCTCAATACGACATCGCCGAATTTCGGATCCGGCAAAATCTCTCGCTTTTCGGCGCGATGGCGGCGCGACATGTTGGTCTCCCGGCCTTACTTTGGACGCTTCGCGCCGTACTTGGAACGGCGGCGGCGGCGGTCCTTGACGCCCTGGGTATCCAGGGTGCCGCGAATGATATGGTAGCGAACGCCGGGCAAGTCCTTGACGCGACCGCCGCGGATCATCACCACCGAGTGTTCCTGCAGGTTGTGCCCTTCGCCGGGGATGTAGCTGATCACCTCGAAGCCGTTGGTCAGGCGCACCCGCGCGACCTTGCGCAAGGCCGAGTTCGGCTTCTTCGGCGTCGTCGTATAGACGCGCGTGCAGACGCCACGCTTCTGCGGGCAGGCAGCCAGCGCCGGCACCTTGTTGCGCGTGACCGGCGCCTTGCGCGGCTTGCGGATCAGTTGGTTAATAGTCGGCATCAGGCAACTTTCATCAACACGCGACTCTAGCGACAAAACACCGCGGTGGAGCGAATCGCTGGCTCCCGCGGGTGGCCCACGGACCGTTGGTTTGGCGGTCTGATATGATCCCGTACAATTCAGGAGCTGCGTCTAGACCGCGCTTGGGTCTACCACCAGCCCCCTAAAAGCGGGCGCATACTATTGTTGCGCCGCACCCTCGTCAAGCCCCGGGCCGCCCAAATACGCAAATATTCCGCCACTTTCGCCGTCTTCAGGGGCACCTCCGTACCCAGGCCGGCGGGGGGTCCCCCGGGGCCTGGGTGACGGCATCCCATTAAGCGACGGACGCCTGTTCTCCTTTTTCCTCGCCGCCGGCGGTCACCGCCGCCCGGTCTTCGCGCTTCTGCAGAAGAGCCCGGTCGCGGTCGGCGGCCACCTTCTTCAGGCGATTCATGACCGCACCGGTGCCCGCCGGAATCAGCCGGCCAACGATGACATTCTCTTTCAAACCAATGAGATCGTCGGTCTTTCCGTGGGTCGCGGCCTCGGTCAGAACACGAGTCGTCTCCTGGAACGAGGCAGCCGAGATGAAGGACCGGGTCTGCAGGCTGGCCTTGGTAATGCCCTGCAGGACCGGCTTCGCCACGGCCAACCGGCCGCCCTCCTTGAGGGCTTTTTCGTTCACCTGGGCGAACTCGTCCCGGTCGATCTGCTCGCCCACCAGGAAGGTGGTATCGCCGGCTTCGGTGACTTCCACCTTTTGCAGCATCTGGCGAACGATGACTTCGATGTGCTTGTCGTTGATCTTGACGCCCTGCAGACGATAGACGCTTTGGATCTCGTAGGTCAGGTAGTTCGCCAGGGCCTCGACGCCCAGGACATCCAGGATGTCATGGGGCACCGGATTGCCGTCCATCAGGGCATCGCCGACCAGGACGAAGTCACCCTCTTGGACGGAGATATGCTTGCCCTTGGGGATGAGGTACTCGCGGGGCTCCCCGTCCTCCCCCTCGGGCCGCACCACGATCCGGCGCTTGTTCTTGTAATCCTTGCCGAATTCCACCCGACCCTCGATCTCGCTGATGATCGCATAGTCCTTGGGCTTGCGGGCCTCGAACAACTCGGCCACCCGCGGCAGACCGCCGGTGATGTCGCGGGTCTTCGAGGTCTCGCGCGGGATACGGGCCAGAACATCGCCGGCCTTGACGTGAGAGCCGTTCTCGACCGAGAGGATGGCGTCCACCGACATGAAGTACCGCGCCTCCATGCCGTTGGCCAATTTGATGACGTTGTCCTTCTTGTCGCGCAAGGTGATGCGCGGCTTGAGCTCGGCCCCCCGCGACTGCTGCTTCCAGTCGACGACGACCCGGTTGGAGATGCCCGTGGTCTCGTCCATGATCTCGCGCACCGAGATCCCCTCGATGAGATCGACGTAATTCGCCGTCCCTTCCTTTTCGGTAATGATTGGAATGGTATAGGGATCCCATTCGGCCAGCTTCTGGCCCTTTTTGACCGTCGCCTTGTCCGCGACCAACAAGCGGGCGCCATAGGGCACCCGGTGGCGGGCCCGCTCGCGGCCGGCATCGTCCGCCAGGACGATTTCCAGATTGCGGCCCATGACGATCGGCACGCCATCGGAATTCACCACGACGTTGCGGTTCTTGACTTGCACCTTGGCGTCGACCGAGGCCTCCACGCTGGATTGCTCGGCGCCACGTTGCGCCGCGCCGCCGATATGGAATGTGCGCATGGTCAACTGGGTGCCCGGTTCGCCGATCGATTGCGCCGCGATGACGCCGACCGCCTCACCGATATTCACCTTGGTGCCACGGGCCAGATCGCGCCCATAGCAGGCCCCGCAGACGCCACCCGCCGACTGGCAGGTCAGGGTCGAGCGGATGAGCAGTTGGTCGATACCGGCCTGCTCGATGCGGTCGGCGGTCTCCTCGCCGATCAGCTGGCCGGCCTTCGCGATGACATCGCCGGTGATCGGGTCGACCACTTTCTCAAGGGTGGTCCGGCCGAGCACCCGCTCGCCCAACGGCGCGATCACTTCGCCGCCTTCGATCACCGCCTTGATGGTCAGGCCGGTCTTGGCGCCGCAATCTTCCTCGATGATGATCGCATCCTGCGCCACATCGACCAGACGGCGGGTCAGATAGCCGGAGTTGGCGGTCTTGAGCGCCGTATCGGCCAGGCCCTTTCGCGCGCCGTGGGTGGAGTTGAAATACTCCAGCACCGTCAGGCCTTCCTTGAAGTTGGAGATGATCGGCGTCTCGATGATTTCGCCCGACGGCTTGGCCATCAGGCCGCGCATGCCGGCCAGCTGCTTGATCTGCGCCGCCGAACCACGGGCGCCGGAGTGCGCCATCATGAACACCGAATTGACCGTGCGCCCGGTTTGCCCGGACATCACCTTCATCATCTCGTCGGCGACCCGGTCGGTGCACTGTGACCAGACGTCGACCACCTTGTTGTATTTCTCGCCGCGGGTGATCAGGCCGTCGAGATATTGCTGCTCGAACTCCTTGACCTCGTTCTGAGCCGCCTCGACCAGCTTGAGCTTCGCTTCGGGCACCAGCAGATCGTCCTTGCCGAAGGAAATGCCGGCCCGGCAGGCATAGCCGAAGCCCAGCGCCATCAGCCGGTCGCAGAAGATGACCGTCTCCTTCTGGCCGCAATGCCGGTAGACCACGTCGATCAGCTCGGTAATCTCCTTCTTGGTCAGCAGGCGGTTGACCATGCTGAACGGCACCGCCTTGTGCCGGGGCAGCGCGTCGGTCAACAGCATGCGGCCGGGGGTCGTATCGACCACCGTGGTGACCGGCTTGCCGTCGGCGTCGACCGTCGTGTACCGCGCCTTCACCTTGGCGTGCAGGGTGACGGAATGGCTGGCCAAGGCATGGTCGATCTCGCCCATGTCGGCGAAGGCCATGCCCTCGCCCGGCTCGCCATCCGACTCCATGGTCATGTAGTAGAGCCCCAGGACGATATCCTGGGACGGTACGATGATCGGCTTGCCGTTGGCAGGCGACAGAATGTTGTTGGTCGACATCATCAGGACGCGCGCCTCGAGTTGCGCTTCCAGGGACAGGGGCACATGCACGGCCATTTGATCGCCGTCGAAATCGGCGTTAAAGGCGGTGCACACCAGCGGATGGAGCTGAATGGCCTTGCCTTCGATCAGCACCGGCTCGAACGCCTGGATGCCCAGGCGATGCAAGGTCGGGGCCCGGTTGAGCAGGACCGGATGCTCGCGAATCACCTCTTCCAGGATGTCCCAGACCTCGGGCCGCTCCTTCTCCACCATGCGCTTGGCCGCTTTGATGGTCGAAGCCATGCCATAGAGTTCGAGCTTGGAATAGATGAACGGCTTGAACAGTTCGAGCGCCATCTTCTTCGGCAAGCCGCACTGGTGCAGTTTCAATTCCGGGCCGACCACGATGACCGAACGGCCCGAATAATCGACGCGCTTGCCCAACAGGTTCTGCCGGAAGCGGCCCTGCTTGCCCTTGAGCATGTCCGACATGGACTTGAGCGGCCGCTTGTTGGCGCCCGTGATCACCCGGCCGCGGCGGCCGTTGTCGAACAGGGCATCGACGGATTCCTGCAGCATGCGCTTTTCGTTGCGCACGATGATGTCCGGCGCACGCAGCTCGATCAGCCGCTTCAGCCGGTTGTTCCGGTTGATGACGCGCCGGTACAGATCGTTCAGGTCCGACGTGGCGAAACGACCGCCGTCGAGCGGCACCAGGGGGCGCAGCTCCGGCGGGATCACCGGCACCACGTCGAGAATCATCCATTCCGGACGGGCGCCGGATTCGATGAACGCCTCGACCAGCTTCAGGCGCTTGACCAGCTTCTTGCGCTTGGCTTCGGAATTGGTTTCGCGCAATTCGACCCGCAGGGTCGCCCGCTCCTCTTCCATATCGAGACCGGTCAGCATTATTTTCAGCGCCTCGGCGCCGATCATCGCCGTAAAGGAGTCTTCGCCGAACTCCTCCTGCGCCTTCAGGCACTCGTCCTCGCTCAGAATCTGGCGCATTTTCAATGACGTCAGACCTGGCTCGGTGACCACGAAGCTTTCGAAATAGAGCACCCGCTCCAGATCTTTCAGGGTCATGTCCACCAGCAAGCCGATACGGCTGGGCAGTGATTTGAGGAACCAGATGTGCGCCACCGGGCTGGCCAACTCGATATGGCCCATCCGCTCGCGGCGGACCTTCGAAAGCGTCACCTCGACGCCGCACTTCTCGCAGATGATGCCGCGGTACTTCATGCGCTTGTACTTGCCGCACAAGCATTCGTAATCCTTGATCGGGCCGAAGATTCGGGCACAGAACAGACCGTCCCGCTCCGGCTTGAAGGTACGGTAGTTGATCGTCTCCGGCTTCTTGATCTCACCGAAGGACCACGAGCGGATGCGTTCCGGACTCGCGATCGAAATGCGAATCTGGTCGAAGCTCTGTGGGCCGGTGGTCTGGCCGAAGATGTTCATCAACTCTTTCATCGGTATCTCCCGATAGGAACAATTGCGGCGGCCGGCTTACGACGGCGCCAAACCATGATTGCCACGCTCAGTACTGCGTCTGCTTCAATTCCACGTTGAGGCCAAGCGAGCGCAACTCCTTCACCAACACGTTGAAGGATTCCGGAATACCCGCCTCGAAGTTGTCGTCGCCTTTGACGATGGCCTCGTAGACCTTGGTGCGGCCGGAAACGTCGTCCGACTTGACGGTCAACATCTCCTGCAACGTATACGCCGCGCCATAAGCCTCCAGCGCCCAGACTTCCATTTCGCCGAAGCGCTGGCCGCCGAACTGCGCCTTGCCGCCCAACGGCTGCTGGGTGACCAGGCTGTACGGCCCGATGGAGCGGGCATGGATCTTGTCGTCCACCAGATGGTGCAGCTTGAGCATGTAGATGTAGCCGACGGTCACCTGGCGGTCGAACGGTTCACCGGTTCGGCCATCGATCAATGTCACCTGGCCGGATGTTTCCAGGCCAGCCAGGGTCAGCATGTCATTGATCTCGACCTCGCGCGCGCCGTCGAAGACCGGCGAGGCGATGGGAACACCATTGCGCAGGTTTTCGCACAGCTCGACCAGCTCGTCTTCCTTGAGATCGCTGATCTCGGACTTGAACGATTTTTCGCCGTAGACCTGCTTGAGCTTCTTCTTCAGCGATTCGGTCTTGCTGTCGCGCCGATAGACATCGACCAGATCACCGATCTGTTGACCCAGGCCGTGGCAGGCCCAGCCCAGATGCGTCTCCAGAATCTGCCCGACGTTCATCCGGCTGGGCACGCCCAACGGATTGAGCACGATGTCCACCGGCGTGCCGGCGGCCGTGTACGGCATGTCTTCGATCGGCACGATCTTGGAGATGACGCCCTTGTTGCCGTGCCGGCCGGCCATCTTGTCGCCCGGCTGCAGCTTGCGCTTCACGGCGACGAAGACTTTCGCCATCTTCATCACGCCGGGCGGCAACTCGTCACCGCGCTGCAGCTTGTCGACCTTGTTCTCGAAGCGCTTGTTCAGCTCGCCGATCACACTGTCGAACTGCTTGTTCAGCGCCTCCAGGTCCGCCTGGCGAGCCGCCGACTTGACGGCGATCTGGCGCCACTGGCCGGGGGTATAGTCGGAGAGCACCTTTTCCGAGATACGCGTATCCACCTTCAGGCCCTTGGGGCCGCCGACCACCGTCTGGTTCAGCAGCAAGTCCCTGAGGCGGCTGTAGAAGCTGCGCTCCAGGATGGCCTTTTCGTCATCCCGGTCCTTGGCCAGACGTTCGATTTCGGCCTGCTCGATGGCTAGGGCGCGTTCGTCCTTTTCGACGCCGCGGCGGGCGAAGACGCGGACCTCGACCACGGTGCCGGTGACACCCGGCGGCACGCGCAAGGACGTATCGCGCACGTCCGAGGCTTTCTCGCCGAAGATCGCCCGCAGCAGCTTTTCTTCCGGGGTCATCGGCGACTCGCCCTTCGGCGTCACCTTGCCGACCAGGATGTCGCTCGGGTTGACCTCGGCGCCGATGTAGACGATGCCCGCCTCGTCCAGATTGCGCAGGGCATCTTCGCCCACGTTCGGAATATCGCGGGTGATTTCCTCCTGGCCCAGCTTGGTATCGCGGGCCATCACCTCGAATTCCTCGATGTGGATCGAGGTGAATACGTCGTCGCGGACGATGCGCTCGGAGATGAGGATCGAATCCTCGAAGTTGTAGCCCTGCCAAGGCATGAACGCGACCAGGACGTTGCGGCCCAACGCCAACTCGCCCAGATTGGTGGACGGACCATCGGCGATGATATCGCCACGCATGACCACGTCGCCCACCTTCACCAACGGCTTCTGGTTGATGCAGGTATTTTGGTTCGAACGCTGGAACTTCAGCAGGTTGTAGATATCCACGGCCTGCTCGCCGGTGGTCGTTTCCTCGCTGACCCGGATCACGATGCGGGTGGCATCCACCTGGTCGATGATGCCGGCCCGGCGGGCACTGATGGCCACGCCGGAATCGCGGGCCACCTTGTCCTCCATGCCGGTGCCGACCAGCGGCGCCTCGGATTTCAGCAGGGGCACAGCCTGACGCTGCATGTTCGAGCCCATCAGGGCCCGGTTGGCGTCGTCGTTTTCCAGGAACGGAATCAGCGCCGCGGCGACCGACACAAGCTGCTTCGGCGAGACATCCATGAAATCGATGTCTTCCGGCCGCGCCATCACGTATTCGCTGCCGCTGCGGCAGGAAACCAGTTCGTCGACAAAGCGGAAATTCTTGTCCAGCAGGGCGTTGGCCTGGGCAATCGTATAGCGCCCCTCGTCCATGGCCGACAGGTAATGCACCTCGTCGCTGACCTTGCCCTTCTCGGCCTTGCGGTACGGGCTTTCGATGAAGCCGTACTGATTGACCCGTGCATAGGTCGCCAGGGAGTTGATCAGGCCAATATTCGGCCCTTCCGGCGTCTCGATCGGGCAGATGCGGCCATAGTGCGTCGGGTGCACGTCGCGCACCTCGAAGCCGGCCCGCTCGCGGGTCAGTCCGCCCGGGCCCAAGGCCGACAAGCGCCGCTTGTGGGTGATCTCGGACAGCGGATTGGTCTGATCCATGAATTGCGAGAGCTGGGACGAGCCGAAGAATTCGCGCACCGCCGCCGCCGCCGGCTTGGCATTGATCAGATCGTGCGGCATGACGGAATCGATTTCGACCGAGCTCATGCGCTCCTTGATCGCCCGCTCCATGCGCAACAGGCCGACCCGATACTGATTCTCCATCAGTTCGCCGACCGAACGCACCCGGCGGTTGCCCAAGTGGTCGATATCGTCGATTTCGCCGCGGCCGTCCTTCAACCCGACCAGAATCTGCAAGATGGCCAGGATGTCGTCCTTGCGCAGCACGCGCACGGAATCATCCGTGGTAAAGCCGAGGCGCGAGTTCATCTTCACCCGGCCGACCGCCGACAGGTCATAGCGCTCGGAATCGAAGAACAGGCCGCGGAACATGGCTTCCGCCGTTTCCAGGGTCGGCGGCTCGCCCGGGCGCATCACCCGGTAGATGTCGATGAGCGCCTCTTCCCGGTTGGTGTTCTTGTCGATGGCCAGGGTGTTGCGCATGTACGGGCCGATGTTGACGTGGTCGATGGCCAGGGTGACCACCTCCTTGATCCCGGCCTCGGCCAGGGATTCGAGCAATTCCTCGGTCAGTTCATCGCCGGCCTCGCACAGGATCTCGCCGGTCTTTTCGTCGATGACGTCGCCGGCGGAGAATTGCCCGGCCAGCTCCTCATTGGTGACGAAGCGGATTTTCAAGCCGCCTTCCTGCAGCTTCTTGGTCAGGCGCGGCGTGATCTTGACGCCCACCTCGGCCACGACCTTGCCGGTCTTGGCGTCCACCAGATCGCTGGTCAGCTTGGTGCCGCGCAGGCGCTCCGGGTCGAACGGCGTCCGCCAGCCGCCGTCGGCGCGCGTATAGACGACGGAATCGTAGAAGAAGTCGAGAATCTCCTCCGCCGTCATGCCTTGGGCCTCGTGCGGATCGAGCCCCGAGCCCTTCGCCTGACGCTCGGTGCGCAGGGCCTCGGTGGACGCTCCATCCAGGGCCATGAGCAGGGTGGTCACCGGCAGCTTACGGCGGCGGTCGATGCGGACGTAAACGTGGTCCTTGGCATCCAGTTCGAAATCGAGCCATGAGCCACGATAGGGAATCACCCGGGCGGCGAACAGGAATTTGCCCGAGGAATGGGTCTTGCCGCGGTCGTGGTCGAAGAACACGCCGGGGCTGCGGTGCATCTGGCTGACGATCACCCGTTCGGTGCCATTGATCACGAAGGTGCCGTTGGGCGTCATCAGGGGCATGTCGCCCATATAGACGTCCTGCTCCTTGATATCGCGGATCGAACGCGAACCGCTGTCCTCGTCCACGTCCCACACGACTAGGCGCAGGGTCACCTTCAGCGGCGCCGCATAGGTCATGCCGCGCTGCTGGCACTCATCGACGTCGTATTTCGGCTCTTCGAGATCGTAGCGCATGTACTGCAACTCGGCGCGCTCCGCGAAGTCGCGGATCGGGAACACCGACTTGAAGACCTCTTGCAGGCCGACCTGCTGGCGCTTCTCCACGGGCACGCCCATCTGCAGAAAATGATCGTACGAGGTCTTTTGCACCTCGATCAGATTCGGCATGCTGGCGACTTCCGGGATCTGCCCGAAGCTTTTGCGGATACGCTTGCGGCCGGTAAACGATCTCGTCATATCAATCGTGCCCTCGTTCCAACGGTATTGGTGCCCGATATGGCGCCGCGCGGCGCCAGGCCCCACTCAATCTCTCGTCAACTCTCGTTACTTGCGGCAACAGGCCGCTCCGGCGCGCGCCAGTGGCGCGCCGGAGCGGTTCTGCTGTTCGTCGGTCTTTTCAAGGCGCTACGTTACTTAAGTTCAACCGTCGCACCGGCGTCTTCGAGCTTCTTCTTGAGGGCTGCCGCTTCTTCCTTGCTGCACCCTTCCTTGACCGTCTTCGGGGCACCTTCAACCAAGTCCTTCGCCTCTTTCAGGCCAAGGGCGGTGATGGCGCGAACCTCCTTGATGACGTTGATCTTCTTCTCGCCGGCGGCGACAAGAACGACATCGAAGCTGTCCTGAGCGGCGGCTGCCGGAGCGGCATCGCCACCACCGGCCACGGCCACGGCCACCGGCGCCGCGGCGGAAACACCCCATGCTTCTTCGAGCTTCTTCGAAAGCTCCGCCGCCTCGAGGACGGTGAGCTTGGACAGCTCGGATACCAGCTTTTCTAGATCAGCCATTGATTTCAATCTCCTGGGCTTGAATGTTTAGATCCTGTGAAAGCTCACGCGGCTTTGTCTTTTGCGGCATACGCACTGAAGACGCGGGCCAATTGTGCCGCCGGCGCCTGCGTCACACCGGCCAACTTGGTGGCCGGAGCCTGCAGAACGCCGATCAACTTGGAACGCAACGCGTCCAGCGACGGCAACTTGGCCAACTCGCTGATCCGACCGTTATCCAGTTCCTCGCCCGCCAAGGCACCGCCGACAATCGTCAGCTTGTCGTTACCTTTGGCGAACTCGACACAGATCTTGGCCGCCGCCACCGGATCGTCCGAGTAGGCAATAGCCGTCGGACCGGTAAACAGCGGTTGCAGCGCTTCGAATTGCGTACCCTTCAGAGCAAGACGCGTGAGCCGATTCTGGGTCACCTTGTAGCTGGCACCCGCCGTCCGCATCCGCTGCCGCAGGGTCGATGCCTCGCTCACCGTCATACCCGACTGTCGGGTGACAATGACCAGGTTCGTCCCGGCGAACACCTTATGCAGATCGTCGACCAGCTCCTGCTTTTCGGTTCGGTTCACGGATCGCTTCCACTTCATCACGGCCGGCCTGCCCGTATCTTCCGGGACGACCGGTCGGTTGCACGAGGGCTACCCGGATAGCGGCCGGAAGCCCGGTTCGCCTGTCCTGGAAGCTCAAGCCCACGAAACCCCGTTTTACGTGAACGGGGGACCGAAGCACTTTGTACTTCCCGTCTGCGCAGGCCCATCTGGCTTAGATCCGCCGGCCATGCTCCGAAGAGCCTTGCCTTTGGACACCTGCGGTCTCGGACAGGTTGGGATTGGCGGATTGTGCCGCCGACCCCGGTACCCCAGCCGCCCTGAACACAAGGCGGCTGGAAACTCTTATCGCATCGTCGCGCCCGCCGCGGCCTTAACCCGCGGCGGTCAGCGTGCCGACATCCACCTTCACGCCCGGGCCCATGGTCGAGGATATGGAGACGTTCTTGATGTACGTCCCCTTGGCCCCGGTTGGCTTGGCCCGGCTGATGGCGCCGACGAAGGCCCTGATGTTTTCCTCAAGCGCCGATTCGCCGAAGCTGGCCTTGCCGACCCCGGCATGGACGATGCCCGCCTTCTCGACGCGGAACTCAACCTGGCCGCCCTTGCTCGCCTTGACGGCGGCGGCGACATCGTTGGTCACCGTGCCCAGCTTCGGGTTCGGCATCAGGCCGCGCGGCCCGAGAACCTTACCCAGCCGGCCGACCACGGCCATCATGTCCGGCGTGGCGATGCAGCGCTCGAAATCCATCTGACCGGCCTGAATCTTTTCGGCCAGATCCTCCGCACCGACAATGTCAGCGCCGGCCTTCTTGGCCTGTTCCGCCTTGTCGCCTTTGGCGAACACGGCGACGCGGACGTTCTTGCCGGTGCCGTTCGGCAGGGTGACCACACCGCGGACGTTCTGATCGGCGTGGCGCGGATCGACGCCCAGGTTCATGGCGATTTCGATCGTCTCGTCGAACTTCGCCTTGGCTCGCTCCTTGATCATCTTCACCGCTTCGACCAACGGATAAACCTTTTCCCGGTCGATCGCCGCACTGGCCGCCTTGTATCTTTTTCCCATGCGCGCCATGTCCGTTACTCCACCACCTGAAGGCCCATGGAACGGGCCGAGCCGGCGATGATGCGCGCCGCCGCTTCGATATCGTTGGCGTTCAAATCGACCATCTTCGCCTGGGCGATCTCGCGGACCTGATTCATCGTCACCGTGCCGACGATGCCCTTGCCGGGTGTTTGACTGCCCTTTTGGATCTTCGCCGCCTTGCGCAGGAAATAGCTGGCCGGCGCTGTCTTGGTCTCGAAGGTGAACGAGCGGTCCGAGTACGCGGTGATGATCACCGGCGTCGGCATGCCCGGTTCCATCTTCTGCGTCGCCGCGTTGAACGCCTTGCAGAACTCCATGATGTTCAGGCCGCGCTGGCCCAGCGCCGGGCCGACCGGCGGCGAGGGATTGGCCTGCCCCGCCGGAATCTCCAGCTTGATGTAACCCGCAATCTTCTTGGCCATGTCTAGCCCCTATCTGAACCATTGGGTCGCGCGGTCCGGCACTGGCGAGCCTCCCGCACATATTTTTCTCCGCGGCCCGCGCCGCGGCTCGAACGTCACGCCTATTGCTTCTCGACCTGCGAATACTCCAACTCGACCGGGGTCGCCCGGCCGAAGATCGACACCGACACCTTGACCCGCGAGCGTTCCTCGTCGACGTCTTCGACAAAGCCGCTGAACGAGGTGAAGGGACCATCGGAAACCCGAACCTGTTCACCGATTTCGAAGGTGATCGACGGCTTCGGCCGCTCCACGCCTTCCTGCACCTGGTGCAGGATGCGCTCGGCCTCGGCCTGGGAGATCGGCGACGGACGCCCGCGGTTGCCCAGGAATCCGGTGACCTTCGGCGTGTTCTTCACCAGATGCCAGGTATCGTCCGTCAACTCCATCTTCGCCAGCACATAGCCGGGGAAGAATTTGCGTTCGGTGCTGACCTTCTGGCCGCGGCGCAACTCGATGACCTCTTCCGTGGGCACCAGGATATCGCCGAACATGGCTTCCATTTCCTTCTGGCGCGCCTGTTCGCGGATCGACTCGGCCACCTTCTTCTCGAAGCCGGAGTAGACGTGCAGCACATACCAATGCATCGCCATGATCAGGCCCCCAACCCGAGAATCGTGCGCACGCCGAGCGACAGCACCTGATCAACCAGCAGGAAGAAAATGGCCGCCAGAAAGACCATGACGAACACCATGCCGGTGGTCACGACGGTTTCCTTGCGCGTCGGCCAGGTGACCTTGGACACCTCGCGCCGCACTTCCCGGATAAATTGACCTGGGTTGACCTTGGCCATCGCCCTACTTTCGTCGTCCTACGCTGGTAACCGTGTTCATCGATGGGCGCTTCCAGCCCCGTCCCGTCCGATCGCCCCGTGCGAGCCCATGGCAGGAGTGGAGGGACTCGAACCCGCAACCCCCGGTTTTGGAGACCGGTGCTCTACCAATTGAGCTACACTCCTATTGATCCCGTGGGCCCCGAACTCTGCGTTACTGAATGATGCTGGCGACGACGCCGGCGCCGACGGTGCGGCCGCCCTCGCGGATGGCGAAGCGCAGGCCCTCGTCCATGGCGATCGGCGCGATCAGCTCGACCTCCATCGACACGTTATCCC
>DASWJP010000150.1:0-17954 GCA_036397065.1 Kiloniellales bacterium | reverse complement strand
GCCGCGGCCATCCAGCCAGGTCAGGCAATGGTTGCTGGTCATCAGGTAGATGCCCAGGCGGCCCAACTCCTTGATGCCCTCTTCATTGGCGTTGGCCAGGGCGTCGGGCACGACCACCACGCGGAAGTCCCGGGCGCTGGCTTCGAACACCGTGGCGCGGACGCCGGTGGTGAAGCTGAGGCCGCACAGAACCAGGGTGGTGATTCCGAGATCGCGCAGCTGCGGCTCCAGGTCCGTGGCATGAAAGGCGCCCCAGCGCGGCCGGTAGAATGCCCATTCGCGCGGCCCAAGCTCCTGGAAGCGGCCCTTGAGCAGGGTATCCGGGTTCAGGCGGACGGCCGGGTCCGGCTGCAACTCGTCGATCAGCTCGGCGCCCAGGGTGCCCGGCATGAGGACTCGCATGCCCTCCTCCACCGCCTGCCGGCGGCAGGCATCCACGTTGGAGCCGTCGGCCCGGTACAACCGCACGGCATGGAGGATGGGCGCCCGATGGCGGCGGAATCCTTGCACCAGGCGGTGCAGGGCCGGTTTCGCACGGTTTGCCCCACAGGCCTTGATGGGGGAGTCGGGACGCAGGAAATCCTGTTGCGTGGAGATCGTTAGAAGAGCCGCTTTATTCCGCTCGGGAACGCAATAGTTGGCCATCTATCTCACGTAGCTCACGGCCCCGGTGCGGGCCGGCCTGGGGTTCGGTAAGGGCCCATGGCCCTTCTCCAACAATCTAGTAGCCTGCGATCTTGAGACAACCGGCAAGGACGAATGGCAGACTCGCGCCTACTGCAATCCTGGCATTACTCTCCGCCGCCCCGCTCGCGCCGCAGCTTGGCCCAATAGTCCAGGCGCTTGCGGATCTCCCGCTCGAAGCCCCGCTCGACCGGCTGGTACAGGGCGCGGCGGGCCATGCTCTCGGGGAAGTAGTTCTGCCCGGAAAAGGCGTCCGGCGCGTCATGGTCGTAGTCATAGCCCTTGCCATAGCCCAGATCGCGCATCAGCCCGGTCGGGGCATTGAGGATATGCATGGGCGGGCTGAGCGAGCCGGTCTCGGCGGCGGCCCGCTTGGCGTTGCCGAAGGCCCGGTAGACGGCATTGGATTTGGGGGCCGTGGCCAGGTAGATGGCCGCCTGGGCCAGGGCCAATTCGCCCTCCGGCGACCCCAGCCGGTCGTAGGTGTCCCACGCCGCCAGGGTCTGCACCAGGGCCTGCGGGTCGGCCATGCCCACGTCCTCGGTGGCGAAGCGGGCCATCCGCCGGGCCACGTACTCCGGGTCCTCGCCGCCGGCCAGCATGCGTGCCAGCCAGTACAGCGAGGCATCCACGTCCGAGCCGCGCATCGACTTGTGCAGGGCGCTGATCAGGTTGTAGTGGCCTTCCTGGGCCTTGTCGTAGATCGGTGCCCGTTTCTGCACCAGGGTGATCAGACGGGCGGTATCCAGCGGCTGATCCTTGGGCAGGGTGAACAGCTCCTCCGCCAGGTTGAACAGATACCGGCCATCGCCGTCGGCCATGGCGATCAGCGCCGAGCGTGCCTCAGCCTGCAGGGGCAGCGGGGCGCCGGCATCCGCCTCGGCGCGGCGCAACAGCTCCTCCAGCGCCGCTTCGTCCAGGCGCTTGAGCACAAACACCTGACAGCGGGAGAGCAATGCCGCGTTCAACTCGAACGACGGGTTTTCCGTGGTCGCCCCGATAAGGATGACCGTGCCGTCCTCCACATACGGCAAGAAGCCGTCCTGCTGGGACCGGTTGAAGCGGTGGATTTCGTCGATGAACAACAAGGTGCCGCGACCCATGGCCCGCCGGTCCTTGGCGGCGGCGAAGATCTTGCGCAGATCGGCGACACCGGAGAAGACGGCCGACAAAGGCTCGAACTCCAAATCCGCCACATCGGCCAGCAGGCGGGCGATGGTGGTCTTACCGCTGCCCGGCGGTCCCCACAGGATCATGGAGGCCAGCCGGTGCCCGGCGACCATGCGGCCGATGGGTCCGTCGGCGCCCATGAGATGGTCCTGCCCGACCACATCGGCCAACGTCGCGGGGCGCAGGCGGTCGGCCAGGGGCCGCGGCGCCTGGGCCTCGAAAAGCCCGCCGCCGCCCGCCTTGGAGCCGCGCTTACCGGTTGAATTCGACACGGCGCACCTGGCCGCCGCGGCTGAAACTGATCCGCCATCGTTCCGACGGCCGCGCCAGTTCGGCGGTCAATCCCGCCACGTCCTTGATTTGGACATCCTCGATGGCGATCAGGATATCACCCGGCGAAAAGCGCAAGCGGTGGGCCGGGCTGCCGCGGGCGATCTTGGTGATGATGACCCCCTCCCAAGCACCGGGCAGATCCTTTTCCTCGGCCAGGGCCGGCGACAGGTTGGCGACCACGGCACCGGCCAGGGGATGGTTGCCGCGCAGCGGGGTCTCGTCGCGCGGCGGCGTTTCCGGCGCCGGCACCACGGGGAAATCCACCGAATGGCGCTGCCGGTCGCGCCAGATCTCGACCTTGGCGAGGCCGCCCAGTTCGCGGGTGGCGACGCGAAAGCGCAACGATTCCTCGTCGTTCACCGCCTTGCCATCGACGGCGAGGATGACATCGCCCTTGTCGATGCCGGCTTGATCGGCCGGCCCATTCGGATAAATACGGCTGACCACCACGCCGCCAGGCCGGTCGAGGCCGAAGCCTTCCGCCAGATCCCGGGTCAGCGGTTGCCCGACCAGGCCTGTCCAGGCCCGCACGATCTGGCCGCCGCGCTCGGCCGAGGCAACCACCGTCCGCACCATGTTGGCGGGGATGGCGAAGCCGATGCCAATGGAGCCGCCGCCGCGTGAAAAGATCGCCGTGTTGATGCCCAGCAGCTTGCCATCCAGGGTGACCAGGGCGCCGCCGGAATTGCCCGGGTTGATGGCGGCATCCGTCTGGATGAAGAAGCTGTAGTCGGAGATGCCCACCTGAGTCCGGGCCGTCGCCGAGACGATGCCGCTGGTCACGGTCTGACCAACGCCGAACGGATTGCCGATGGCCAGCACCAGATCGCCGACCTCGACGGTGTCCGAATCGCGAAATTCCACATGCGGTAACTTGCCGTTGCCGGCATCGATGCGCAGGACGGCCAAATCGGTGCGTTCATCGTCGAGCACCAGAGTGGCGGAGAATTCCCGCCGGTCGGTCAGGACCACGGTGATCTCGTCCGAGCCTTGGATCACATGGTGGTTGGTGACGACCAGACCTTCGGCCGAGACGATGACGCCGGAGCCCAGCGAGTTCTGGATCCGCTCCCGCGGCACGCCGAGCATGCCGAAATCCTCGCCGAAGAAGCGCTTGAAGAAGGGATCGTTGAACAATGGCGAAACCGCCCGTTCGCGGACCACCCGCTTGGAGAAGATGTTGACCACCGCCGGGGCCACGCGCTTGACCACCGGCGCGAACGACAACTCGATCTGGCCCTGGGACTCGGGGACGGTCACGGCCCCGTCCGTCTGCGCCAGCGCCGGCCCGCTCAACGCAAGCACCAGGCAGACGAGAGCAGCGAACGCCTGAGTCGGCACGGCTATGGGTCTCCGTTGCATGGTGGCCGGAGGGGCGCGGCTATCCCATCATATGGGGCGTTGGCGCGATACCGCAACGCAACTGGGGCGCTGCGGGTGCTCGGCTAGTGCCGGTGGCCCGCGTGGTCGTGGCCTGCGTGATCGTGACCTTCGTGGTCTTCGCCCTCGTCGTCGCCGAGCATGGTCGGGCCGGAATCCAGCCCCTTGGCGTCCACGTTGCGGTCGACCAACTCGATGACGCCCAGGGGCGCCATGTCGCCATAGCGATAGCCCGCCTTGATGACCCGGGTATAGCCGCCGGGACGATCCTTGTAGCGCTCGGCCAGCTCATCGAACAGCTTGGCGGTAATCGTCGTGTCGCGCAGCACCGACAGGGCCTGGCGCCGGGCGTGCAAGCCGCCCCGCTTGCCCAGGGTGATCAGCCGATCGACCACGCTGCGCAGGTCCTTGGCTTTGGGCAGGGTGGTGGTGATCTGCTCGTGCTTGAGCAACGATGCGGCCATGTTGGCGAACATCGACTTGCGGTGACTGCTGGTCCGGTTCAGTTTCCGGCCGCTCTTGAGATGGCGCATCGTTCCTCCTGCTCCTCAGATCACGTCTCGCGCACGAGACCGATTGCACATATCCGCCGCCGCGGGCCGCATCTCATGCGATCCCATGTACGGCGGACGGGGCCGACCTCGGCCCCGCCCTAGTTGACATCCTCGTCCTTGCGGACGCGGGTTAGTACGGCTCCTCCAGCTTTTTCGCCAGATCCTCGATGTTCTCCGGCGGCCAAGTGGGGATTTCCATGCCCAGGTGCAGACCCATGGTGGTCAGCACCTCCTTGATCTCGTTGAGCGACTTGCGGCCGAAGTTCGGCGTCCGCAACATCTCGGCTTCGGTCTTCTGCACCAAATCGCCGATGTAAACGATGTTGTCGTTCTTCAGGCAATTGGCGGAGCGGACGGACAGTTCCAGCTCGTCCACCTTGCGCAACAAGTTGCGGTTGAACGGCGGCTCGCTCGTCTTTTCCTCGTATTCGCGGCTCTGCGGCTCTTCGAAATTGATGAAGAGCTGAAGCTGATCCTGCAGGATGCGGGCGGCCAAGGCCACCGCGTCCTCGGGCGTGACCGCGCCATTGGTCTCAATCTCGATGGTCAGCTTGTCGTAATCGGTGACCTGGCCGACGCGGGTGTTCTCCACCTTGTAGGCGATCTTGCGCACCGGTGAGAACATGGCATCGACAGGAATCAGGCCGATCGGCGCATCCTCGGGCCGGTTCTGCGAGCCCGGGACATAGCCCTTGCCGGTTTCCACCGCCAATTCCATGTCGATGCGCGCCCCATCGTCCAGGGTGCACAGGATCAGATCCGGGTTCATCACCTCGATATCGTGACCGGTCTCGATCTGCCCGGCGGTGACTTCGCCCGGGCCTTCCGCCCGCAGGCGCATGCGCTTTGGCCCATCGCCATGCATGCGCAGGCCGATCGACTTCACGTTGAGCACAATGTCGGTCAGGTCCTCGCGCACGCCCGGGATGGACGAGAATTCATGCAGAACACCGTCCACATGAATGCTGGTCACCGCAGCTCCCTGCAGCGAGGAGAGCAGCACCCGGCGCAGGGCATTGCCCAGGGTCAGCCCGAAGCCGCGCTCCAGCGGCTCGGCCACAACCTTGGCGAAGCGCTGGGCATCCGCGCCCGGCTGGATATCGAGCTTGTTTGGCTTGATCAGTTCAGTCCAATTTTTCTGCAGCACCACGGAATCCTCTGGCTTGAAAATCATTTCGGCATGGCTGGCACGGCGAAGGTGCCCGATACCGATGATCGAATCGCTGGCTTGTCCCGGCGACCGCCCCTAAAAATCTGCTGGCCCCGCCCCGCTCGGCCGGGCGCGGCCAGACGTTCCGCCTTAGACCCGGCGCCGTTTTGGCGGCCGGCAACCGTTATGCGGGATCGGCGTTACATCCTTGATGGTGGTGATGGTAAAGCCCACCGACTGCAGCGCCCGCAGCGCCGATTCACGCCCCGATCCCGGCCCCTTGACGTTCACCTCCAGGGTCCGAACGCCATGCTCCTGCGCCTTGCGGCCGGCATCCTCGGCGGCCAACTGCGCGGCATAGGGGGTCGACTTGCGCGACCCCTTGAAGCCGACGGCGCCAGAGGACGCCCAGGAAATGGTGTTGCCCTGAACGTCGGTGATCGTGATTTTGGTATTGTTGAACGTCGCGTTGACGTGCGCGATGCCGGAGGTGATGTTCTTTTTCTCGCGGCGCCGCACGCGTGCCTGTGGTTTGGCCATGGCCGATCTAACCCAATCCTCGTTGCCGGCGCCGCATCGGCGGCGCCCCGTTGCAAATGCCTATTTGGCGGCCTTTTTCTTGCCCGCGATCGGCCGCGCCTTGCCCTTGCGCGTGCGGGCATTGGTGCTGGTCCGCTGACCCCGCACCGGCAGGCCCTTGCGGTGGCGCAGGCCGCGATAACAGCCCAGGTCCATCAAGCGCTTGATATTCATGGCCACTTCACGGCGCAGATCGCCTTCGACCGAATAGTCGCGGTCGATGGATTCGCGAATGCGCACCACCTCGTCATCGGTCAGTTGGCTGACCCGCCGCTCCGACGGAATCCCGACCTTTGTGCAGATTTCCGCGGCCTTGGTGCGGCCGATCCCGTGGATATATGTCAATGCGATAACGACTCGCTTCTGAGTCGGTATATTGACGCCAGCAATACGTGCCACGTCGTGGTCTCCCTAACCGTCTTGATCCCTGTGAACTACCCGGACAGGCCAAAAGGCCCGTTCGCGGCGGCGCCGGGCAGGGTGAATTATAGGCTTCGCCGACTCCGAGTCAACCGTCATGCCGCCGCCAATACCGCTTCGATTTCCCGGGTAACGTCGTCGATCTCGGCCATGCCGTCGACCCCCCGGAGAACCCCCTTCCCCTCGTAGTACGGCAGGATGGGGGCGGTCTGGGCGTTGTAGGCTGCCAATCGGGCGCGCACCGTCTCCGCCGTGTCGTCGGCCCGGCGGTTGAACTCAGTGCCGCCGCAGGCATCGCACACCCCCGCCGCCTTGGGCGGCTGGAATGTGTCGTGATAGCCGGCGCCGCACTTGGCACAGGAGAAGCGGCCGGTGATCCGTTCGACCAGGGCCTCCGGGTCAACCTTCAACTGGATCACCGAATTCAGCACTAATCCCTTATCTTTCAACATTTTATCCAGAGCCTGGGCCTGGGCCGTGGTGCGCGGGAAGCCGTCGAGAATGAAGCCCCGGCTGCAATCCGGCTGCTCGATCCGGTCGGAGATCATCTGCACCATGAGATCGTCGGGCATGAGCTGGCCGGACTCCATGACCTTCTTAGCCTTGCGGCCTAAGGCGCTGCCCGAGGCGACGACGGCGCGAAGCATGTCCCCGGTCGAAAGCTGGATCAAGCTGTAGCGTTCCTCCAGCCGCTTGGCTTGGGTGCCTTTCCCGGCCCCCGGCGGTCCAAGCAGGATAATGTTCACCCACGTCTGCCCTTCAGCTTCGATTTCTTGATCAGCCCCTCGTACTGATGCGCCAGGAGGTGCGAGTGGATCTGGGCCACCGTGTCCATGGTGACCGAGACCACGATCAGCAGGCTGGTCCCGCCGAAGTAGAACGGCACGGCGTACTGGGAGATCAGGATTTCCGGCAGCAGGCAAACCAACGTCAGATAGACGGCGCCAACCGTGGTCAGGCGCATCAGAATGTGGTTCAGGTAGTCCGCCGTATTGGCGCCCGGCCGATAGCCCGGAATGAAGCCGCCATGCTTTTTCAGGTTGTCCGCCGTATCCACCGGATTGAACACGATGGTCGTGTAGAAAAAGGCAAAGAAGACGATCAGCCCAATATATAGCGCCAGATACAGCGGCTGACCGTGGCCGAGCAGGGAGGTCACCCAGACTAGCCAATCCGGCCCGGTGCCGCCGGTAAATCCGGCCACACTCAAGGGCATGAGCAGCAGGGACGACGCCAGGATCGGCGGGATCACGCCGGCCGGATTGAGCTTCATGGGCAGATGCGAGCTTTCGCCACCGAACATCTTGTTGCCCATCTGGCGCTTCGGATACTGGATGATGATCCGCCGCTGCGCCCGCTCCATGAACACGATGAACGTGATCACCGCCACCGACATGATCAGCAGGAAGATGACCAAGGCGGCGGAAAGCGCCCCGGTGCGCCCCAGCTCCAGAGTACCCGCCAGGGCGGCCGGCAGATTGGCGACAATGCCGGAGAAAATGATCAGGGAAATGCCGTTGCCGATGCCGCGCTGTGTGATCTGCTCGCCCAGCCACATCAGGAACATGGTGCCGCCGGTCAGGGTCACCACCGTGGTGAAGCGGAAATACAGACCCGGATCGATCACCGCCGAGCCGTTCGGCCCGGCCATATTCTCAAGGCCGACGGCGATGCCGAAAGCCTGCAGGCCGGCCAGAAAGACCGTGCCATAGCGAGTGTACTGGTTGATCTTCTTGCGGCCCGCCTCGCCCTCTTTCTTCATGGCTTCGAGAGCCGGATAGAGGGGGGTCAGCAACTGTATGATGATCGACGCCGTGATATAGGGCATCACGTTCAGGGCGAAGATGGTCATCCGCCCCAGCGCCCCACCGGCGAACATATTGAACATGCCGAGGATGCCGCCGGCCTGCTGCTCGAAGATCTGCTCCATGACCACCGGGTCGATACCCGGCGACGGGATATAGGTGCCCAGGCGGTAGACCACCAAGGCGCCGAGCGTGAACCAGATCCGCTTCTTGAGCTCGGTCGCCTTGGAGAGGGCGCTGAAATTTATGCTGGCGGCGAGTTGTTCGGCGGCAGAAGCCATCGGGCGGTCCTTATGCGCCGCCGGCCGGCTGCTCTTCAGCGGTGGCTGCGGCTGGTTTTACCGGCACGGTCACGGCCAAGCTGCCGCCGGCACGTTCCACGGCTGCGGCGGCCGCCTTGGACGCGCCGGCCACGGTGATATTCACTTTGGCCTTCAACTCGCCCTTTGCAAGCAGGCGTACACCATCGCGAGGACTTGTGACCACGCCAGCCGCGGTCAAGGCCGCCTGATCGATGGGCTTCTTGATATCCAGCTTGCCGGCATCGATGGCGGCCTGCAGGCGGCCCAGATTCAGCACCGAATACCGGGGCCGGAAGATATTGACGAATCCGCGCTTGGGCAGCCGCCGGTGCAGCGGCATCTGACCGCCCTCGAAGCCCTTGACGGCGACGCCACTGCGCGCTTTTTGGCCTTTGTGGCCTTTGCCGGCGGTCTTGCCCCGGCCGGAGCCGATACCGCGCCCCAGGCGTCGCCGCGACTTGTTGGCGCCGGCGTTATCGGAAATTTGATTGAGCCTCATCGTCCGTACTTTCCCGTTTGTCGGCGGCCTTCAAGGGCGCCCCGCAATAGCCCGTTTCGAATCAGGATTCGCCTTCGATTTGAAGCAGATGGCGAACCTTGCCGATCATGCCCCGCACCGCTGGGGTATCTTCCAGCTCCCGGCTGCGGTGCAGCTTGTTCAGGCCCAGGCCGACCAGGGTCGCCCGCTGATCGCCCTCACGGCCGATCGGACTGCCGATCTGGGTTATCTTGACCGTCTTCTTGCCCGTCGCCATGGCGCTTACTCCCGCGCCTCTGCGGCGCCGTCGCGCCGCTCGCCAAGCAGGTCGGAAACCTTCTTGTTGCGCCGCTGCGCCACCATGCGGGGGCTGAAGCTGTGGCGCAGGCCGTCGAAGGTCGCCTTGATCATGTTGTGCGGGTTTGACGTGCCGAGCGACTTGGCCACCACGTCCTGGACCCCAAGAGCCTCGAAAATCGCCCGCATAGGGCCGCCGGCGATCACCCCGGTGCCCGGCATGGCGCTGCGCATCATGACCCGTCCGGCGCCGTAATGGCCGACGATGTCGTGGTGCAGGGTCCGCCCCTCGCGCAATGGCACGCGGATCATGTTGCGCTTGGCCTGCTCCGTGGCTTTGCGAATGGCTTCCGGCACCTCGCGGGCCTTGCCGTGGCCATGGCCGACGCGGCCGCGGCCATCGCCGACGACCACGATGGCGGCAAAGCCGAACCGGCGGCCACCCTTGACCACCTTGGCGACCCGGTTGATCCCGACCAGCCGATCGATCAGGTCGGAATCTTCCCGGCCGTGCTCGTCCCGTGGCCGCCGCCTATCCCTGCGCGTGGTTTGTGCCATTTAGATATCCCTTAGAATGCCAGGCCGCCTTCGCGCGCGGCATCGGCCAGAGCCTTGATCCGGCCATGATAAATGTACCCGCCCCGATCGAACACGACCTCGGCCACGCCGGCCGCCTTGGCCCGCTCGGCGATGAGCTTGCCGACCGCGATGGCGGCGGTCTTGTCCCAGCCCTTCGTCACGGAGCTTTTCAGCCCCTTGTCGATGCTCGAAGCCGCCGCCAGGGTGACCCCGCGCCCATCGTCGATGACCTGGGCATAGATGTGCCGGCCCGACCGGAAAACCGAAAGGCGTGGCCGGTTCTTGCTCTTGCGCAGCAGTCTGGAGCGGGTGCGCCGCCGGCGGCGCGCGCCCATGTCTTTGGTGTTCAGCATGCCCTACTTCTTCTTGCCTTCCTTGCGGACGATCGTTTCCTCGACGTACTTGACGCCCTTGCCCTTGTAGGGCTCCGGCGGGCGATAGGACCGGATTTCAGCCGCGACCTGACCGACGGTCTGCTTGTCGGCACCGCTGATCAGGATGCTCGTCGGCTTCTCGCACTTGATTGTAATTCCCTGCGGAATCGGATAGTTAACTTCGTGACTGAAACCAAGCTGTAAGTTCAGATTCTTGCCCGCCAAGGCGGCGCGATAGCCGACGCCGTTGATCTCAAGCTCCCGGGAATATCCCTCGGAAACGCCGATCACCATGTTCTGAATTCGCGCCCGCGCGGTGCCCCACATGGTGCGCGCCCGCTTGGTGTTGCTGGTCGGCTTGACCACGACCTTCTTGTCTTCCAGGCTCAGAACCACATCGTCCGTCGCCTCGAAGGACAACAGACCCAGCTTGCCCTTGGCGGTGACCCGGCGTCCGGCCACTGCGACCTCGACACCGGCCGGCACGGCCACGGGATGTTTTCCTACGCGCGACATCGCCGATCCTCTTAGAATACCCGGCAGAGCACTTCGCCACCGACATTGGCGGCGCGCGCTTCCTGGTCCGACATGACACCGCGCGGGGTCGACAGGATAGTGATCCCCAACCCGCTGTAATGGCGCGGCAATTCCTTAATCTTCGAGTACACCCGCTGACCCGGCCGGGAGACCCGCGAGATTTCCTGAATGACCGGGGCCCCGTCGTGGTACTTCAATTCGATCTCGATCTCGGATACGCCAGCGCGCTGCTCCTCGGTTCGGAAATCGCGGATGTAGCCTTCGCGCTTGAGCACATCGAGCACACCCGAACGCAACCGGGAGGCCGGTGCGCGCACCGTCGACTTGCCCACCCGCTGACCGTTGCGGATGCGGGTCAGCATATCCCCCAAAGGATCGCTCATCGCCATCGCGGATACCCTCTCCTACTACCAGCTCGACTTGACCATGCCGGGGATCTGGCCGATTGACGCCAGGTCCCGCAGCGCGATCCGCGAAAGCTTGAACTTCCGATACACGCCGCGCGGGCGGCCGGACAATTCGCAGCGATTGCGAATCCGGCCCGGCGAGCTGTTGCGCGGCATTTGCGCCAGCTTGAGATACGCCTGGAAGCGCTCCTCGGGCGGCAAGGCACGATCGCGCGCGATCACCTTAAGCCGCGCCCGCCGGGGGGCATGCTGCGCCGCCAGTTTGCGGCGCTTCAGGTTCTTGTTGACGGCACTCGTCTTAGCCATCGGTTCTGAATTCCTTTCCACCGCTTATTTGGTAAACGGCATTTGAAAGCCCCTGAGCAGGGCTCTCGCTTCGTCATCGCTTTTGGCGCTGGTGCAGATCACAACATCCATCCCGCGAATTTCGCCGACCTGGTCATAGTCGATTTCGGGGAAGACGATCTGTTCCTTCAAACCAAGGGCGAAGTTGCCTCGCCCATCGAAACTTTTCGGCGACACCCCGCGGAAGTCGCGAACCCGCGGCAGCGCGATGGTGATCAGCCGGTCGAGAAACTCATACATGCGCTTGCCCCGCAGCGTGACCTTGCAGCCGATCGGCATGCCCTCGCGCAGCTTGTAGACCGCGATCGATGTCTTGGAGCGGGTTACCACAGCCTTTTGCCCGGCAATCAGGGTTAGCTCAGCGGCGGCGGCGTGGACCTTCTTCTGGTCCTGCACGCCCTCGCCCACGCCCATGTTGAGGACGATCTTTTCCAACCGCGGCACGGCCATGACGTTCTTGTAGTCGAACTCCTTCATCAGGGCCGGCCTGAGAACCGTCTCGTATTGTTCTTGAAGACGCACTTTCATCGCGCTTGGTCCTGCCTTACAGATCGAGCGCTTCGCCGGAGCGCTTGGCGAAGCGCACCTTGCGGCCGCCCTTTTCGATCCGGATGCCGACGCGGGTCGGCCGGTCGCTCTTTGGATCGACATGAGCAATATTGGAGATGTGCAGAGACGCCTCTTTCTCGACGATGCCGCCGGGGCTCGTCTGGGCCGGCCGCGTGTGCCGCTTGACGACGTTGACACCCTGGACAAGGACGCGTGAATCCTTGCGCAAGACACGCAGGACCTCGCCGGTCTTGCCCTTGTCGCGGCCGGTGATGACGGTCACCTTGTCGCCTTTGCGGATCTTGAATTTCTTAGCCATCACAAAACCTCAGGCGCCAGCGAGACGATCTTCATGAATTTCCGGGCCCGCAATTCGCGGGTCACCGGGCCGAAAATACGGGTCCCGATCGGCTCGCCCTGCTTGCTGATCAACACCGCCGCGTTGGTATCGAACCGAATGGCGCTGCCATCCTCTCGGCGAATTTCCTTGGCGGTGCGTACGATGACGGCGCGATGCACGTCGCCCTTCTTCACCTTGCCGCGCGGAATCGCTTCTTTCACGCTCACCACGATGACATCACCGACCCCAGCGGTCTTGCGTTTGGAGCCGCCGAGCACCTTGATGCACTGCACGCGCCGGGCACCCGAGTTATCGGCCACTTCGAGCTGCGTCTGCATCTGGATCATGGTCTTTTACCTTCCTTGGCCTTAAGCGCCAGCGCTATCGCTGACGACTCGCCAGGACTTCGATTTGGAAATCGGGCGGCATTCCTCGATCCGCACGATATCGCCAATCTTGCAGTGATTGTCCTGGTCGTGAGCGTGGTACTTCTTGCTCCGCCTGATGATCTTCTTATATAGCGGATGCATGATCCGACGCTCGACCAGGACGGTAATCGTCTGGTTCGCCTTGTCGCTGACCACTACACCTTGCAATACACGTCGCGGCATTTCTCAAATTCTCCTACGAGGCGCTTGGCTGCGATTCGCGCAGCAGCGTCTTGATCCGCGCGATATCGCGGCGGACTTGCCGGGCGCGCGCCGTGTTATCCAACTGCCCGCTCGCCTTCTGAAAGCGCAGATTGAACTGTTCCTTGCGCAGATTAATCAGGCTCTCGCTGAGCTCGTCGGCTGACTTGGTTCTCAGATCACCGGCTTTCACTTCTTGCTCTCCTCGCCCAGGCGGCTGACGAACTTGGTGCCGATGGGCAGCTTGGCGGACGCCAAGGTGAACGCCTCAACCGCCAATTGCCGCGGCACGCCATCCAACTCGAACATGATCCGGCCCGGCTTGACCCGTGCCGCCCACCACTCCGGCGTGCCCTTGCCCTTGCCCTGCCGCACTTCGGCCGGCTTCTGCGAGACCGGCACGTCCGGGAAGACGCGAATCCACAGCTTGCCGAGACGCTTCATGTGGCGGGTAATGGTCCGCCGCGCCGCCTCGATCTGCCGCGACGACAAGCGGCCCGGGCTGGTGGCTTTCAGGCCATAGGCGCCGAACGCCAGGGAGAATCCACCCTTGGCCTTGCCATGGATGCGGCCCTTGAATTGCTTCCGGTATTTTGTCCGCTTCGGCTGCAGCATAATCCTACGTCCTTAACTCCGTCCCGTTCAGCGCGTCTGATGCGTCTCTTGCAGACGCTTTTCCTGGGCCATCGGGTCATGGGCCATGATTTCGCCCTTGAACACCCAGACCTTCACGCCGCACGTGCCGTATGTGGTCTTGGCCGTCGCCTCGCCGTAGTCGACATCGGCGCGCAGGGTATGCAGCGGCACCCGGCCTTCGCGGTACCACTCGGTGCGTGCAATCTCCATGCCGCCCAAGCGACCGCCGCAATTGATCCGGATGCCTTGCGCGCCCAGGCGCATGGCCGATTGCACGGCGCGCTTCATGGCGCGGCGGAAAGCCACCCGGCGTTCCAGCTGATTGGCGATGTTTTCCGCCACCAGCCGGGCATCGATTTCCGGCTTGCGGATTTCGACGATGTTGAGGTGCACCTCGCTGCCGGTCATCTTTTGCAGCTCGACTCGCAGCTTCTCGATATCGGCGCCCTTCTTGCCGATCACCACGCCCGGCCGCGCCGTGTGAATGGTGATGCGCGCCTTCTTCGCCGGCCGCTCGATGATGATGCGTGAGATCCCGGCCTGTAGCAGGCGGTCGCGCAGGAACTTGCGGATCTTCAGATCCTCGTGCAGCAACTGCGCATAGCCGGCGTCCGCATACCACCGGGAGTCCCAGGTACGGTTGACCCCAAGCCGCAGGCCGATCGGATTGACTTTTTGACCCATTACGCCGTTTCCTCGCGTTCACGCACCACCACCGTCAGCGAGCTCCAGGGCTTTTGGATCGGCCCGGCCCGGCCGCGTGCGCGGGGCCGGAAACGCTTGAGAACGAAACTCTTGCCGACGGTCGCCGCGGCAACGAACAGGCGGTCCACATCCAGTTGATGATTGTTCTCCGCATTGGCGATCGCCGACTGCAAGACCTTGCGCACATCGTTGGCGATGCGCCGCTTCGAGAAGGCAAGTTCGGACAGCGCCGCCTCGGCGCTCTTGCCGCGGATCGACTCGGCGACCTCGTTCAGCTTCTGCGCGCTGGTGCGCAGGTTGCGCGCCTTGGCCATGGCCTCGTTCTCCGGCAGGCGGCGCGGATGCTTTGGCTTACCCATATCCGTTAGACCCTCTTCGCCTTCTTGTCCGCGGTATGGCCGTGGAAGGTGCGCGTCGGCGCGAATTCACCCAGCTTGTGGCCGACCATGTTCTCGGTCACCAGAACCGGCAGGAATTTCTTGCCGTTGTGGACGCCAAAGGTCAGGCCGACGAATTGCGGCAGAATCGTCGAGCGCCGCGACCAGGTGCGGATGATCTCGTTGCGGCCGGTGCCGCGCGCCTTGTCCGCCTTCTTCAGCAGATAACCGTCGACGAACGGGCCTTTCCATACGGAGCGAGCCACTCTTGAACTCCTCTAACGCTTCTTGCGGCGGCGGCGAACGATCTGCTTCGCCGTCCGCTTGTTCTTGCGCGTCTTCGCGCCCTTGGTCGGCTTGCCCCAGGGGCTGACCGGATGGCGGCCGCCCGAGGTGCGGCCTTCGCCGCCGCCGTGCGGGTGATCGACCGGGTTCATGGCGACGCCGCGCACGATGGGCCGCTGCCCCAGCCACCGGCTGCGCCCGGCCTTGCCGATCTTGATGTTCGCCTGATCCGGGTTGGACACGGCGCCGATGGAGGCCATGCATTCGGCGCGCACCATGCGCACTTCGCCGGACCCGAGGCGCAGCAGCGCATTGCCCGAATCGCGGCCGACCAATTGCACGTAGGTGCCCGCCGAGCGGGCAAGCTGGCCGCCGCTGCCGACCTTCATCTCCACGTTGTGGACGATGGTGCCGACCGGAATAGCCGACAGGGGCATGGCGTTGCCCGGCTTGATGTCGGCGCGCGCCGCGGAGATCACCGTATCGCCCGCCGCCAGGCGCTGTGGCGCCAGGATGTAGCTTTGCTCGCCATCCGTGTATTCGATCAGGGCGATGAAGGCGGTGCGGTTCGGATCGTATTCCAGACGCAGCACCTTGGCCGGCATGTCCAGCTTGTGCCGCTTGAAATCGATCAGCCGGTAGCGGCGCTTATGCCCGCCGCCACGGCGGCGCGCTGTCATGCGCCCGTGGTTGTTGCGCCCGCCGGTGCTGTGCAGACCCTCGGTCAGGGATTTGACCGGCTTGCCCTTCCACAACTCGCTGCGGTCGATCGTGACCAGGCCGCGGCGGCCGGGGGTGGTGGGATTATGGGTTTTCAGTGCCATCGCTTATATGCCCGTGGTCACGTCGATGCTGTGCCCCTCTTCCAGGGTCACGTAGGCCTTCTTCAGATCCGAGCGGGTTCCCAGCTTGCCGCGGAACCGCTTGGACTTGCCCTTTTGCCGCAAGGTGTTCACGGCCTTGACCTTCACCTTGAACAAGCTCTCGACCGCCACCTGAATCTCCGGTTTGCGCGCATCCAAGGGCACCTCGAAAGCCACTTGGTGGTGCTCCGAGCCAAGGGTCGATTTTTCGGTCACGATCGGGCGGCGCACCAGCTCATAGAGGCGCTCGCGCGAGACCGTTACCGTCTTCTTCTGCCGCGGCCGTCCCCTGCTCATTTGAGTCGCGCCTCCAGCGCCTGCACCGCATCCTTGGTCAGGACCAGGGTGTCGCGGCGTAAAATGTCGTACACGTTGGCGCCCTGCTGGGGCAGCACGTCGATGCCCGGAATGTTCCGCGCGGCGCGGGCAAAACCGGCATCGACCGCGGCACCATCAATGATCAGCACCGAGGTCCAGCCGAGGCTGCCGAACCGGCGGGCCAACTCGGCGGTCTTGTTATCCTTCAGCTTGGCGGCGTCCAGGACGATCAGCTTGCCTTCCGCCGCCTTGGTCGACAGGGCCGTCTTGAGCGCCAGTTTGCGCACCTTCTTCGGCAGGTCGTGCGCGTGATCGCGCAGCACCGGACCGAAGGCTCGGCCACCGCCGCGGAACTGCGACACACTGGCCGCCCCGTGCCGGGCCCGGCCAGTGCCCTTCTGCCGATACATCTTGCGGGTGGAGACGCTGACGTCGCTCCGGTTCTTCACCAGATGGGTACCGGCCCGGCGCTTTGCCAGCTGCCAATTCACCATGCGCGTCAAAATATCGGCGCGCGGCGCCAGGCCGAAGATCGACTCGTCCAAGTCGATCTCGCCGGCCTTCCTATTGTCGAGGCTTGTGACGGCGCATTTCATGCCCATCAGTCCTTCTTGCTTTCTGCCGCATCGGCGGCTGAATCAGGGGCCGCCTCGGGAGCCGTTTCCGGCGCCGCGTCCGAAGGTGCCGATCCGGCCCGCAGGCCGGCGGGGAATGGCGCCTCTTTCGGCACCGCATGCTTGACCGCATCGCTGATCCGCACCCAGCCGCCCTCGGCACCCGGGATGGCGCCATGCACCAGGATCAGCCCTTCCGCCTCGTCGGTGGCGACGACGCGCAGGTTTTGGGTGGTGACCCGGCGGTCGCCCATATGGCCGGCCATCTTCTTGCCCTTGAAGACCTTACCGGGGTCCTGGCGGTTACCGGTCGAGCCATGGCTGCGGTGCGAGACGGAGACACCGTGGGTGGCGCGCAGGCCGCCGAAATTGTGCCGCTTGATGACACCGGCGAACCCCTTGCCGATCGAGGTGCCGACCACGTCCACGAACTGTCCGGCCACGAAATGCGCCGGCGAAAGCTCCTGCCCGACTTCGAGGAGCGCGTCCTCGGACACGCGGAACTCGGTTACCCGGCGCCGCGGCTCGACCTTCGCCTTGGCGAAATGGCCACGCATGGCCTTGCCGACACGGGCCACCTTGGTCTTGCCGCTGCCCAGCTGCACCGCGTCATACCCATCGGACTCGCGCCGGCGCACGGCCACCACGTGGCAGCCGTCGAGCTTGAGGACGGTCACCGGCAGGTGCTCGCCCTCGTCGGTGAACACCCGGGTCATGCCTAATTTCTGTGCTATCAAACCGGTCCGCATGGTCCTAGCCCTTGAGCTTGATCTCGACGTCGACGCCGGCGGCCAGGTCGAGCTTCATCAGCGCTTCCACGGTTTGCGGCGTCGGATCGACGATATCGAGCAACCGCTTGTGCGTGCGGATCTCGAACTGTTCGCGGCTTTTCTTGTCGATGTGCGGCCCACGGAGCACCGTGAATTTCTCGATCCGCGTCGGCAGCGGAATCGGGCCGCGAATCTGCGCACCCGTGCGTTTCGCCGTGCCGACGATTTCCGCGGTCGACTGATCCAGCACCCGATGATCAAACGCCTTGAGGCGGATGCGTATGTTTTGACTATCCATCGTCGACCCTATTTAACCTCTCGCCGGCCTGCCGCGGCCCCGAACTCTGCGTTACTGAATGATGCTGGCGACGACGCCGGCGCCGACGGTGCGGCCGCCCTCGCGGATGGCGAAGCGCAGGCCCTCGTCCATGGCGATCGGCGCGATCAGCTCGACCTCCATCGACACGTTATCCC
>DASWJP010000149.1:0-4160 GCA_036397065.1 Kiloniellales bacterium | reverse complement strand
GCCCTCCTGGTCAACGTGGACGACCCCCTGCAAACCAAGACCATTTCCTGCACCACCCTGGCCGACCGGATTTACTACGAGTTGATCGGCGATACGGCGGCCACCGCCGTGGCACCCGCGTCCTAACGCCGAACTCCGGTCTCCACTCCGATATAGGCGTCGTTATCAGCCTACTCAGTCAATGAAAATTGGCTGGATGGTGGGCGCACCTGGGATTGAACCAGGGACCTCCACGATGTCAACGTGGCGCTCTCCCGCTGAGCTATGCGCCCCCGCGGCATGTTCGCCCCCCGTTATCCGGCATGATCCGGCGTGATCCGGGCGAGCGCACCGCCACGCCGGGCGCGGCGGGTGCCTGCAAGGTCTTGGCGAATTAGCATCATGGTGTGATTTTGGCAAGCCCGCCCAAGGGGCTTGCCGGGGTGCCCGGACCCTAGGCCTGCAGCATGACGTCGACTTGATCGACCAGATCGCGCAAATGGAACGGCTTGGACAGGACCCGGGTTTCCCGCGGGCTTTGCTCGCGCGCCCGCAGGGCGACGGCGGCGAAGCCGGTGATGAACATGACCTTAATACCCGGCTGCTGCTTGGCGGCCCGGCGTGCCAGCTCGATCCCATCCAGGCCGGGCATGACCACGTCCGCGAGCAGCAGGTCGAAAGGCGTCTCGCCGATCTGCGACAGGGCATCCAGGCCATCGGCCACCGGCACGACCTCGTGCCCGGCCCGGCGCAAGGCCTTGGTCAGGAACTCGCGCATGCTCTCGTCATCTTCGGCGAGCAGGATGTGCGCCATTATGCCCCTTGCAATCTGTTTGGCCGGTCACGATCGGAGCCCTGGACCTGGGCGCCGCCGATGAAGGACTATACCCTATGAATTATTGTCTAAAATAGTACTTAACGCCGCCTCACCATGGCCTCAGGGCCCAGGCCGGCCGGGTACCCAGGCCATTCCACCGGGCCGCGGGGTAAGATGGACGATGACAGGCCACCGGCTTTCCCCTAAACACGGGGGGTTATGGACAGCGCCCCAGCCATAGACCTGGATGCCGTGCCGGATGCGGCGGCGGCGGTTTCCCACGAGGTTGTCGCCCCGGACCGTCAGACGGCGCCCCTGGTCTTCGCCTCGCCCCATAGTGGCAGCGATTATCCGGCAGAATTCGTGGCCGCCTCGCGGCTTGACCCGCTGTCTCTGCGGCGCTCGGAAGATAGCTTCGTCGACGAGCTGTTCGGTGCCGCGCCCAGCCTGGGGGCCCCGCTGATCCGGGCCCTGTTCCCCCGTGCCTATGTGGACCCCAATCGCGAGCCGTTCGAGCTGGATCCGTCGATGTTCGCCGACCCGCTGCCGGCCTATGTCAACACCGCCTCGCCGCGCGTCGCGGCCGGCTTGGGGACCATCGCCCGGGTGGTCGCCAATGGGGCCGATATCTACCGCGGCAAGCTGACGGCGGCCGAAGCCCTGCGGCGCATCCGCCAGCACTATTGGCCATATCATCGGGCCTTGCAGAAGCTGGTCGAAGGCACCCAGGCCGCCTTTGGCCGATGCCTTCTCATTGACTGCCATTCCATGCCCTCGATCGGCGGTCCCATGGACCAGGATCCGGGGCGCCAGCGGGTTGATTTCGTGCTCGGCGACTGCCACGGCACATCGTGCGCGCCGGCGGCGATCGAGGCGATCGAGCGGCTGCTCCGCGACCAGGGCTATCATGTGGCGCGCAATGCCCCCTATTCGGGCGGCTTCGTGACCCGGCACTACGGCAAGCCGGCATCAGGCAGCCATTGCCTGCAGATCGAGATCAACCGCTGCCTCTATATGGACGAAACCCGCATCGCCCGCGGCCCGGACATGCCGCGCCTCATGCGGGACCTGCGGGCCGTCATCGCCATGCTGGCCGATCTGGACCCGGTGGGGAGCCCGGCATGACCCGCACCGAGGCGGCCGTGCGCCTGCGCGATGCCGGCCCCGACGATCTGCCGCCGATTCAGGCCATCTATGCCCACCATGTCCGGCACGGCCTGGCCTCGTTCGAGGAGACACCCCCGGATTTGGCGGAAATCCGCCGTCGCTATGAAGACACCCTGGCACGGGGGTTTCCGTACATCGCCGCCGAGATTTCCGGCACCGGCGGCCGGCCGATCCTGGCGGGATATGCCTATGCCGGCGCGTACCGGACCCGGCCCGCTTATCGGTACAGCGTGGAAAACTCGGTCTACATCGCCCCGGACTGCCTGGGGCAGGGCGTTGGCCGAAGCCTGCTGACCGAGTTGATCGGGCGTTGCACGGCCCTGGGCTTCCGGCAGATGATCGCGGTCATCGGGGATAGCGACAATGCCGCCTCGATCGGCCTGCACAAGGCACTTGGCTTTACCCGAACGGGGACGATTGTCTCGGTGGGCTTTAAGTTCGGCCGCTGGGTCGATAGCGTGATCATGCAACGGCCCCTGGGGGCCGGCGACAGCGATGTCCCGGGCGCGCCGCCCGGTGTCAATTGGGCCTAAGTCCGACAGGGCGGGCACAAGAAAAATGGGCCGCGCGCAAGGCACGGCCCGAGTCTAGGGAGGAAACGCCTAACAGGCGTACGACAGGCAACAAGCAGGGCGCTCGTCCGCCATGTCGCACTGCAATATATGGGTTAAAAAGCATGCCATTGCAACCCTTAACGAAGGTTGCGGTGCAAAAAAATTGAATGCGGCAGGCAAACATTTGAAGGAGCAGCACATGTTCAAGGCGATGCTTCTGGAACAAAGCGGTGACAAGGTCGAGGCGTCCATACAGGATCTCGATGAGTCGCGCCTGCCCAGCTATCCGGACGAGGGCGAGGTGACGGTCGCGGTCGAATACTCGACCCTCAACTACAAGGACGGCATGATCCTGCGTGGCCTCGGCCGCTTGGTTCGCCAGTATCCGCACGTGCCCGGCGTCGATCTGGCCGGCACGGTCGCGCAGAGCAGCCACCCGGCCTATCAGGCCGGTGATCCGGTCCTGTTGACCGGCTGGCGCGTCGGCGAGATGTATTGGGGCGGCTATGCGCAGAAGGCGCGGGTCAAGGGCGAATGGCTGGTGCCCCTACCCGATGGGCTGACCGCCAAGCGGGCCATGGCCATCGGCACCGCCGGCTTTACCGCCATGCTGGCGGTCATCGCCCTGGAGGCGCACGGGGTGAAGCCCGGTGATGGGGAGGTTCTGGTCACCGGGGCCGCCGGGGGCGTTGGCTCCGTCGCCATCGCCATCCTGGCCAAGCTGGGCTACCAGGTGGCCGCTTCCACCGGCCGCGCTGAGACCCATGCCTATCTCAAGTCCCTGGGCGCCTCGACGATCATTGACCGGGCCGAACTGGCGGAGCCGGGCAAACGGCCCCTGGAGAGCGAACGCTGGGCCGGCTGCATCGATTCCGTGGGCAGCACCACCCTGGCCCGGGCCCTCACCCAGATGCGTTATCGCGGTGCGGTGGCCGCCGTCGGCCTGGCCGGCGGGGCGGGCCTGGAGACCACGGTCGTGCCCTTCCTGCTGCGCGGGGTCAGCCTGTTGGGCATCGATTCGGTCATGTGTTCGCCGGAGCGCCGCCTGGCCGCGTGGGGGCGGCTGGTCGCCGATCTGCCCATGGACAAGCTGGACGAGATCACCACCGTGGTCGGCTTGTCCAAGGCACCGGGTTTGGCCGATGACATTCTCAAGGGCAAGGTGCGCGGCCGTCTGGTGATCGATGTCAACGCCTAGGCACACGCGATAGGGAGCACCGTGTCATGACCGGCACCGTCACCGTAGCCTGCGTGCAGAACTGCGCCGGGCCGGAGATCGGGCCGAGCCTGGAGGAAGCCACGGCCCTGGTCCGTGCCGCACGGGCGCAGGGCGCGGAGCTGATCTGCCTGCCGGAATACTTCTCCTGCCTGAAGACCAGCGACGATCAGTTCGTCATCGGCGCCCTGAGCGAAGCCGAGCATCCGGCCTTGCCGCACTTCCGCGATTTAGCGCGGGAGCTGGGTGCCTGGTTGTTGCTGGGCTCGCTGGCCATAAAGGCCGGGCCCGGCAAGGTGACCAATCGTTCGTATCTGGTCGATGCGGCGGGCGAGATCGCCGCCCGTTACGACAAGCTGCATCTCTTCGACGTGGACCTGGCCGACGGCGAACGGTACCGCGAGTCCGCCGCCGTGGCGCCCGGGTC
>DASWJP010000148.1:0-20080 GCA_036397065.1 Kiloniellales bacterium | reverse complement strand
TGCGCGCCGGCTATGGCAAGATGGAGATTCTGCACGATCTGTGCCTTGCCGTCGGCCGCCGTCAGTCCCTGTGCCTGATCGGCCCCAATGGCGCCGGCAAGTCGACGGTGCTGCACTCCATCTTCGGCTTCACCAACATCTTCGCCGGCACCATCTCCATCGGCGGTACAGATGTGACCCGCATGTCGCCGAAAGACAAATTGAAGGCCGCCGGAATCGCTTACATCCTGCAGGACAATTCGGTTTTCCCCGACATGACCGTCGAGGAAAATTTGTGGATGGGCGGTTTCCTGCAGAATCAACCGGCGCACGCCCGCGCAGCGGCGGAACGGGTGTTCGCCAAATATACGCGCCTGCGCGAGCGGCGTGGTCAGAAGGCCGGCACACTGTCCGGCGGCGAGCGGCGGCTGCTGGAAATCTCGCGCGCCCTGATCATGGAGCCGGAGGTGCTGCTGGTGGACGAGCCGTCCATCGGCCTCGAGCCGCGCTTCATCGACATGGTTTTCGAGATCCTGGAAGACCTGCAGAAGACCGAGGGCAAGACCATCATCATGGTCGAGCAGAATGCCAAGAAAGGCTTGGAATTCGCTGATATCGGCTATGTTCTGGTATCCGGGCAGGTCGCCATGGCGGGCCCGGGCGACACTCTTCTCGCCGACCCGCAAGTGGGCCGTTTGTTCCTGGGTGGCTAGGCCGCCGGCGTCGCGGAACCGATAGCATCTGTTTTCCGGGGCAAATCTATTCACCTTTGGCAGGACCCATCTGCGTCCTCAGTTGGATTGCCGGAAACAGCGCAAAGGCGAGTTGGCCCAGGAGCCCCATCGTGGCAGTCACTGTCTGGTAGATTTCGAAATGCTCAAATATCGTGCGCCGAAACACAAAGACTGACACCGCGATTTCGGCAACCATGAGAAGGCCGAATGCGAAGCCGCCCATCGTGACCCGAGGAGCCAGTCCGCTCGGTACCGAGAACCAAGCGATCAGCCGCTTACACACGATCCATGAGACCGCCAGCATGACCGGCAACTCGATCACCACGGCAAGCGCATCACCCAAACGTGGTGCGAGCGCCAAGACACGCACGACACCGAGCAGGAACCCAACGGCGAAGACAATTGTGAAATAGACAAGCCCTGCTTTCATTGCCGACTGCACGTAAGGCGTCCCTCTTTCAATGTCGATCACGGATGCCCGATGAATGGTCGCTGGCGCAGGTAGCGCTCGCCGGCACATTGGTCGATGACGAATGCGGCGACCTCGTCGCGCGTAATGCGTCTCAAAACCGTATCCGAGTCGACCCGTGTATGGACTTCAATGGGGACGGGGACGCGACGATTTGAGAAAGGCGCCGGACGTACAATGATCCAGTCAAGATCGGATGCTGCAATCAGGGCCTCTTGCCGATTTTTGTCCTGGTATCGCATTCGGGCGAACAAGGGATAGATGATCCGATCGTAGAGAAACCCGCCGTGCCCACGGGTTTCACCAGCGCCGACACCGGTGATCGCAATAAGGCGTTTAACCCGCTCCCTCGCCATGGCCGAGATCAGCGCCTTGGTCACGTCGGTGAACAGCGTGGTGGGACCAGCGGTGTCGACACCGAGAGCAAAAATGACGACATCGGCGCCTTTGACAAATTCGCCGAGATGCGCCTGATCCGTGGGATCGAATGCACGCACCTGAGCACGGGTAGCAATGTCGGCGAGCTTTCTCGCGTCACGGGTTTGGCAAACGACTTCAAACCCTTGATCGAGGGCGCGATGAACTATCAGGCGCCCGACACCGCCGCTCGCACCAAGCACAGCAATTCTGAGCTTTATTGCGTCTGCAACCAATGGCCTCTCCAATACAGATCGTCTCCGTCCGTGACTCGGATCGAGTCTGGGTTGCGGACTGCCCTGACGGCAAGGGCCATGAATAGGACCGCAGCAGCGGAGCGCTTGTTCGGTGACCGGGCGGCGGGTTAACATTCGCTCATGAACCTGTCCGGCGAACACCGCATCGAAGCCCCGCGCCAGGCCGTCTGGGCGGCCTTGAACAATCCCGAAATTCTCAAGCAGGCGATCCCCGGCTGCGAGACCATCGAAAAGACCTCGGATACCGAATTCACCGCCACGGTGAAGGCCAAGGTCGGGCCGGTATCGGCCAAGTTCGCCGGTGTGGTGCGCCTGTCCGATCTGGACCCGCCGAACGGTTATACCATCAGCGGTGAAGGTAAGGGCGGCGCCGCCGGTTTCGCCAAGGGGGGTGCCAAGGTGCGCCTGACCGACGACAACGGCGCCACCCTGTTGCACTACGAGGTGGATGCTCAGGTCGGCGGCAAGCTGGCGCAAATCGGCGGCCGCCTGATCGATGGAACGGCGCGTAAGCTGGCCGGCGAGTTCTTCGATAACTTTGCCGCGGCCGTGGCCGGACCGCCGCCCGCGGCCGACAAGGCGGCTGAAGCCGCGGTCCCCACCGCCCAACCGCCGGCTCCGGCCCCCGGTTCGGGCCTGCCCCAATCGGTCTGGGTCGTGGGGGTGATTGCCGTGGTGGCAATCTTATTGGCGATCTTCGCCCTTCGTTGAGGGGCTTAGTGCCGGCATGGGTCCTAGTAGGCCCTTGACCTAAACCCTGCGGCGCCACACACTATTGGCAAGAATATCAGGGCGTATCCGCATGCGGCGCGCGCGTTTTGCCGCGCGACGGCGCCCCTCAAAAAAACGAGTCCGGCCGTGATTTGACCGGACCGGCAGCACAGGGAGGTTCAATCCATGCCTACGGTATCCATGACCGTGAACGGGCGGTCGGCGGCCGGAGAGGTCGAAGGACGCACGCTCCTGGTCGATTTCTTGCGTGAGAATTTGGCCCTGACGGGCACCCACGTAGGCTGCGATACAAGCCAGTGTGGCGCCTGTGTGGTGCACATCGATGGCAAGTCGGTGAAGAGCTGCACCATACTGGCCCTTCAGGTCAACGGCGCCGAGGTCACCACCATCGAGGGCCTGGCCAAGAACGGCGCCATGCACCCGGTTCAGGCGGCATTCAAGGAACACCACGGCCTGCAATGCGGCTTCTGCACGCCGGGCATGGTGATGAGCGCGGTCGACCTGCTGAGCCACAACGCCAAGCCGAGCGAGCCGGAAATCCGCGACTGGCTGGAGGGCAACATCTGCCGTTGCACCGGCTATCATAATATCGTCAAGGCCATCCAGGCCGCCGCGCAAGCGATGAAAGGGTAGAACGATGCCGGATACAGGAATCGGCGCCAGCGTTCGCCGCAAAGAAGATTTTCGCTTTCTCACGGGCAAGGGCCGCTATACGGCCGACCTGAACCGTCCCGGTCAGGCGCATGCCTATTTCCTGCGCTCGCCGCACGCCCACGCCAAGGTCCAGCGCATCGACTCGGATGCGGCGCGCAACGCCCCGGGTGTCATCACCATTTTCACCGGCGCGGATTTGGAGGCCGACAAGGTCGGCTCTCTGCCCTGCGGCTGGACGGTCACCGACCGTCATGGCAAACCGCACAAGGCGCCGCCGCATTTCCCGTTGGTGCGCGACAAGGTGCGCTATGTGGGCGATCACGTGGCGGTGGTCATCGCCGAGACCTTGGCCCAGGCCAAGGACGCGGCCGAGTTGATCGACGTCACCTATCAGCCCCTGGCGGCGGTGGTCGACCCGCTCGGTGCGGTGGCCAAGGGCGCCCCACAGGTGCATGAAGAAGCGCCGGGAAATCTTTGTTACGATTGGGAGTTGGGCGACCGCGCAGCCATCGATGCGGCGCTGTCCAAGGCGCATCACGTCACCAAGATCGACCTGATCAACAACCGGCTGATCCCCAACGCCATCGAGCCGCGCGCGGCCATCGGCGAGCATGATGCCGGCACCGACAACTATACGGTCTACTCGACCAGCCAGAACCCGCATCTTCTGCGCCTGATCATGTGCGCCTTCGTCCTCGGTTTGTCCGAGGCCAAGGTGCGGATCATCGCCCCCGACGTGGGCGGCGGCTTCGGCTCGAAGATTTACTGCTATGCCGAGGAGACGGTGTGCACCTGGGCATCCAAGAAGGTCGGGCGGCCGATCAAGTGGGTGGCCGAACGCTCGGAGAGCTTCGTCTCCGACGCCCATGGCCGCGACCACGCAACCCATGCCGAGCTGGGCCTGGACAAGGACGGCAAGTTCGTCGCCCTGAAGGTGGAAACCCATGCCAACATGGGCGCCTATCTGTCCAGTTTCGCCACCGCCATTCCGACCTATCTCTATGCCACCCTGCTGGCCGGCCAGTACACCACACCGGCCATCTACGCCAACGTCAAGGCGGTGTTCTCCACCACCGCGCCGGTCGATGCCTATCGCGGCGCCGGCCGGCCGGAGGCCACGTACGTTCTGGAACGCCTGGTGGAAACGGCGGCGCGGGAGATGAAGATCGACCCGGCGGAATTGCGCCGGCGCAACTTCGTTCCGCCGGATGCCTTCCCATACCAGACGCCGGTGGCGTTGCAGTACGATTCCGGGCAGTACGCCCTGGCCTTGGACGAGGCCATGAAGTTGATCGACTACAAGGGCTTCCCGGCCCGGCGCAAGGAGTCGGAAAAGCGCGGCAAGCTGCGCGGCATCGGTTTCTCGTCGTATATCGAGGCCTGCGGCATCGCCCCTTCGGCGGTGGTCGGCTCTCTCGGGGCCGGGGTCGGTCTGTGGGAATCGGGCCAGATCCGGTTCAATGCCACGGGCAGCGTCTCGGTCTTCACCGGCGCCCATAGCCATGGCCAGGGCCACGAGACCACGTTCTCGCAACTGGTCGCCGACAAGCTGGGCGTGCCGATCGAGAATGTCGAAGTAGTGCACGGCGATACCGGCTCGATCCCGATGGGCATGGGCACCTACGGCTCCCGCTCGCTGGCGGTCGGCGGATCGGCCCTGTCGCGCGCCTGCGACAAGGTGATCGACAAGGGCAAGAAGATCGCCGCCCATCTGCTGGAAGCCTCGGTGGATGACATCGAGTTTTCGGCGGGCACCTTCCGGGTGGCCGGCACCGATCGGACCAAGGCGATCGGCGAGATCGCCTTCTCCGCCTATGTGCCGCACAACTATCCGGCGGATTTGGAACCGGGCCTGGACGAGACGGCGTTCTACGATCCGCTGAACTTCACCTACCCGGCCGGCACCCACATCTGCGAGGTCGAGGTTGACCCGGAAACCGGCGTGGTCGCCGTTGCCAACTGGGCGGCGGTGGACGATTTCGGCAAGATCATCAACCCGATGATCGTCGAGGGCCAGGTGCACGGCGGCATCGCCCAGGGCATCGGCCAGGCGCTGCTCGAGAACTGCGTCTACGACCCGGACAGCGGTCAGCTCGTGACTGGCTCGTACATGGACTACTGCATGCCACGGGCTGACAACCTACCGTCCTTCAAGGTGGCGACCACCGAGACGCCGTGCCCGCACAACCCGCTTGGGGTGAAGGGCTGCGGCGAGGCCGGCGCCATCGCGGCACCGCCGGCCCTGATCAACGCGGTCACCGATGCGTTGGGCATCCTGCACATGGATATGCCGGCTACGGCGGAAAAAGTCTGGCGCCTGGCGCAAGCCAGCCGGCCGGCCGCAGAATAGGGGAGCGCGAAAGATGTACAGCTTCAATTACCATCGGCCGCTCTCCCTGAAGGAAGCGGCGCAGTTCTTTTCCGCCGCCGCCGAAGGCAAGCTGGTGAGCGGCGGCATGACCTTGATTCCGACCCTGAAGCAGCGTCTGGCAAGCCCGTCGGATCTGATCGATCTGGGCGGTATTTCAGAGCTTTCCGGCATCTCTGAAAAGGGCGGCGCTCTGGTCATCGGCGCCACCACCACCCACGCCGAGGTCGCGGCCAGCAAGACGGTCCAGAGCAAGATCCCGGCCTTGGCCGCATTGGCCGAGGGCATCGGCGATCCGCAAGTCCGTCACCGCGGCACCATCGGCGGCTCGATCGCCAACAACGACCCGGCGGCCGATTATCCGGCCGGCTTGCTGGGCCTCGGGGCCACCGTCAAGACCGACCGGCGGGAGATCGCGGCGGACGACTTCTTCAAGGGCATGTTCGAGACGGCCTTGGAGGATGGCGAGATCGTCACGTCGATTTCGTTCCCGATCCCCAAGAAAGCGGGTTATGCCAAGTTCCCCAACCCGGCCTCGCGCTATGCCGTGGTCGGCGTCATGGTGGCGCAAGGCCCGGCGGGAACTCGGGTCGCGGTGACCGGCGCCGGTCCGGGCGTCTTCCGCGTGGCTGCCATGGAAAAGGCGCTGGACGGCAAATTCTCGCCCAGCGCCATTGAAGGCATATCGGTTCCGGCCAAGGGCCTGAACGCCGACATTCATGCGTCCGCCGAATACCGGGCGCACCTGGTCGGCGTCATGGCCCGCCGCGCCGTCGCCGCCGCGGGATAGCCGGCCCCGGATGCCGGGTGTGAGAGTGGCCGTACCCGGTTGATGGCATCGCCGGCGCTTCCCTGGTAACTCGGCCAACCGGGATTGTATCCGCGCGCATGCGCCGTCGAACCCGCCTTGCCCTAGCCGCCGCGTTCGCCGCCGCTATCGGCGTGGCGGTTGCACTGGTGGCGTTCCGCGTTGCCCTGGCCGAAACCCTGCTGATCCAGGCGTTGCTGGCGCAGGGTGTGCCGTCACCGCGCCTGATGGTGGCCGAGATAGGCTGGCGCCACAGCCGCATCACCGATATCCGCCTGGGCGATGCCGACGAGATCACGCTGCACGACTTGCGCTTGGACTATGGCCTCTCCGGGTTGCTGGCCGGGCGCCTGGACAAAGTGACGGCAAACGGGCTGGCTATCACCGTGGATCTGACTGGCACCGGGCCGTCCCTGGGCAGCCTGAACACCCTGCTCACAGTCGGAGAACCAGGGGATGGCGGTGCGGATGCAACGCCCATCCCGAATATCGAGATCGAGGACCTGCGCCTCGTGGCACGGACCGCGACCGGCGTTGTACAGGCAACGGGGCGTGGCCGCATGGCGGCCAACCTTGCCGCAGGCACAGCCGTTGCCAATCTGAGTGTGGAGGCGCTGACCAGGGATTTTTCGGCCGAGGCAGTGGTCAAAATCGAAAACGCCTTGGGCGCGCCGCGATGGCGCCTCGAACTGGCCGCAAGGGCGGTGGCGGGCTCGACCATCTGGGCCGCCTGGCCGGGACCGGTGCCCATGGCCGGCCGCGTCGAGGTCTCCATGCAAGGCGAGGGCGCGGCACCGCCGCTGTCCGAACTGATCAAGACCAGCAACCCCGCCGGACTGCTTTCGACGAAAGAATCGACCGTGTCCGTGATCGTCTCCGCCACGGACGTGACCATTCCCGAGCACGTGGTGGGCCTGAACGTGGGTGTCCAATTGACACTCGAAGCCCGCGATGGCATGGGCACCATGACCCTGCAGGATGACGCCACACTTGCGGTGGCCCACCTCTCGCCCACCTTGATGCGGTCTCTTGGCGTGCCCGATGGGCTCGCGGATACACTCGCGCAGGGGCTTTCCGTCCGCGTGCAACCGATAGACGAACAACGTCCGGTCGCCACGATCACACGCGATGGCGATGCAGTCGCGGTCGCGCTGGACGGCGCGGTGCAGATGGCCATCCCCAACATGGCCGATCTAAGATTGTCCCTGCCGGCTGATGTGCGGATCGCGCCCGGGCACATCGGCGGGCGTCTACGCGCACCGGCGGATCTGCACCTCTCGACACTCCGCGATAAACGGATCGGCGAACTGCTGGCGCCGGTGGCCATTGTCATTCCCGGGGCGTCTGTCGATTTTGCGTTCGATTCAACCATCGACTACCGGGTGTCGCTCGAGAGTCCTGCCGTCGGGGTGCGCTTGAACCGCACGGAGGCAACCGCCATCGAAGCAACCATCACCCCCGGCCGCATCTCCGCCTCGCCCAAACGTATCGACATCGAAGGCGCCGGGTTCGCTGTTCCGGCATATGAAATCGGCGCCGAAGGCATGGCCGCTGGCGTCGATCTGGCCGGTGACAAGGTGCGCGCGGAAATGCGCGTGGCGGCCCTGCGCCACACCGGCACCAGCCCGCTATTCGCGCCCCTGACGCTGGCCGGCACCATCGGCGGCCAAGGCAGCCGGTGGCAAGGTACGCTGTCCGGCAACGGGCCGGGCGGTGTGGGCCGCATCGAGGCGACCGGCGATCATGACAGCACCGCTGGACAAGGCTCGGCCCGCTTCACCTTGCCGCCGCTGAGCTTTTCGCCCGGCGGCGCGCAGCCGGGGGTGTTGGTGCCGGCGCTCGCCGCCCTGCAGCAGGTCACCGGCACCGCCGAAGGCGACGGCGAGATTTCCTGGTCGGCGGATGGGGCGCGGGGATCTGGCACCGTCGCCTTGCGCGCCTTCGGTTTCAACAGCCCGCAAGCGCGGGTGGAGGGCCTCGATCTGAATCTGCATCTGGACAGTCTCATCCCACCGGGCAGTCCGCCACGGCAGACCCTTACCGTGCGCCGGCTGGAGGCGGGATTGCCTCTCGAACGGCTGGCCATCTCGTTCCAGATTCAGCCGGCCGAGCCGTCGCGCTTGGCCATCGAGATGGGCGAGGTTTTCTTCGGCAGCGGCCGTCTGGCGGTGGCCGGCTTGCTGCTCGATCCGGCGGCGGTGCAACAGCGCGTCGATGTGAATGTGGAAGATCTCAGCCTGTCCGAACTTTTCGCCCTCCTGGGCATCGACGGGCTCAGCGGCGAAGGCCGCCTCTCCGGCGCCATTCCCATTCACTTCGCCGAAAACGCCGTCATCATCGAGAATGGCCATTTGGCCGCCGGTGCGCCTGGCATTGTCCGCTTTCGCTCCGAGCAGGCGGCGCAAATTCTCGCCGGCCAAGGCGAATCCCTCGATCTGGTCCTGCGCGCCCTGGAAGATTTCCACTATGATGAATTGACCGTCGATCTGTCCAAGACGGCGGCGGACGTCGGCCGTATCAAGCTCAGTCTACTGGGCAAGAACCCGGCGGTGCTGGAGGGTCACCCGTTCCACTTCAACATCAGCATCGAAGCGAACACCGGCAAGCTGGTCACCGCCCTGACCACCATTTATCGGGTGCCCAACGATTTTTTGCGTCGCGCGTGGACGTCCGGTCAGTAGGCACCGTATCATGCAAGAGTTGAGTCGGCGATTCGATGGCCGAGGGTTGGGACGGAGGAAGGCACACGTGATGCACGCATCGGAAACACACGGACGACCCGCCCGCTGGGCCTGTATTTTGCTGCCGGTTCTGCTGGCCGCCTGTCAGCCTACCGTCAAGGTGGAGGCGCCGAAGGAGCCGATCACTATCAATTTGAATATCAAGTTGGACGCGGATGTGCGCGTAAAGCTTGAGGAAAAGGCCAAGGAGGATATCCAGGCCAATCCGAACGTCTTTTGATGCCACACGGCGCCGGACCAAGGCGCCGCCGCCTCGGCTGGAGTCCCATGGAGGGTTTGCGCATGCGCTGGAGAACGAGTTTTTCCCTGGTTGTACTGATGGTGGCTCTACTGGCCGGCGGCCTGACCGCCACGCCGGCGGCGGCTCAATCCCTGGATGAGTTGCGCGCCTCCGGCGCCGTCGGCGAACGGTTCGATGGTTTGGCCGTGGCCCGCGATGCCAGTGCCGCCGCCATCGTGGATCAGGTCAATGCCAAGCGTAAGGAAATCTATGCTCAACGCGCCGCCAGCCAGGGCGTGCCCGCCGATCAGGTCGGCCGGGTCTATGCCAAGGAGATCATGGAAAAGGCGCCCAAGGGCACCTGGATTCAGGCACCCGACAACCAGTGGACCCAGAAGTAGCGCCCGGCCGGAAAAAGGGGTTATAGTTTGGGACCTTGCGGCGCCTCTTTCGCCGCACAGAAAAGGCCCGCGATGGCAAAAGCGCAGCCCCTGCCCAACTCCGTCGATGCGACCCATGAGGTTTTGACGCGCGGCCGGTATGTAGCCGACCGCAGCCTAGCCACGGTTCTGTACCTCTCCCTTTCCCTTCACCGGCCATTGTTCCTGGAGGGCGAAGCCGGCGTGGGCAAGACGGAGATCGCCAAGGTCCTGGCCACCGTGCTTGGCCGCCGCCTGTTGCGCTTGCAGTGCTACGAGGGCCTGGACGTCAGCGCCGCCGTCTATGAGTGGAACTATCCACGGCAGATGGTGGAGATCCGGGTGTCCGAGGCCATCGGCGACCGCGACCGGGACACCCTGGCCACCGATATTTTCGACCGGCGTTTCCTGATCGAGCGGCCGTTATTGCAAGCCCTGCAACCGGACCTGGCGGGGCCGCCGGTGCTGTTGATCGACGAACTGGACCGCAGCGACGAACCCTTCGAAGCGTTCCTCCTGGAGGTGCTCTCCGACTTTCAGATCACAATTCCGGAGCTGGGCACCATCAAGGCGCCGGAACCGCCGATTGTCATCATCACGTCGAATCGCACCCGGGAAATCCACGACGCTCTCAAGCGCCGTTGCCTCTATCATTGGCTCGACTATCCGGACGCGGCCCGCGAATTGGAGATTCTCTCGGTCAAGGCACCCAACGCCCCCGCCGCCCTGGCCCGCGAGGTGGTCGCCTTCGTTCAAGAGCTGCGCGGCATGGACCTGTTCAAGCTGCCGGGCATCGCCGAGACCATCGACTGGGCGGATGCGCTGACCCAGCTCGACAAGATATCCCTCGATCCGCAGACCATCGACAACACCCTGGGCGTCTTGCTCAAGTACCAGGACGACATCGCCAAGGTGCGCGGCAGCCCCACCGCCGAGATCCTGGACGAGGTCAAGCGCGCCGCCGCGGCCGGCTAACCCGCCATGCCGCCGGCCCACATCGAAACCGACGGGCGCCTGGCCGAAAACATCATGCACTTCGGCCGCACCTTGCGCGCCGCCGGCCTGCCGGCCGGTCCGGGCAAGGTGCTGGCCGCTATCCGCGCGGTCGAGACGGTGGGCCTGCGCCGGCGCGATGATTTCTATTGGGCCCTGCACGCGGTCTTCGTCAATCGCCGCGATCAGCAGGAGCTGTTCGACCAGGCCTTTCAGATCTTCTGGCGCAACCCGGAGATCCTGGAGCGCATGATGGCCATGCTGCTGCCCGACGTGCAGCCGACGGCCGGCATGCGGCCTGAGGAGCAGAACCCCGTAAGCCGACGCCTGGCCGAAGCCTTGCTCGCCGGCCGCGACCCTAACGACAGGGCCAGGGCCGAACCCGCCAAGGATGAGGTGGAGATCGACGCTGTGATGACCTTCTCCGACCGCGAGGTCCTGCGCCACATGGATTTCGAGCAAATGTCGGCGGCGGAATTGGCGACCGCCAAGGCCGTCATCGCCGCCATGCGCCTGCCGATCATGACCTTGCCCACGCGCCGCTTCCGCCCGGCGCAAACCGGGCGTCGTGCGGATTTGCGCGCCACCATGCGGGCAGCTTTGCGTTCCGGCGGCGATACCATTCCGTTGCGCTGGAAGCAGCAGCGGCGGCGTCCCCCGCCCCTGGTGGTCATCTGCGACATCTCCGGCTCCATGAGCCGCTATTCGCGCATGCTGCTGCACTTCCTGCATGCCGTCACCAGCGACCGGGACCGGGTGCACAGCTTCGTCTTCGGCACCCGGCTGACCAATGTGACCCGCTTCCTGCGCCACAAGGATATCGACGTGGCCCTGGAAAAGGTGGCCACGGCGGTGGTCGACTGGGCCGGCGGCACGCGCATCGGCGCCTGCCTGCACGATTTCAACCGCACCTGGGCCCGCCGGGTGCTGGGCCAGGGGGCGGTGGTCCTGTTCATCTCCGACGGCCTGGACCGGGACAACGCCGAGGGATTGCGCGGCGAGATGGAGCGCCTGCACCGCTCGTGCCGTCGCCTGATATGGCTGAACCCGCTCTTGCGTTATGAGGGCTACGAGCCAAAATCATTGGGAGCGAAGGCAATCATGCCGCACGTGGACGATTTCCGCACGGTGCACAACTTGGAAAGCCTGGCACAATTGACCGAAGTGTTGAGCGAACCGGTCAGACGCCGGTTCGAAGCGGTCGCCGAGCGGCAGGCGGCGGTGGCATGACCGGCGCCCCCGCCCGCACCCCGCCCCGCCCGGCCGAGGACGTGCTGGAACAGGCCGCCCGCTGGCGCGACCAGGGGCGCGATGTGGCCCTGGCCACCGTGGTCGCCACCTGGGGCTCCTCCCCCCGTCCGGTGGGCAGCCAGCTGGCGGTGGATGACAAGGGCAACATGCTCGGCTCCGTCTCCGGCGGGTGCATCGAGGGCGCGGTGGTGCACGAGGCCGGCGCGGTGATGGCCAGCGGCACGCCGAAGCTGTTGGAATACGGTGTCACCGACGAAACGGCCTGGGAAGTCGGTCTGGCCTGCGGCGGGACCGTACGCGTCTTCGTAGAGCGCCTGGAGTAATCCTGGCCATGCAGCGTCCCGTGCTCGATGCCTTGCTCGCCGCCCGCGCGGGCAAACGCCCGGTGGCGGTGGTCACCAATCTGGAGACCGGCCGGCAAGCGGTGCTGGACGGTGCCCACGTCATCGGCGATCTCACCCTGGCCGGGGTCGTGCTCGACCGGGTGCGCCGGGCGATCGCCGAGGACCGCAGCGGCGCCCTGCCCGACACCAGCCTGTTCGTGCACGTTTTCAACCCGCCCCTGCGGATGGTCATCGTCGGCGCCGTGCACATCGCCCAGGCCCTGGTGCCCATGGCGGCGCTGGCCGGGTACGACGTCACGGTGATCGACCCGCGCCGCGCCTGGGCCACGGATGCACGGTTCCCGGATGTGGCCATGGTGACCGAATGGCCGGATGCGGCCCTCACGGCGCTGCGCCCGGACCGGCGCACGGCGGTGGTCACCCTGACTCACGATCCCAAGCTGGACGATCCGGCCTTGCTGGTCGCCTTGGCCTCCGACGCCTACTACATCGGCTCCCTGGGCAGCAAGCGGACCCATGCCAAGCGCCTGGACCGGCTGCGGGCGGAGGGTTTGGACGAAGCCCGCCTGGCCCGCATACATGGCCCCGCCGGCCTGGCCATCGGCGCCAAGAGCCCCGCCGAGATCGCCGTTTCGATCCTGGCCCAGGCGACCCAGGCCCTGCACGGCGCGGCGGCACCGGCCCCCGTGGCCGCACAATGATCTTCGGTGACACACCGCTGGACCACGCCGAGGGCGCGATCCTCGCCCATTCCCTGTCGGCCGGCGCCAGCCGCTTCAAGAAGGGGCGCGTGCTCTCGGCGGCCGACATCGCCGCCCTGCGCGACACCGGAATGTCCAGCATTGTGGCCGCCCGTCTGGAGCCCGGCGATGTGCACGAGGATGCCGCCGCCACCGTCTTGGCGGAAGCGGTCTGCGGCGCGCAGCTCAAAGCCAGCGCCGCCTTCACCGGCCGCGCCAATCTGATCGCCCAGGCGCGCGGGTTGTTGCTGGTCGACCGGGCGCGGCTGGATGCCCTCAATCAGGTGGATGAGTCGATCACCGTGGCGACCCTGCCGCCCTTCGAACCGGTGGCGCCGCGGCAGATGGCGGCCACCATCAAGATCATTCCCTTCGCCGTTGCCGGCGCGGCCTTGAAAAAATGTATGCAGGCCGCGCGGCATGGCGATGGACCGCTCCTAAGGGTCGCCGCCTTTCAGCCGCGCCGCGTCGGCCTGGTGCAGACCAGCCTGCCGGGCGGCAAGGACAGCCTCTTGGAGAAGACCAAGACCGCGCTGGACGCCCGCCTGGCGGCGCTCGACTGCCCGCCGGCGGAAGAGCGGCGGTGCGCCCATGACACCTCGGCCGTGGCCGGCGCCATTCGCGCGTTGCGCGAGGACGGATGCGAGATCGTGCTGATCTCCGGCGCCTCCGCCATTGTCGACCGGCGCGACGTGGTGCCCGCCGGCATCGTCGCCGCCGGCGGCGTGGTGGAGCATTTCGGCATGCCCGTGGATCCAGGCAACCTGCTGTTGCTGGGCCGCACCGGCGAGACGCCGGTGATCGGCCTGCCCGGCTGTGCCCGCTCGCCGAAACTCAACGGCTTCGATTGGGTGCTGCAGCGTCTGATCGCCGACGTCCCGGTTCACCCTGGCGACGTCATGGGCATGGGCGCCGGCGGCTTGCTCAAGGAGATCTCTGTGCGTCCGCTGCCGCGCGCCGCGGCGGTGGAGAGCCCCCCCCCGCCCGAGGTGGCGCAGGCGCCGCGCATCGCCGCCCTCATCCTGGCCGCCGGGCAATCTCGGCGCATGGGTGCGGAAAACAAGCTGCTCGCCACCGTGGACGGCAAGCCCATGGTGGCGCACGTGGTCTCGCAGGTAATGGCTGCGGGGCTGGATCCGGTGCTGGTCGTCACCGGCCACCAGCGCAAGCCGGTGCAGGCGGCGCTGGCCGGCCTGCCCCTGACGTTCGTGCATAACCCGGAATATGCGGCCGGCCTGAGCACGTCCCTGCGCCGCGGTTTGGCGGCATTGCCCGAAGACGCGGACGGGGTGATGGTCTGCCTGGGCGACATGCCGCGCGTTTCCGCCGCCGTTTTGGCCCGCTTGGCCGCCGCCTTCGATCCGCTTGAGGGGCGCGCCATTTGCGTTCCCACGTGGCAGGGCAAGCGCGGCAACCCGGTGCTTCTGGCCCGCCGGTTCGTGCCCGAAATGCAGGAGATTGCCGGCGATGTCGGCGCCCGCGCCTTGCTCGGCGACTACCCGGAATTGGTGTGCGAGGTCGCCATGGACGAGACAAGCTCCGGCGACGGCGTGCTGCTGGATGTGGATACGCCCGCAGCGCTGGCGGCGCTTCGAGCGCGCGTGTGACCGGCCAGGCTTAGAGTTCCGCCAGCCTTAACCGGCGGCCGATTTCTTTGCCGGTGCGGCCGACGCAGCCGGTGAGGGGGCGGTGCCGCCGGCTTCCGCTTCGCGCACCAGCCTCGATACCCGGTCCATGATCTCGTGCAGGCTGTCGGCGTCCGGGGCGGGAGTCTTCGTTGCCGCCGCCGCCAACTCGGCCGCGGCCGTTTCCAGATCGTCCACGGTCGGATTGCTGGCCTCCGGTGTTTCATCCGTCGCGACGGTCTCGGCCTCGGCAGCCATCTCCGGCTCAGTCTCAGGCTCAGGCGCCGCCTCGGCGATCATTTCGGATTCGGCGGCCACGGCTTCCGGCTCCGCCACGGCGATGTCCGGCCCGGCGGCGAGTTCCGGTTCCGGGACCGCGATCATCTCGGGCTCCGGCTCCGCCATGGCGACCGTTTCGGCTGCGGGCTCCGGCTCTGTGACCATCTCGAGCTCCGGCTCGGCCACGGCTACCGCTTCGGTTGCGGGCTCAGGTTCCGGCTGGGCGGCCATCTCTGGCTCTGGCTCGGCCTCGGCGATTACTTCGGCAGCGGGCTCCGGTTCCGGGTCCGCGGCCATCTCAGGCTCCGGCGCGCCCGCGGCTTCCGCTTCATCGGCGGGCTCCGCTTCGGAGATCGTCTCAGCTTCCGGCTCCGCCGCCATCTCCTGTTCGGGTTCAACGGCCATTTCCGGCTCGGCGACGGGCTCTGGTTCCGGCTCCGCGATCATCTCGGGCTCCGGCTCGACGACCGCTTCCGGTTCGGCCGTCATCTCCGGTTCGGGTTCGGCCACCAAATCCGGCGCGGGAACAGACTCAGGCTCGGGCTCCGGGGCTGCGTCGACCACCGGCTCCTCGGTTGCCTCGGCGATGGTTTCTGTGATCTCCGAGTCACTGGAGACATCGATGCTGGTAGCCGCATCGCCGGAGATCAGAGCACTCACCTTGTGCTCCAGGGTGTGCATGATCTCTGAGAAATTCCCGCGGGTGCCGGCTTCGATGGCCTTCAGCAGGGAATGCAGCATGGCGCGAAGCTGTTCGTTCTCGCGCTCGAAGCGGCTGGCTTGCTCCCGTTCCCTGGCCACATTTTCGCTGCTGTGTGCCAGGGTTGCCTGTTGCCGATCGATTTCGGCCTGCTGGTCTCGCAGGCGGCCTTCGACTTCGTCGATCAAGCCGATCAGGCGTGTGCTGTATTTAGCCTGTTCTTCCCGGGCCAAACCGAAGCGCTCTTCCACGTCCTGGACGCGTTGCCGCAAGTCCTCGATGCCACTCATCGCAAGAGATCACCCTGAAGCGAAAAAACCTAGGGAGATTGGGCCAAATAAAGGTTTTTAATTTGTTAACGGGCCCCACGGCGCCGCAACTTTTCGTTGTTTTTCGCCCCTTTGACGTCAATTAACGCGGCGCCGTGACGTGCCTGCGCACGAATTCGATCACCTTTCGCGGCACCATGGGTATGTCGTAGAGGTTGCTATGTTCCGCTTCGTCCACCAGCAGGATGTCCTTCGGTTCGACCGCCGCCGCGAACAGGCGTTGGCCAAATCGCACCGGGGTGGTGCGGTCGCGCTGCCCATGCATGAGCAACAGCGGCGCGTTGATGCGCGCGATGCGCGAATGCGAATCCCAGCGGTCCAGGACCATCCAGCGGGCCGGAAGATACCAGTAGTGAGTCTGCGCCACCTCGGCCACGGAGGTGAAAGGCGCTTCCAAGATCACGGCGGCCGCCGGCCGCTCCGTGGCCATCTTGACGGCGATGCCGGTACCGAGGGATTCGCCGTAGAGCACGGTGCGTGCCGGCACCACCCCCTGCCCAGCCAGCCAGTCGAGCAGAAGCCGCGCGTCGGCGCTTAAGCTTTCCTCGGTCGGCTTGCCCGGGTTGCCACCATAACCGCGATAACCGGCGAGCAGCAGTCCGAACCCGGCGCGGATCAGTTCGGCTAACTTGGGCACCCGGTCGCCCACATGGCCGGCGTTGCCGTGGAAGACCACCAGAACCGGCCCGCTGGGCTCGGCCGGCGGCCGATACCAATGGGTGAGCTGCAAGCCATCAGAGGTTTCGGTGGTGACGACCTGAATGCCCACGGCGGCGGCCAGGGCAGCATCGGGCACCTCCGCGCCGGCGGGATAGAGCAAAGAACGCTGCATCACAAAGACGGCGCCGAGAATGACGGCATACCCGCCGATGACGGCGGCAAGGATATTCATGTCAGTTTTCATCCACACAGCTAGGAGCCCCAGGCTATCTGGTGCGGGTTAACAGACTTGCCCGCCTGCGGCCCGAACGGCCGGGACTCGACAACAGATTGCCACGACCCCCCTTGCCGTTGCCCTGAAAATCACCAAGTGATCTTTATTCAAGCGTATGCTAGTGTTGTTTAGGTGTTTTCACACTAATAGACGGTGTTTTATATGCCCCGCGCGCATGTCTTGCACGAGAACAGTGTTTGGGTCGAGCCACTTCGCCAGGCATTCGCGGAGGCGAACGTGCCCTATGACGAATGGACTCTCGACCAGGGCGTTCTCACTTTCGACCGGCCGCCACCGCAGGGTGTGTTCTACAATCGCATGAGCGCCTCGTCGCACACACGCGGCCACCGTTTCGCCCCGGAGTTGACACATGGGGTGCTCAACTGGCTCGAGATGCATGGCCGCCGCGTGGTCAACGGCAGCCGCGCACTCTACTTGGAAATCAGCAAACTGGCGCAGTATGCGGCGCTGGAACGCGCCGGTATCAAGACGCCACGCACGGTCGCAGCCGTCGGCCGGGATCACGTCTTGGAGGCCGCGCGCGGCTTTGGCCCCGGGCCATATATCCTGAAGCCGAACCGCGGGGGGAAAGGGCTCGGCGTACGGCTCTTCCAGACGGTCGAGTCCATTGCCGCTTACCTGGATAGCCCGCAAGCCATGGAAGAAGCCCCGGTCGATGGACTCTGGCTGATCCAGGAGCATATCCAGGCGGCGTCACCCTACATCACCCGATGTGAGTTTGTCGGCGGCCGCTTTCTCTATGCCGTGCGTGTCGATACATCCGCCGGGTTCGAATTGTGCCCGGCCGACGAATGCGCGATCGATGACTCATTCTGTCCGGCGGAGCCTTCAACTAAGAACAGGTTCACCATTCTGCGGGACTTCATGCATCCGATACTCGGGCGCTATGCCGAATTCCTGGCGGCCAACGACATTGAGATCGCCGGAATTGAGTTTATCACCGACAGGTCCGGCACGCTCTTCACGTACGATGTCAACACCAACACCAACTACAACGCCGAGGCGGAAGCCAACGCGGCCGTGCCGGTGACCGGCATGCGCGCGATCGCTCGGTTTCTCGGCCAGGAACTTTCCAAGGTCCCGGCGGCAACGGCGATCGCAGCCGCCGAGTAAACTTGGGAAAAGTGTTTCGAGAGACAACGCTCTAGTTGAGCGTCTCGGCCTCGCACGCTGCTCGGATCCCTTCCAGCTTGGCGACGGAGCCGGCTTCACCCGGTTGCTTCATCATCATGGCCCGGAACAAGGCCGTGTATTCTTCCAGGTCGAACTGCTCCTGAACGCCCTGCAACGCGCAGGCGCAATAGTTGGTCCAGCGGGTCGTATCCACCAATTCATCGCCCGAGCGCATGCACTCCACGTAATCCGAATCCAGGGCAGAGGGGGGAATCTCGCCCGCACCGACCACCCCACTGGCCGCCCCACTGGCCACCCCAGCGGCAAGAAGCAGGGACAAAATCATGGACGGCGAACGCAGCATGGGCCGGATGCCTTCATTCGTGGCTTTGTCGGTCTCTTCGGTAGGCTACGCGCCAGAGGTTAACAGTTTGTCGAAGCCATGTTCCCGGCACTTGCACGCGCCTGCGGGCACAGATAGGTCGACGGCCAAAGTCGACCACGAATTCGGACGATAGAGAAGATGGATTGAGCGCAAGCCGATCCGCTGCGCGACAAATTATTGTATCGTGCACCCATGGACGAGACGTTTGCCCCGGACACCGCCATCGACAAGGCGGCGCTGAAAACGCTTTGCCAGCGTTCGGATGCGGCCGGGCTGCGGCAATTGGCCGGCCATGGCGCCGGATTGGCGATAACCGGCGCGGCGGTCGCCTGGGCGCAGGGATCGGTGTGGCTGCTGCCCGCGTTGCTGGGGCATGGGGTGGTGCTGGTGTTCCTGTTCGCCCCCCTGCACGAGACCATTCACCGCACCGCCTTCGCCAGCCGCCGGTTGAACGATGCCGTCGCCTGGGTCTGCGGGCTGGTTCTGCTGTTGCCGCCGGAGTACTTCCGGGCCTTCCACTTCGCTCACCATCGCCATACCCAAGATCCGGTGCGCGATCCGGAGCTGGCCACAGACAAGCCGGCCACCCTGCGGGCGTATTTATTGGTGATCTCCGGCCTGCCTTATTGGCGGGAACGGGTCACCACCCTGCTGCGCCACGTGGCCGGGCGCGTCGCGGCGCCGTTCATCCCGGCGCGGCAGCAGGCCGCCATCGGGCGCGAGGCGCGCGTAGTGCTGTCGGTTTATGGGGCCGTGGCCGTGGCGTCCCTGGCCACCGGCAGTTGGGCCGCGGTGCTGTATTGGCTGGCGCCGGTTCTGCTTGGACAGCCGGCCTTGCGACTATTCCTGTTGGCCGAACACACGGGATGCCCCTTGGTGCCCGACATGCTGCGCAACTCGCGCACCACCCAGACCACGTGGCTCATGCGCCGGCTGGCCTGGAACATGCCCTACCATGCCGAGCATCATGCCTATCCGGCGCTGCCGTTTCATGCGTTGCGGTCTGCCCACGGCCTGTTGCGCGACAAGATCGCCGCTCAGGCGCCCGGCTATATCACCGTGCACTGGGAGATCGTGGCCGGCCTTGGCCGCAAGGGAAACGGCTAGGAGGCCGCCGCGCCGGATACGTTGGCCGCGCGCCGGGACTCGGCCAAACGCGCCGAGTCCACCTCGCCGGAAATCTCGCCGCCGGCCTCGATGAGGATACGGCTATAGCGAATGGTGCCGGAGACGCGGCCCTGTTCCTTGATGGTCAACTGGCCGCGAACGGTCAGAACCCCATCGAAGGTGCCGGCGATTTCGGCGGTTTCAACTTCCGCCGTGCCCTCGAACAGACCCTTGGCCAGGACCTCCAGGGCTTCGGCGGACATATCCGCCTGCACATGGCCCTCGACCACCAGGCGCTGGCAGCTTTCGATCTTGCCCTTGACCTCGATGCCCTCGCCGACCATGAGCGTGCCGCTGGGCGCGATTTCGCGGCGTTCGGGGCGCTGGCCGCGCTCCAGGTTCGCCAGGCCAACCACACCGGGCGGCAAGGGCCGCTGAACGGCCGGCTCTGGCGGACGCGC
>DASWJP010000147.1:0-17314 GCA_036397065.1 Kiloniellales bacterium | reverse complement strand
CTTCCGATCACCGAGCCGCGGAACTGCCCCTGTGGCTGCATCGATACAATTGGCATCGACCACACGGCGGCATCAAACTACAAACACCCATCAGCAGACTCGGCCTAACCGAGGACAACCTATTGAGGCTCCACATCTAGTATCGAAACCGGCGCAGCCCGCCGATTTTCCAGGTTTTCTTTGCTTTTCCCGGACCTACGGACTATTTCTATGCGCTGTTTCCCGCAGGAGTTTTCGTCCCCCATGTCCGGCGAAGATAAGAACCTGGCCCGGCTGCGCGGGCAGATCGATGATATCGACGACCAGATTCACGATCTGCTCATGAAGCGCACCGAGATCGCCGGCCAGATCGGCCCGCTGAAAGGCGGCAACAACGGCACCATGCGCCCGGGCCGCGAGGCCGTGGTCCTGCGCCGGCTGGTCGCCCGCCATCACGGCGATTTGCCCAGGGCCTTGATCGTGCGCATTTGGCGCGAGATCTTCTCGGCCAATACGGCCCTGCAAGGGCCGCTGGCGGTGGCCGTCTACGCCCCCGAGGGGACGTTCGGCTACCGCAACCTGGCCCGCGATCACTTCGGCTGGCGCACGCCGATCATCGCCTTTCGCTCGGCCGCCCAGGTCTTGGAGGCGATCACCGAGGGCAAGGCCAACGTGGCCGTGCTGCCGGTCCCGCATGGCGACGAGACCGGGCCGTGGTGGCGCAACTTGGCGCGCGATGGGGCCGAGGTGCCACGCATCATCGCCCGCCTGCCGTTCGCCGTGGCCGATGAGCCGCGCGGCGATGGGCCGGAGGCCTTGGCCATCGGCATCGCGGTCCCCGAATCCACCGGACAAGATCATAGCTTTCTGGCGATCGAGACCGACGAAGTCATCTCGCGCAGCCAGCTCAAGGATCTCTTGACCCGGGCGGGGCTCGAGGCCCTGGACATCCAGGTGTGCGAGGATGGCGGCCGATCCCTGCATTTGATCGAGGTGGAAGGGTTCGTGGCGGCCGGCGACCGGCGCCTCAGCCGTCTCTTGGATCTGGGCGAGGACCGGCTGACCCATGTGTGGGCGGTCGGCGGCTTCGCCATGCCGCTGTCGCTGGAAGATATGGGCAACGGAGCCGGCTGATGCCCGTGATCCCGCGCCCCGGCATCCTCGAGGTCTCGCCCTACGTGGGTGGCGAGTCGGCGGCTACCGGCCGCAACCGGGCGATACGCCTGGCCTCCAACGAGAACCCGCTCGGTCCCAGCCCGCAGGCGTCGGCGGCCTATGCGGCCCTGCGCGACGAGTTGCACCGCTATCCCGATGGCGCGGCGCGTGCCTTGCGCGCGGCCATCGCCGAGGCGCATGGACTGGATGCGGGGCGCATCGTTTGCGGCGCCGGCTCGGACGAGCTGATCGCCTTGCTGGTGCGCGCCTATGCCGGCCCCGGCGACGAGGTGCTGCACAGCGCGCACGGCTTTCTCATGTACGCCATCGCGGCGAAGACCGCCGGGGCCACCCCCGTGGCGGCACCGGAGACGGATCTGACCGCGGATGTGGAGGCGATGCTGGCCCGCGTCAGCGCCCGCACACGGCTGGTCTTCTTGGCCAACCCGAACAATCCGACCGGCAGCTACCTGGACGGCAAGGCGCTGCGCAGCCTGCGCCTGGGGTTGCCGGAACAGGTATTGCTGGTCATCGACGCCGCCTATGCCGAGTACGTGACCGAAGAGGATTACGAGTCCGGCGCCGCCCTGGTCGATGAATTCGACAACGTGGTGATGACCCGCACGTTCTCGAAAATCTACGGATTGGCGGCCTTGCGCCTGGGCTGGGCCACCGGCCCGGCGGCGGTTATCGACGTGCTGAACCGGGTGCGCGGCCCCTTCAACGTCAGCCAGGCGGCACTGACTGCCGGTGTGGCCGCCCTGACCGACGGCGCGCATATGGACCGCTCGCGCCGGCACAATGCCCGCTGGCGCGCCTGGTTCGCCGCGCAGATGACGGATCTCGGCCTGCACGCCTACCCAAGCGTCGGCAACTTCCTGCTGGTCCGCTTTCCCGACGATGCGGCCCATGGGGCACCGGCCGCCCTGAGCGCGCTCAAGGAGACCGGCATCCTGGTGCGCGATATGACCGCCTATGGCCTGCCCGCGTGCTTGCGCATTACCATCGGCGACGAGGCAGATATGCGTGATACGGCTGCGGCGCTGGCCCAGTTCATGGCGACCGGCGTCGTTCGGATCGGCGCATGAGTGCCGCCAAGCGGCCGCTGTTCGACCGTGTCGCGCTGATCGGTCTGGGGCTGATCGGTTCGTCCCTGGCGCGCATCCTGCGGCGCGAGGGGCTGGCGGGGCACATCTCCGGCTGTGTGCGCTCCAAGGCCAGCCAGGCGACCGTGCGCCGTCTCGGCCTGGTCGACAGCCTGCACGCACAGGCCGTTGGCGCGGTGCGCGGCGCCGATCTGGTGATTCTGTGCACGCCCATCGGCACCTACGATGCCCTGGCCCAGGCCATCGCCCCGGCGTTGCAGCCGGGCGCCATCGTCACCGATGTCGGCTCGGTCAAGCAGGCGGTGATCCGCGATGTGGGTCCGTACCTGCCGGAGGGGGTGCATTTCGTGCCCGGCCATCCCATCGCCGGCACCGAGCATTCCGGACCCGAATCCGGGTTCGCCGATCTGTTTCAGGGCCGCTGGTGCATCCTGACGCCGCCGCCGGGAACCGACGAGATGGCGGTGGCGCGGGTGGCCGAGCTGTGGCGCCGCTGCGGCTCCATGGTGGAGATCATGGATGCGCATCACCACGACCGGGTGCTTGGCATCACCTCGCACCTGCCGCATCTGATCGCCTATACGATCGTCGCCACCGCGGGCGATGTGGAGCAGTCGATGCGCGGCGAGGTGGCCAAATATTCCGCCGGTGGTTTTCGCGATTTCACCCGCATCGCCGCCTCGGACCCGATCATGTGGCGCGACATCTTCCTGCACAACCGGGATGCGGTCCTGGAAATGCTGCAACGCTTCAGCGAGGATCTGACGGCCCTGCAACGGGCCATCCGCTGGGGCGAAGGGGAAACCTTGGAGGCCGTCTTCCGGCGCACCCGCGATCTGCGCCGCAGCGTCATCGAGGCGCACCAAGCGGGCACCTTCGATGCTAGAGAACCGGATCAACTCGGGCTAGCGCCACCGGGCCCAGAAAAATCGTCCCATCCTGCAAAGTCACCGGCAGGAGGACGGTCGGCCGGCCGTTCCCGTCGCGCCCCTCGGACAGCGTCAAAACGGCGATCCTGAGCGCCGCCGCGGCGCCGGGCTGCATCATCCCCTGCGCCACCAGCGCATCCAGCATCTCCGGCAGGCCGGCGATGCGGGCGGCAAAGGCGCCTTCCGGCCGCAACAACGCATCCAACGCCAAGGTGCCGTCGGCACGCACATCCAACGACCCCCAGATGAGGGTCAGATTGGTCACCTGCAACAAGCCGCCGCCATCGCGCCAGGCGGCCAAGGCGGCGGCCGGCTCGCCCGGTGGCAGGGTGCCGCTCAGATCGGCGGCATAGGCCAGGCGGTCGATGGTCACCGGCCAGGGCGGCGGCACCTGCGCCAGGGTCAGATCGGCGATGGTGCCTTCGACGCGCGTGTGCGGCTGCGCTTCCGGCGCGGCGGGCGGACGGGTGATGTCGTGGCGCATGTGCCCGATGCGCGCGCTCCATCCCGCCGACTCCCGCAGCGTCACGTCCGCCATCTCCACCGTCGCCGCCACCGCCTGGCCGCGGGTATCGAGGCGCACCAGGCTCTCGGCGCGCGCCGCTTGCAAGCTCAAGGTTCGTTCAAGTCCGCGCCAAACCGTGACCAGTTCCTGTCGCAGGGGCAGGGCCAGACGCAGCGACAAGGGCTGCCAAAACGCCGCTTGGCCGGCGATGGCGGCGCCGGACCAGCGCCAGCCCTGCGGCGCGGCGATGCGTGGCGCGGCGATATGCACCGACAGGCGGACCGGAAAACCGCCGATGTCCGGTCCCCCGTAGGCGATGTGGTACCCGGCGGCGCGCTGCGCATCGCTCCATTCCGCGATGGCGGCACGCACCTGTCCGGCGGCCCACACCCAATAGAGGCCCAAGGCGCCGGCGGCGATGACGGCCGCGGTGGCAGCGATAAGAACGAACCTTAGTTTGGTCATCCAGGACTTTCCGAGGGTGGCACAAGGGCTAGATTCGCTACGGGCGATCATAGACCGGCCATCCAAGCGTGTCGCCCGCCCGGTGGCGGCCAGGCCGGACGCCGGCTGCCGCTCGCCTTGCCGGGCGGTGGACGATGGATATGATGCATCGTGGCTTACACTTGGCACATGGAACGGGTCCACCTCGGCGCACGCGTCCGTTGGCCGCGGGGCGTCGCATGAGCCCGCGGCCCCGCGCCGCCGCGCGTCTAGCGCCGCCGCCGGGCGAGGATTTCTGGGTCTTCGGCTATGGCTCGCTGATCTGGAATCCCGGCTTTCCGCATCTCGAGGTGCGGGCCGGCCGCCTGCGCGGCTACCACCGGCATTTTTGCGTCTACTCGCACGTCTATCGCGGCACGCCCAAGTGCCCCGGGCTGGTGCTCGGCCTGGATCGGGGCGGATCCTGCGCCGGTTTGGCCTATCGGATTCCCGCGGCCGCGGCCGCCGGGACCATCGACTATCTCTACGAACGGGAGATGATCACGGCGGTCTATCTGCCAAAATGGGTGCGGGTCGGCACGGACGACGGGCCGATCAAGGCGGCGACCTTCGTGGTCGACACCGAACACAAACAATATGCCGGCCGCCTGCCAACCGAGCGCATCGTCGATCTCATCCTGCAAGGCGCGGGCCGCAACGGGCCGTGTGTCGACTATCTGGAGAACACGGTGAGCCACCTGCGCGCGCTGGGCCTGCGTGACCGGCCGCTGGAGCGTCTGCGGCAACTGGTCGAGGCGCGGTTGATCGAGGAAGGGCGGGGCGGCTAACCGCCCATCAGGCACACGTGGAATAGCCGCAGGAGGTGCACAGCTCGCACCCCTCCTGATGCACCAGGCTGGCGCCGCCGCAGGTCGGGCATTGCCGCGGCCGCTGTGGCGGCGCGGCGCCGGCGTTGCCGCCATCACCGGCGCCGGCCACGCGCGCGTCTCGCTCCTTGGCGCTTTCCGCCGGGCCCTGCAGAAAGCCGATATCGATCATGTGCCGCTCGATGATCGCGCCGATGGCGGCGAGCAGGGAGGGCACGTATTTGCCGCCCAGCCAGGCGCCGCCGCGCGGATCGAACACGGCCTTCAACTCCTCCACCACGAAGGACACGTCGCCGCCGCGGCGGAACACGGCGCTGATCATGCGGGTTAGCGCCAGGGTCCAGGCGTAGTGCTCCATGTTCTTCGAGTTGATGAAGATCTCGAACGGCCGGCGGCGGCTCTCGCGCACCACGTCGTTGATGGTGATGTAGATGGCATGCTCGCTTTCCGGCCAGCGCAGCTTGTAGGTGCGGCCGGGCAGGGTCGCCGGGCGGTCCAGGGGTTGGCTCATGTAGACCACGTCGCCGCCGCCGCGCCGTTCGGCCGCCGGCGCTTCCGCCTGCAGGGTGGCCACCGGTGCCGCATCATCGCCGGTCGGCGCGGGTGCGGGCGGCGCTTCCAGCACGGCGCCGGTGATCGCGTTCGGCCGATAGGTGGTGCATCCCTTGCAGCCCAGGTCGTAGGCCTGCAGGTAGACGTTCTTGAACGCCTCCAGGGAAATGTCGGCCGGCAGGTTGATGGTCTTGGAGACCGAGCTGTCGATGTATTTCTGCACGGTGGCCTGCATGACCACGTGCGCCGCCGGCTCCAGGGTTTGCGCGTCGACGAAGGCCGGCGGCAGGCTTGCGTCTTCGCCGTGCAGGCGGCGGAACAGCCGGTAGGCGTAGTCGGTCACCTCGTGCGCCTCGCGCCGGCCGTCGGGCAGCAGCACCTGGCGGGTATGGTGGAAGCTGAACACCGGCTCCAGGCCCGAGGAGACATTATCGGCCAGCAGCGAGATGGTGCCGGTCGGCGCCACCGAAGTAACCAGGGCGTTGCGGATGCCATGGGCGGCGATAGCCTCGCGCACGTCCGCATCCAACTCGCGGATGCTTTCACCCTTCAGGTACGGCTCCTTGTCGTACAGGGGGAAGGTGCCTTTCTCCTTGGCGATCTCGATGGACGCCAAATAGGCGCTGCGCCGCAGGACCGCCAGCCAGCGGTCGCACAATTCCACCGCTTCGGCGCTGCCGTAGCGGGCGCCGCACATGATCAGGGCATCGGCCAGGCCGGTGATGCCCAGGCCGATGCGCCGCTTGGCCTGGGCCTCGTGCCGCTGCTGCTCCAGGGGAAAGCGCGAGACGTCGATGGCATTGTCGAGCATGCGTACGGCAACTGGCACCAGGGCCCGCAGGCGGTCCAGATCGAGCGCCGCCTGCGCCGTGAACGGGTCCGTGACCAAGGCGGTCAGATTGATGGAGCCGAGCAGGCAGGCGCCATAGGGTGGCAGCGGTTGCTCGCCGCACGGGTTGGTGGCGTGAATCTGTTCGCAATACCAAAGGTTGTTGCGCCGGTTGATGCGGTCGATGAAGATCACGCCCGGCTCGGCGGCGGCATAGGTGGCGCGCATGATCTTGTCCCACAGGGCGCGCGCCTCGACCACCCGGAAGGTGGTGCCGCCGAAGGTCAGCTCCCAGGGCGCGTCCTCGCGCACCGCCTGGATGAAGGCATCGGTGACCAGCACCGACAGGTTGAACATGCGCAACCGGCCCGGCTGCCACTTGGCCTCGATGAAGTCCTCGATGTCCGGATGGTCGCAGCGCAAGGTGGCCATCATGGCGCCGCGCCGGTGGCCGGCGCTCATGATGGTGCGGCACATGGCGTCCCAGACGTCCATGAAGCTGAGCGGGCCGGAGGCATCGGCGCCCACCCCCTTCACCGGCGCGCCCTTTGGGCGCAGGGTGGAGAAGTCGTAGCCGATGCCGCCGCCCTGCTGCATGGTCAGGGCGGCTTCCTTCAGATGCTCGAAGATGCCGGCCATGTCGTCCGGCACGGCGCCCATGACGAAGCAGTTGAACAGGGTCACGCTGCGCTCGGTTCCGGCCCCGGCCAGGATTCGGCCGGCCGGCAGGAAGGCGAAATTTTCCAGCGCCTTGGTGAATTCCTTTTGCCAGCGGCCGGGTGCCGGCTCCGCCTGGGCCAGGGCGCGGGCGACCCGGCGCCAGGTATCCTCGACAGTTTTATCCACAGGCGCGCCGGCCGCCGTCTTCAGGCGGTATTTCATGTCCCAGATCTGCTGCGAAATGGCGGTGACCGGCGGCATGGGCGGTGGCTCCGGCTAAGGCCGCGGCGCCGTGTTCACGGCGGGCCGTAAGGCCAGGAAATCCGACGTTTTTCGATCGTCCCGCCGGTCAGAGTATGGCGGCCGGCTGGTCCGGTCAAGCTGATGTTCTTGATTTGTTTGCCCCATGGCCGAATCGGGAACGCCCGGTCCGATCCCGCTCCGGTACGGGCGGATCAGCAGGCGGGTGAAACGCCCACAAGCTTATCCACAGGTCTTTCGGGCCTCGGCCAGCAGGCGGTCGGACGCCTCTTCGATTCGCTGCTCCAGCGTGGCGGCAAATTCGCGGCGCGGCAGGCCAGGTCCGATCGGCGGCAGGAATTCGAGGATGATCCGGCCCGGCAGCTTGTGGAACGCGCGCCGGCCCCAATACAGCCCGGAGTTGACGGCGACCGGCACCACCGGCACTGAAAGCTGGCCATAGAGGGCGGCAACCCCCGGGTGGTACGGCCCGCGCTCGCCCGGCGCCAGGCGGGTGCCCTCGGGGAAGATGATGATGGTGCGCCCCTGGACCAGCGAACGGCGCGCGTGCTCGATCATGCGGCGCAGGGCCGCGGGCCCGCCGGCCCGGTCGATGGGGATGCACCCGGCGCGGGTCAGGTACCAACCGAACAGGGGAATCCGCCGCAATTCGCGCTTGTAGATGTAGCCCGGGCCGTTGACCAGCAGCGGAAAGATCAGCGTATCCCAAGCCGACTGGTGCTTGGCCGCGATCATGCAGGGGCCCGCCGGCAAATGGGCCAGGCCGCGTATCTCATGGCGCAAGCCGCAAATCGCCCACAGCATCGCCAACGAAACCCGCGCCCAGATCCGCCCTGCCTTGATGGTCGCGACGGGGGTGACGATCGGCAGACAGACGATCAGGACAATCGCCGTCCAGATCAGGAACAGGGTGTTGAAGACGCATGAGCGCAGAACGGTCACTGGGGCAGGCCGGCGCGCCGGTCGAGGACCAGGGCGACCAGGTACTTGTTGTACTCGCTGACGATCAAGCTGGCGCTGCCCGGCCACAGCCACCAGTCCTCCTGGCGGAAATTCTCGGAAAACACCGGATGCGGGACGATTTCCAAATCCGGCATGGCACGGCGGAACTGAAGCAGGCTGCGCGGCATATGATAGGCGGCGGTCACCAGACGCAGGGAATGCAGGCCGTTCTCGCGCATCCAGACGGCGGTCTCCATGGCATTGCCGAACGTGCTGTCGGCTTGATAACCAAGGACGACGCAGCAGTCCGGATCGGCCGGCGGGTTCGGCGCGTTGCGCATCAACGCTTGCACGTCAACGCCGGGACTGACCCCCGAGATGAACAGCTTCTTCGCCCGGCCGGCGGCCAACAGCTCGATGCCTTCCAGAATGCGGCCGCTGCCGCCGGTCAGGACGACGATGACATCCGTCGTGCGGTCCGGCTCATCCACCACGGTCGGCAGTTGCCAGGTAAACCAGACCAATCCCCAAAGCCATGCGGCCAGGGTCAGCACCGCCACGGCGGCCATGGCCAACAACAGCCGCCGGTTTCTCCGGCGTGGTTTCTCTTTGGCTTCGCCGGTCATGGGCGCCGCCCCTAGGGCATCCGGCCGAGCGTGCGCAGCACGGTCAGCCGCGCCGTTATCATGGCAATGACAGCAACGACCAGCGGCAGCAACGGCAACAGCGACCACTCGATCGAGAGCGGCGTCAACTCGGGGATGCCGAGCACATCGCCGCGGCCCAGCAGGTTGGCCACCACCACCACGGTCAGGACCGCCAACAGCAGGCCAAGAACCCCGCCGCGCAGGGCGAGACGCAAGGCGTGCGCTTGAAACTGTCTGGCGACGTACGAATCCTGCGCACCGATCAGATGCAGCAGCTCGATGACCCGGCCATGCACGGACAGGCCCATGCGGGTGGCAAAAATCACCATGGTCACCGCCGAGGCGCCGACCAGGCCAACGACGAGAATGGCCACCAACTGCACCGACCGGGCGACATCGAGCAACTTGCCCAGCCAGCTTTGATGGTCGTCGAGCACGGTGCCCGGCGCGATCTGGGTCAGCCGGCGGCGCAACGTCGACATGTCTGGCGGGGCTGCCGGATCGACGCGGACGGCGATCAGGATCGGCATCGGCAAATCTTGATACGCCGCACCGGAGCCCAGCCAGGGTTCGAGCAGGCGGGCCACCTCGTCGGCGCCGAGGATTTCGGCCTCAAGAATGCCGGCCGTGCTCCGCAAGACGGCAAGAATCTCCTCGGCCGACTTGTCGCCCGGGGATTCGCTGAAGGGTACCTGCACCGTCATCTGGCCGGACAGGCCCTGGTCCCAACGCTCGACGATCTTGTTGGCGGCGACGGCGCAAATCAGGGCCAGGGCGGCAAGGTACACCATGACCGCGACCAGCCACGGCAGGAAGCGCCCGGACGGATCCCGATCGAGGGGCAGATCGGAGCGCACCCGCAACATCCTAGGCCGCGCTCCCCTTGGTTGGCCGGCCCGCCGCCGGGTCGTGCCGGGACAGGCGAATCTCGCCGCCGCTGAGACGCAGGACCGGATGGGAAAAACGCGAGACCAGCGTCTCGTTGTGGGTGGCGATGACGATGGTCGTTCCCAGCTTGTTCAACTCCTCGAACAAATAGAGCAGGCGGACGGCGATCCGGTCATCGACGTTGCCGGTCGGCTCGTCGGCCAGCAGCAGATTCGGCCGGGCCACCACGGCGCGGGCAATCGCCACCCGCTGCTGCTGGCCACCCGACAACGTGGGCGGCAGGGCGTGCAGGTGATCGGCCAATCCCACCCAGGCCAGCAACTCGGCCACGTGCTTGCGCACCTTATCGGTCCGCTGGCCGCTGATGCGCAACGGCAGGGCCACGTTCTCCAGGGCGCTCAGATGGTCGAGCAGGCGGAAATCCTGAAAGACCACGCCGATCCGCCGGCGCATGAGGGCCGTATCGCCGCGCGACAGGTGGGCGACGTCGCGCCCGAACATCTGAATCCCGCCGTGGCTCGGCCGTTGCGCCAGGTACATCAGCTTGAGCAGCGACGACTTGCCGGCGCCGCTGGGTCCGGCCATGAAATGGAACGACCCGGGCTCCAGGTGAAAAGAGACGTGACGCAAGATCTCTGGGCCCGCCCCATAGCGCAGAGAGACGTCCTCGAAACGCACCAAGGCCTAGGCATTCCTTCCGAAAACGAACGGCCGCGAGCATGACACACGGCCCTTTGTTTCGTAAAGCTTACACCGCCCGGCCGGGCTCCCGGCCGGGCGGAAAGGCGGAATGCGTGGCGGTTGCACACGCCTTGCGTTGATTCGGGCCCACCCATATAAATCTACAGCAGGGGGATCAGGCAGGGAGGCCAGATTTCGCGCGATGAATCTGACCTGTCCATCATGCACGACCACGTTTGTCGTTGAATTCAAGCAACTCGGCCCGGCAGGGCGGCAGGTGCGTTGCGGCAGCTGTGGTCACAGCTGGTATCAGGCGGCGGAGGCAGAGGCCGCCGCCGGTGCGGCCCCGCTGGCCGCCAAGCCGGTGCCGGCACCGGAGGCGCCACCGGCGCGCAGCCGGCGCGGCCCCCGCCCACCGCCCAAGCCGGAGGCCCGCCCCGGCAGCTCGGCGCGGATGCTCGGCTGGATCTTGTTTCTCGCGGTTATCGGCGGCCTTGGCGCCGGCTTGTATTTCGGCCGCGAGCAAGTCGTGGCCTTGGTGCCGGGGGCGGCGAATCTGTATCAAATGGCCGGGCTCGGCCCGCCCCACCCGGGGGTGGCCCTGGAGTTGCGCGATGTGCGCACGGTCCGCCGGGTGGTCGACGGGGCGCAGGTGGTGGTGGTGGAGGGTCTGGTCGCCAACATGACCGACGAGCCGCAGGCGGTCCCGCTGCTTCGCGCCAGCCTGACCGATGCCAAGGGCACCGAGCTCGAGACCTGGACCTTTGCCGCCTCCAGCACCACCCTGCCGGCCAGCGGATCGACGGATTTCGAGACCATCGCCAAGAACCCGCCGAGCGAAGGCCGCATACTGATCGATTTCGTGGCGACGGAATAAATCCTTCCGCCCTCTGCCAAGCGACCTCTGTTGGCTATTCGCCCGAGTCGAGGCTCAGAGTCTATGCCCGGATCGAAACCTGGACCGGCATGGCCGGCGGCACGTCGTTCCACCGCCGGTTCAAACCCGCAGTTGAATCATTGGCCACGGGCGACGCGGCGCGGCGGGCGAGCCGGCCCAGAACATTCTCGATGTTCTCGGGGCAGATATCGTCGTACGCCCGGACCAGGCCGCTGACGATGCGCTTGGTATCCTCATCGCTCCACCCTTGCGGCCGCGTGGCGCGCACTTCCAGGACCACGTCCAGGGCCGTGCGGAACGCGCTATAGAGCTGGGGCGGAAGGCCCGCGCGGGTATAGACGGATTGGAACCCGCGCACACCCCGGTCGCGGATCAATTGGGCGATATTGTCCTGCGGCAGGCGGGCGATGACCGCGAGACTGGATTCAAAGAAGGCGAGATCGCCCATGGTGAGGGAGCGCAGGAGGAATGTCGGGCTCAAGCCATGGGTGGCCCGCAGGGCCTCGAGCAGGTGCGCCACTTCTTCCTGTGGCGTAAAGGGCGCCACCGACTCGGATACGGCGCGGTCGCGGCCGTGCATGACCATCTCGCCGGCCAGCGCCTCGGGAAAATCGTGACGTTCCACCAGCCGCTGCCGCAGAGCCTCCGAAACGCTGGTAATCAAACGGGCCACGATCTTGGCCGGCAGCATCTCCCGATCGACCAGCAGGGCGTGGATGTCCGTATCCTCGGTGAATTCGCCGATCACCTTGGCAAACGCGTTTTCGCCGATCTCGGCGCCGCGATTTTCCAGCAGCGCCCCAACCACTTCTTTCCGCCGGGTGTCCACCAAGGCATCGGCAACGGTCTCGGTAACGTGTGCGCGGTTGGCGATCGCGACCTGCTTGGCCGCGCTGCCCTCGCGGATCAGCGCCAGCAGGTCATCGTCGCTGAAGACCTCGGAATAGCGGATGATGGGCAGGGCCACGGATTCCACGTCGCGCGCCAGGGCCATGGCGATACCCGTGGGCAGGAACGGGCAGTGTTTGACATGCTCGCTCAAGGCCGTCCGCACCTGCCGCTCCACGTCGTGCGCCAGGCGCTCGATGATATCGAGGGCGTATTGCCGCTCCCGGTCCGTCAAGTTGCCCCGGGCGAAGACGGCGGCGACCCCGATAGCTGTCTCCACCTTGGCGCGCGGCGTGGGATCGCGGCGCAAGCGCGTGACGTTGGCTTGCGACAGATGCGGCGGCGTGTCCTTGATGGTGGCCATGGCGCTATGCTCTCGTTCTTAGTAAAGATCCGTAAATACTAATGAGAGTTTAACATGGCTTAAGAGAATGTCAATCATATAGTAAGTAAAAACCAAGATAAAATTAATCATAATTATAGATATTACAGCAGTTTTCCACGAATTATTATGGTTTCTATTCAATAAAAGTCGATCATTGTTAACCGGACGTTAAGTGCCCAGCCCACACCATCCCCGGCAGGCGGCAATACCCGACCGCGAAGGAGTCACCCACCCGAATGGCCCGCATTCTCATCGCCGAGGACGACGCGGCGTCGCAAAGCTTCGTGGCCCGCGCGCTCACCCAGGACGGCCACGCGGTCACGCCGGTCGGCGATGGCCTGCAGGCCTTGGAAGCACTGGGCGCCGCCGGCTATGACCTGCTGATCACGGATATCGTCATGCCCGGGTTGGACGGCATCGGCCTGGCGCTCAGGGCCGCGCGGGACTGGCCGGAGTTGCCGATTTTGTTGATGACCGGCTATACGGCGGAGCGGCAGCGGGCCCACAACCTGGAAGAAATCATTCTCAAGGTGATCTCCAAGCCCTTCACCCTGGAACAGATTTGCCGCGAAGCGGCGGCGGCACTAACGCACCGCCCGGCGGCCTCCAACGGGGCATAGACGTCATGCCGGACAAAGGCATGTACTCGTCAAACGCGGTTGCGATTTGAAGCGTTGCGACTTTCGTTTCTGAGGTGTCTTCGAACACTACGCTTGTGACTCGCGATGTCGGAGTCTAGCCAAATGCCGACTTTCGGTACGATTGGAAAGATCGTTTGAGGGCAGGCCCCGGCGCGCACAATACTCGCCGGCCGCCTCCAGGAACTGCTGGGAATTAGAAATCCAACCGAAGAGTATTTCCATCACCAAAATAGATGCGTCGTGGTTGCTCCTTGGCGCATCCTTACCGATTGGCTCGCTCGTGCAATCCGTGAGTAATACACTGTGATAGTCCCTGAAGAACGCATCACGCATCGTTGACTCGACGCACACACTCGTCGTGCATCCCGTGAAAACGAGATGCTTGACGCCCGCGTTCTTGAGAACTTCGTCCAGGTCGGTTTCAAAGAAGCCGCTGAATCGATGCTTGTACATGATGATGTCGTCCGCCTCCGGCCTGAGGGCGTCAACGATGTCCGTGCCCCAGGTGTCGCGGATAAGCACTCGAGCATCCTTGCCGTCCGGCGTCTTGATCGTCTGCCCAACGCCGAGCATATGCAGGTGCCGCACCCGGTTTGGGGCGTCCGGCGCTCCCAGATCCGACAGGTCGGGGCGGTACCCCATCTTGAGATAGACGATCGCCATGCCAGCGCGCCGGGCAGCGGCGAGGACCCTGGCGGTCGGCGCAATCGCCGTCTGAATGCCGGAGATATCGATTCCGGCACGGTCGAACATCCCGTCCTTGGAGCCAAAGTCATTCTGCATATCGACGACGATCACCGCGGCCGTTGCAGGATCGATCGAAATTGGTGCGGGCTTCGCATTCAGCGTTATCTGTGTCAATGCGTCTTCTCCCAACTTTTTTAGAGCCGAATAAAAGCATTCTAACCCGGATCTGTCACCGATAGGGCCAACATTTGCGACGAACGGATCAATCCGTTTGCGCAAGCGCGCGACTTCCGCTTTGGGTCAAAAGTCCCCGTTCACCAGGGGTGCAGTCCAAGTCCAGTCCTTGGGGTGGAGCGGACCTCCAGGCCCAGAAAGCAGACTTTGCCGACCTAAGGTCTGTAGTCGGGGGCAGACCGGACGTTCCGGGCGGCGCTCGAAACCGACGCGATTAGCCAATAGCGGACATCAAAGTCGGACCCAATTCCGAGTTGTTCAACAGCCTTAGCCAATTGCAGACAGCCAAATCCTAAAATTGAAAGCACGATCGCCTATTACTTAATGGGACATTGACAGTGTGAAAGTACATCTTGGTCCAGGAACTGTATCGTCCTTCTCCTGAAGCAATGTCCTTTTTGTCCGCTTCGTTCCAGTTCAAAGCAGCCAATGATTGCGAACCGGGGACCTACCGTTCGTGGTTAGCACTGGGATCAGCGGCTCCGGGCTCGTTGCGGACCTTCGCGCCGCGTCACAGTTGTCTGCCTCAGAGTAAGCGCCCCACCCATGGCCATCGCCGTCAATCTGGACGGACGCATCGGATCCCCTGATTAGGACGTCCCGTGTGGCGCCAGCGTCATACCAACATAAACGCGAAAAAACTTTCTGGATGGGGATGCCTGGCGAGCCGGCTGCGTAGTGCTAACAGAAGCTTGGATGCAGACCCCTGTAGACCGATCAACGCAAATTGAGAAGGTATTCCCCATGAAGACATCTACCAAAATCGCCGTCGCCTTCGTCGCCCTGGCCGGCATCTCCGGCGCCGCGCTCTCGGCCCAGGCCGACAGCCGTTGGAGCGGTCGAGGCGATGGCCCGGAAAGCCGTATGCAGCAGGCCGGCAGCGGCGGCATGCGCCATCACGGCGGCGGCCACGAGGACGGTCGGCATATGTTCCGCATGCTGGAGTCCTTTGACGTCAACGGTGACGGAAAACTGAGCCAAGCGGAGATCGACGAGACCCGCGCCGAGCGCTTTACCAGCTTCGACGCCGACAGCGATCAGACCCTGACCCTGGCCGAGTACGAACAGCTGTGGCTCGCCGCCATGCGCGAGAAGATGGTCGACCGCTTCCAGGATCTGGATGCCGACGGCGACGCCAAGATCACCGCCGAGGAGTTCAAGGCGCCCTTCGCCAACTTGGTGCGTCACATGGATCGCAACGACGACGGCGTTGTCAACCGCGAGGACTCCCCGCGGCGCCAGCATCGCGGTCCGATGGCTGACGACAACGGCTGATCCGGAGGCGTCCTGGACGCCTGCCTTATCGAACGAGGCGCGGGAGGCCGGTCCCCAATCCCTCTCTCCCGCGCTTCACTGCACCGCGGACCGCGATGGCCCTGTGACCCGCCCCCACTGTTAGTACCATCGGCTAGGTTAGACTCCTAGCAGCTTGGCGAAAGCGTCGATCTGTCTGGAGCCCATTCAGAGCGCAGGACAGATCGATGCGCTGGTTCCGGATGGCCGTTCAATGCGCCCTGGATGCCTACGGCAAGCCGGCCTGACCGCGCCCTGCACCAACCCCAAACCGCCGGCACAAACCGCTGCACCAACGGCCGACCGCCGGCCATCCCGCTACAGGCCGGGTCACAGGCCCAAACGCCGGCCAGCACATGCCGACGACGGCCCGAATGCCGCACCGAACCTCAGCCGGACGGCTGGTCTCGTGCATGTAGCGCTCGCGGCGGGGGACGGCAATCGGCATCCTACGCCCAGCGGCGCGTTGGGGAACTGAACCGGCAGTTGGAGACGGGCCACAAGGTCGGTTCTCGGGGGTAGAACGGACGATCCGGGCAGCGGGCGAAACCGACGCGATTAGCCAATAGCGGACATAAAAATCGAGCCCGATTCCAAGTTGTTAAACACCGTCAGCCATTCTCGGACATTGGGGTTCTTTTGTCAGATCGCGCCGTGGTGGCGCAACTGAAAGATGGCCGAGATCGCCATTCCCCGTCATCTGTTCGCATACGACGCCGCAACAGGCGACGGGATTGGAGTGTCGGGAATACAGCCCAAAGGTCAAATTCGCCATACGGCGCCGCCGATTGGACCTTCGTCGTATGAGATCCGCTCTATGATACCCCGCAATAAGCAAGCAAATTGCCTCACCGGCGGTTTTGGGTCACGCTCAAGCCGCCCGAAGGTTCCACATGGGGAATCCTGATCAAATGGAAAATGGACTTTTCGAGTTCGCGCCGAAACACGTGCTCTTTGCAGCGGTCGGACTCGCCATACTCCTTTCTTATTGGCTACCACGGTTCGTGTTTAGGCGCTCAGTCACCTCGTCGGCGCTACTGATGATTCTAGGCCTTCTCGCCTATGGCATCGTTCCTGGGATGCCCACAGCCCTTGATCCGACGACCTCCCCGGACATCTGGGAAGTGGTGAGCGAAATCGTAATGATCATTGTGCTGTTTTCTACCGGTCTCAGGATAGACAAGATTTTCGGAGATCGTCTCTGGCTCCCGACGATTCGCCTTCTGGCGATCGCGATGCCACTTACCATTGCTGCCGTTGCCCTTCTTGGCTGGGGCTTGGCTGGTATGACGGTTGCCGGTGCGGCGCTTCTAGGAGCCGCACTCGCTCCGACGGATCCTGTGCTTGCCGGTGATATCCAGGTGGGTCCGCCGCTAGAGGGCGGCGAGCATCCGATCCGTTTTGCCCTGACGGCGGAGGCCGGCCTGAATGACGGGCTCGCTTTTCCCTTCGTTTATCTTGGTCTTCTCATCGCCGAACAAGGAACCGATCCGTCGGTGTGGCTGGGCGAGTGGCTTATTCGCGATGTGCTCTATCGCATTACTGTCGGCCTTGTCCTTGGCGGTATCGTCGGTTGGTTGCTTGGCAAAATTCTTTTCGCCGTCCCGACTTTAAACACGTTGGCACGGACTGGGCCAGGGGTGATCGCGCTCGCCGGCGTGCTGTTCTGTTACGGTCTCGTAGAGCTGGTCGAGGGGTACGGGTTTGACCTGAGCCCCGCAAACTCCTCCAGATTTGGGTAGAGTCCGACCACCGGAAGGGGGGTACGGACGATGAAGCGATCACGGTTCAGCGAGGAACAGATCATTGCCATCCTGCGCGAGCAGGAGGCTGGGGCGAAGACT
>DASWJP010000146.1:0-11096 GCA_036397065.1 Kiloniellales bacterium | reverse complement strand
CCACGAGGACTTCAGCGAGGATACCTACCGCACCCTGACCGCCGTCGATTCCGCGGTCATGGTCATCGACGGCGCCAAGGGCATCGAGACGCAGACCCGCAAGCTGTTCGAGGTCTGCCGCCTGCGCGACGTGCCGATCCTCACCTTCATCAACAAGATGGACCGGGAAACCCGCGATCCCTTCGAGCTGCTCGACGAGATCGCCGAGACCCTGGCCCTGGATACGGCGCCCGCCACCTGGCCGGTGGGCTGCGGGACCGATTTCCGAGGCTGTTACGATCTGCTGCGCGAGCGCATGTTGCTGCTCGGCGATGGGCGAAAGGATCGCGCCGCCGAGGAGATCTCCTGCTCCGGCCTGGACGATGCCCGCCTGGGGCAAGCCCTGCCGGCGGCGCAGTTGCAAAAGCTGCGCGAGGATGCGGAGCTGGTGCGTGGTGCCTGTCCCAATTTCGATATGGACAGCTATCGCGGCGGCCACCTGACGCCTGTGTTCTTCGGCTCGGCCCTGAAGAATTTCGGCGTGCGGGAGATTCTCGACGGCCTGGCCCAATTCGCGCCCCCGCCCCGGCCGCAGCCGGCGGATACGCGGGTGATCGATCCGGGCGAGGAGAAAGTCACCGGATTCGTCTTCAAGGTGCAGGCGAACATGGACCCCAAGCACCGCGACCGGGTGGCCTTCGTGCGCCTGTGCTCCGGCCAATTCCGCCGCGGCATGAAGCTGCACCAGGTGCGCAGCGGCAAGCCCATGGCGGTGCAGAACCCGATCCTGTTCTTCGCCCAGGACCGGGAGCTGGCGGAAGAGGCCTGGCCCGGCGACATCATCGGCATTCCCAATCACGGCACCCTGCGCGTCGGCGATACCCTGACCGAGGGCGAGGCCGTGCGCTTCACCGGCATTCCCAACTTCGCGCCGGAAATCCTGCGCCGGGTGCGCCTGGACGATCCCATGCGGGCCAAGCACCTCGGTCGCGCGTTGGAGGATCTGGCCGAGGAAGGGGTCACCCAGGTCTTCCGGCCGCGCATCGGCAGCGCCTGGATCGTCGGCGTCGTCGGGCAACTGCAGCTCGACGTGCTGGCGACCCGGATCGACAGCGAATACGGCATTCCGGTCGGCTTCGAGGCCGCCGTCTATGAGACGGCTCGCTGGATCGAGGCGGACGATCCGGCGGAGCTCAAACGCTTCGTCGATGCGGTCGGCGGCAGCTTGGCGGACGACCGGGACGGCAACCCGGTGTTCCTGGCGCGCAATGCCTGGGACCTGAACCGGATCCAGGAAGATTGGCCGAACATCCGCTTCCTGGCCACCCGCGAACGGGCGTAGTTCAAGCACAGAGGTCAATCTTCTGTGACATCGCGCATACGCTCTTAACGCACGATTTTTAATTTGTTAGATTTTCCAGCAGCGCAAATGCGGAGCATGGGCGCACATCGAACGCGCCCGCTTCGTTTTCGGGGCGGCCAAGCGCCGGCACGAACCGCATGCACTGTTATTGATGTTCACCACTGGGAGATATGACCATGGGCAAGAACAAGATCGACCAACGAGTGCTCAAGCTTTACGACGACTATTGTCACGGACAGATGGAACGGCGCGAGTTCTTTCGCCGCGCGGCGGTCCTGACGGTCGGCGGTGTATCGGCGCTCGCCATGGCCAAGAGCCTGCTGCCGCGCTATGCGGAAGCGCAGACCATTTCCTTTACCGACGAGCGCATCAAAGGGCTGTATGTGAACTATCCATCCTCCGGAGGCACATCGGGCGAAATGCGCGGCTACCTGGTGCAACCGGCCGGCACTGGACCTTTTCCGTCCGTGTTGGTCATCCACGAGAACCGCGGTTTGAATCCCTATATCGAAGATGTGGCGCGGCGTCTGGCCGTTGAGGGCTTTTTGGCCTTGGCACCGGATGGGCTGGCGCCGATCGGCGGCTATCCGGGGAACGACGACGATGGCAGGGCCATGCAAACGAGCCTGGATCCGGCGAAACTGCGGCAGGACATGCTCAACAGCGCCCGGTATCTCAAATCGCACGCCCTGTCGACCGGCAAGCTTGGGGCCACCGGCTTCTGCTGGGGCGGCGGCATGGCCAACGGCGTGGCTGTATCGCTCGGTGGTGATCTGAATGCCGCCGTGCCGTTCTACGGGGCAGCGCCGGACTCAGGCGATGTAGCAAAAATCCGCGCGCAGCTTCTGATTCAATACGCGGAAAATGACGATCGGATCAATGGGATGTGGCCCGACTTTGAGATCGCGCTCAAGGCCAGCAACGTCTCGTACCAGGCGCATGTCTATCCGGGAACTATGCACGGATTTCACAACAACTCGACGCCACGCTACAACGCCGAGGCCGCCGACTTGGCTTGGCAGCGGACCGTGGCCTTCTTCAAGGAGCATCTTGCGTAGGCTGACAGCGGACTCATGCGGCCGGGGGCGTTCCGTCTCTTGCCTTGACAGTGCCGATCCGGCGTGTAACGCCCTTGCCGCATGACGCGACGCCCCACCGAACTGACCGATGCACTGCACGCGTACCTGCTCGCCAATTCATTGCGCGAGCCGCCCCTGCTCGCCCGCTTGCGGGACGAGACCGCCAAGCTGCCCATGGCCAACATGCAGATCGGTCCGGAGCAGGGACAATTCATGCGCCTGCTGGTGGAGCTGATCGGTGCCAAGCGGACCATCGAGATCGGCACATTCACCGGCTATAGCGCTCTGTCGGTGGCCATGGCCCTGCCGAAGGATGGCAAGCTGATCGCCTGCGACATCAGCGAAGACTATACCGCTATCGCCCGCCGCTATTGGGCCGAGGCCGGCCTGGCCGAGCGGATCGATTTGCGCCTGGCGCCGGCGCTTAAGACCCTGGACGGTCTGATCGCCAAAGGTGGTGCCGGGACGTTCGACTTCGCCTTCATCGACGCCGACAAGGAAGGATACGACGGCTACTACGAGCGATGCCTCACCCTTCTGCGGCCGGGCGGGCTAATCGCCATCGACAATGTGCTTTGGGACGGGAACGTGGTGGACGATTCGGACCAGAGTCCGGATACCCGCGCCATTCGCGCCCTCAACGCCAAGATGCTCAAGGACGACCGGGTGACCATCTCGCTGATCCCCATCGGCGACGGGCTGATGCTGGGCCGCAAGCGTTAGGCCGCGCCACCTGACACCGCGGCTTGGTTGGCCTTTCTTGGTTAACAGGGCGTTCATACGTCTTTAGCCCTATCTTCACGACAGGCTGTGAAACTGGGACTGACGGCTGGTGGATACGCACCGGTCACGGACCCATGAGGCACGTAATGTGGAAAACATTGGCCTTAAGTGCCGGCTTCACCCTCGCAGCCTCCGCCGCGATGGCGCAGCCACAATGCAATGAACGGGCCCACGTCCTCGAGCTGCTCGCCAAGAAATACAAAGAAGCGCCGATCGCCGCGGGCGTGACCAACAGCGGCGGTCTTGTCGAGGTGCTCAGTGACGAGAAAGGTGGGACCTGGACGATTATCGTCACCACCCCGCAGGGGATGAGCTGCCTGGTCGCCGCCGGTGAAGGTTGGCGAGCCATGGAGCAGATCGCCCTCAAGCCGGAGGCCTGAGTCGGCCGAACACCGGGCGGTCCCCGGCCTTCTGGGCTAGGGCGCGCCGGTAAAGGCCGAGTGGCGTACCCGGTCGCCGGGATGGATGCCCAGCCGCGCCGCAGCGCCGCCATTGATCTCCAGGACACCGCTCGCCGGCTGTCCCGATGAAATCGTTTCCAGGGAAAACGGGACCGCGCGCTCGGCGATCGCAACGATTCGCCCGTCGCGCTTGATGAACAGCATGTCCAGCGGGATGACCGTGTTCTTCATCCACATGGAAATGTCCCAGTCCTTATCGTAGATAAAAAGCATTCCACCCATATCCGGCAGATCCCGGCGAAACATCAGGCCTTGCGCCCGTTGTTCCGCGGTCAGGGCCAACTCGACCTCGAAATCGAGGCTGCGGCCGTCCGCCGTCTCGATGGACAGACGGTCGGTGGCGAACTTCTGCAGGTCTTGCTGCGCCCCGACGGACGCCGGCATCACGGCCAGCAGCAAAATGGCGCAGAGCGTTGCGACAGAACGATTCATCCGTCATGAGATAGACCGCCGACTGCCCCGGCACAAGCGGCACATCGATCATCGACAGGGTGGCGGAAGGCGCGCTAAACTTGTCTTTAGCGGGCGACTCCCGTCCCGAGCGGGAAACGCCACCGGCGCCGCATGGGGAGCAGGTTCGATGATGATGTCCATACACCCATACTCACATTCGTCCCGCCCGGGTTGGCGCTGGCTCGCGGCGATTGCCGCCGTGGCCATGATCCTGACTCTATGGGCCAACGCCGCGGCCGCCGACGAGCAGAACCTGCAGATCGAGCTGAACAAGACCGAGGATAGCGGCGGCGGATGCCTCGCCTCCTTCGTTGTGGAGAACAAGCTGGGGCATACCCTGGATCGCTTCAGTCTCGACCTGTTCGTCTTCGACAAGGAGGGCATCATCGCCCGGCAGGTCCTGTTGGATATGGCGCCCCTGCGCAAATCCAAGACGACGGTGGCGAATTTCGCGCTGGTACAGGTCTCCTGCGACAGTATCGGCAAGGTGCTGGTGAACGATATCCCCTCGTGCCGCAGCGAGGATGGCAGCTTGCTGGATTGCCTCACCGACCTCAAAGTTTCCAGCCGCAATCGGATCGAATTGACGAAATAAGCCCACCGGCCGGAAAATCTCCGGTTGAGACAATCTCCGGTTGGCATGTCCACGCGTTCCGGGTACCACCGGGGCCGGAGCCTATGACCCGTGCCCAACACCCCCGCCCCGACCGTACGCCTGCACGCTGCCAGCCTCGACTATGCCGGGGCGCCGGTGTTCGCGGCCCTCGATCTGACCCTTCCCGCCGGCCAGACCACGTGTCTTCTGGGCCCCTCGGGCGTCGGCAAGACCAGCCTGCTGCACCTGGTCGCCGGCCTGTTGCCCGGCGCCGTCGGTGCGGCGGTGGACGAGCACGGCCGGACGGTGCAGGGCCGCGTCGCCTATCTGGCGCAGCAGGATCTGCTGCTGCCCTGGCTTTCGGCCCTCGACAATGTGCTGCTCGGCAGCCGCCTGCGCGGCGAAACTGTCTCTCCGGCGGCGACGGACCAAGCGCGCGACCTGCTCGCCCGGGTCGGCCTGGCGGGGCGCGAAGGCGACCGTCCGGGCACCCTGTCCGGCGGCATGCGCCAGCGGGTGGCCTTGGCCCGCACCCTGATGGAGGACCGGCCCATCGTGCTGATGGACGAGCCGTTCTCATCCCTGGATGCCATCACGCGCTACGACTTGCAGGGCCTGGCCGCGGAATGCCTGGCGGGCCGCACCGTTCTTCTGGTCACCCACGATCCGCTGGAAGCCTTGCGCCTGGGCCACCGGGTGCTGGTCATGTCCGGCGTGCCGGCGACCCTGGGCGATCCGCTGATTCCCGCCGGACAGCCGCCGCGCGATCCCGCCAACGCGGCGTTGCTCGGCCTGCAGGCCGACCTGCTGAAAACCTTGAGCCGAGCGAAAGCCCGCCAGGACGCGCATCAGCCATGAAGGCCTGGCGGGCGTTGACCATCGCGGGCGGATTGCTGCTGCTTTGGCAGGCGTTGGTGAGCGTCACCGGCGTGGCGGCGTACATTCTGCCCGGCCCGCTGTTGGTCGGACGGGTCTTCCTCGATAACGCCAAGCTTCAACTGCTCATCGCCCATGCCGTGGTGACCGGCAGCGAGATCGCTCTCGGCTTGGTGCTCGGCTGCCTATTGGGGTGCGTGTCCGCCGTGCTGGTGGCAAGCTCGCCGCCGGTGCGCCGCTGGCTGATGCCGGTTCTGGTGGTCAGCCAGGCCATCCCCGTGTTCGCCCTGGCGCCGGCCCTGGTCCTGTGGCTCGGCTACGGCTTGCTGTCGAAGGTGGCCATGGCCACTCTGATCATCTATTTCCCGGTCACCGCCGCATTCTTCGATGGCCTGCGGCGGACCGATCCGGGATGGCTGGATCTGGCCCGCACCATGGGTGGCAGCCGCTGGCGGATCTTGCGCCATGTGCGGATTCCCGCGGCCTTGCCGGCGCTGTCCTCGGGCATTCGCGTGGCCACCGCCGTGGCCCCCATTGGCGCCATTGTCGGCGAATGGGTCGGCTCCAGCGCCGGGCTCGGCTATCTCATGCTGCAGTCGAATGCGCGGCTGCAGATCGACGTCATGTTCGCGGCTCTGCTGGTGCTGGCGCTGATGGCCGTGGGGCTGTATTTCATCGTCGATGCCGGCCTCCGCCGCGTCCTGCCATGGCAGGCCGAAGACGGCGGCAGCCGCACGGAGGAGTAAACGCGACGGCATGACCGGATCGCGAGCCGATACCGCCGCCCAATTCTCCCGCCAGGCCGAGGCCTATGCGGCCAGTGCGTCGCACGCAACCGATGCGGACCTGGACATCGTTGCCGACTTCGCCGCGGCCGTACGCCGGGACCGGTGTCTGGATGTCGCCTGCGGCCCCGGCCATACCGCCCTGCGCATCGCCCGCACCGCCGGTTTCGTGGTCGCCGCCGATATCGCACCGGGCATGCTGGCCGCCTCTCGGCGCCTGGCGGGCGAGCGCGGCCTGTCCAATGTGGCGGTGCAGTACGCCGATGCCGCTGCCCTGCCCTTCCCGGCAGCGGCCTTCGATCTCGTGACCTGCCGCATCGCCCCGCACCATTTTCCCGACGTGCCGGGCTTTGTCCGGGAAGTCGCCCGCGTGCTCAAGCCGGCCGGGCGGTTTGTCCTGGAAGACAGTCTCGCCCCCGAAGCCCCCGGCCCAGCCGCCTTTCTCGACGAGCTTGAGCGGCGGCGGGACGCAACCCACGTGCGCACCCTCGACCGGCAGCAGTGGCTGGACGTGCTCACGGATGCCGGACTACGGCTGACCCGCGAGCACGTCTTTGCCAAGACTCATGACTTTGCCGCCTGGGTTCGCCGTACCGGCCTGGACGGCGAGGCCATCGCCGACATCGAAGCCTGGATCCTATCAACACCGGAATCGGCCCGCGCGTTGCTGCTCGATATGGGGGGCGACAAAATAGTCCGGCTGCACGATAACAAGCTTATTGTGCGTGCTGAGTTCGGATCGCCAGAGGGCTGATTTTCCGGTGGATTGTCCGCTGCACCCTTGCGTTGTGGCGGTTCAACGATATGATCGGACCTAGGCGTCTCGCCGATGTCTGGGAGCAGCGGCAGGCGGAAGTAAGAAACCCAAATTGGGAGGTTTTCGAATGAGCCACATCAAATCACTGGCGACCGCTGTTGCCACGGCGGCCACGATTGGCCTGCTGGCCAGCGGCTCGGCATCGGCAAAGGTCGAGGGCGACAAGATCATCCTCGGCGCGGCGGTGTCGATCACCGGCAAGTATTCGACCAACGGCAAGAATACCAAGGATGGCTATGACCTGGCCGTCAAGCGCATCAACGAGAAAGGCGGCGTCACGGTTGCCGGCAAAGCCTATCAGTTGGACATCATTTACTACGACGACGAATCCACCCCGGCGCGCGGCGCGCAGTTGGCCGAACGTCTGATCAACCAGGACGGCGTCAAGTTCGTGCTTGGGCCGTATAGCTCGGGCCTGACCAAGGCCATCGCCCCGGTCACCGAGAAGTACGGCGTCCCTATGGTCGAGGGGAACGGTGCCGACCGTGGCCTGTTCGAGCAAGGCTACAAGTACATCTTTGCCGTTCTCTCCACGTCGGACCAGTACCTGACGGAGGCCCTGAATCTGGCGGCTGAGCAAGCGACTGCCGCTGGCAAGGACCCGAAGTCGTTGAAAGTGGCCATTGCCATCGAGAACGACAATTTCAGCCAGGACGTGCGCGCCGGTGTGGTCGATGACATCAAGCGCCATGGCATGCAGCTGTTGATCGACGACAAGCTGCCGCCGGAGCTGAACGACATGGCCGCGACCTTGACCAAGGTGCGGGCCGTGAACCCGGATATCCTGATCGTCTCGGCGCACGCCAAGGGCCCCGCCCTGGCCATTCGCCAGATGAAGGACATGCAGGTCAACGTGCCCATGCTGGCCATGACCCACTGCGATTCCGCCAAGATCATCGAGAATTTCGGCAAGGACTCTGAGTACTCGGTGTGCGCATCCCAGTGGGACCGGGCGCTGAGCTATAAGGACAACGTGATGGGGAGCGCCGAGGACTATGCCAAGGACTTCGAGAAGGAGTTCGGCTATGCCCCGCCCTATCAGGCCGCCGAGTCGACCGCTGCGGTTCTGGTCTTTGCCGATGCGTTTGCCCGCGCCGGCGATTTCGATCCGGCGAAGGTGCGCGATGCCCTGGCGGCAACCGACATGCAAACCTTCTATGGCAACGTAAAGTTCGACGCGACCGGCAAGAACACCGCCAAGCCCATGGTTCTCTATCAAGTCCAGGGTGGCGAGTTCAAGGTGGTGGCCCCCAGCAAATGGGCGTCCGCCAAAGTGATCTACCCGGCGCCCGGCTGGTCCGAGCGCTAGGTCAACGGGTCTAGGTTCAAGGAACGTCCGCCCTTCCATCGAAGGGCGGACGTTCCCGCCTCGGCATGAATAGTCTCGAGCTTCTGTTTCAGGCGCCGATCCTGTCGGTCCAGTTGCTGATCGACGGGATTCTCATCGGCTCCATTTTCGCCCTGGCCGCCTACGGCATGGCCCTGGTCTGGGGCGTCATGAACATGATCAACGTGGCGCAGGGCGAGTTTGTCATGCTCGGCGGCTATGTCGCGTTGTATGCGGCGCAGGCCGGGTTGCACCCCTTCCTGGGCATTCCGGCGGCCGCGGCGGTGTTGTTCATCCTCGGCTGGCTGCTCTACCGGGTGGTCATCTTCCGCGTCGTCGACAAGGATCTCTTCATCTCGCTTCTGGCCACCTTCGGCTTGAGTATTCTGATTCAGCAGTTGGCCAACGAAGTCTTCGGCGCCGATGTGCGGACCCTCTACTCCGGCCTCGGAACCATTGTCCTGCTCGGCGGTCAGGTCACGGTCTCCGAGATCAAGCTGGTCGGCTTTGCCGCCACCCTCATCCTCGGCGCGTGTCTGCTCCTCTTCCTCAAGAAATCGCGCCTGGGCCAAGCGATCCGCGCCACCGCCCAGAACGCCCGCGCGGCGCGCATCCTCGGCATCGATACCGACCGCGTCTACGCCACCACCTTCGCCCTCAACGCCGCCATTTGCGGGGCCGCCGGCGCCCTGGTGGTGATGACCTGGATCGTCCACCCCTATCTGGGACTGGCGTATACGGTGCGCTCGTTCATGATCGTGGTGGTCGCCGGCCTGGGCAACCTCGGCGCTGTCGTGGCCGCCGGGCTGGGCCTGGGCGCGGCCGAGAATTTCGCCGGCTTCCTGCTCGGCGCCGAGTATCAGGCGGCCTTCGTGTTCTCGCTCTTGGTTGTGATTCTGGTCTACCGGAATTACCGGTTGGGCCGGCACCGCAAGTATCTGAAATGACGGAGTCAGTCAGAAAGCTCCTGCCGATCCTGGCCATTGGCGCGCTGGCCCTGGTGGCGCCCTATGTACTGCCCGACTACCGGATTCAGCTCGCCCTCTTGTGGATCATGATTCTCTTCGCCCTGACCTGGGACATCATGGGCGGGCAGATGGGCTACAACTCCTTCGGCAACATTCTGTTTTTCGGCCTCGGCATGTATGTCTGCGCGGTGGTGCAGCGGGACGCCGGCCTCAGCTATTACCCCGGTTTGTTTGCCGGCTTGGCCGCCGCCGCCGTGTTGCCGGTGGTGGTGGCCGCAGTTCTCGGGTCCGGTCTGCTTGGCTTGCGCGGCCATTATTTCGCCATCGGCACTCTGGGGTTGGGGATCGCCGCCGGCGAGATCGCGTCGGGCTGGGACTACATCGGCGCCGGTTCGGGCATGGTGACCCCCTTGTATCCGGGCGAGATCGGAGCCCGGCAGACCTTCTTCTATTTCGCCAGCTTCGTGCTGGCAACCGTAACCTTTCTGGCGCTGCGGCGCATCTATTCGGGGCGTTTCGGCCTGGCGGTCAATGCCATCCGCGACGACGAGGACAAGGCCGAGGCCATGGGCCTGCACACCACCCGCTACAAGACCGTGGCGTGGTCCGTGTCGGCGTTCTTCCTTGGCATGGCCGGCGGCCTGGTCGGCAATCTGAACGGCTTCATCGATCCGCGCGACGTGGCCTTCGCCGGGGCCACCTACGGCGTCTTCATGGTGCTGATGGCGATTCTCGGCGGCAAGGGCACCCTGTGGGGCCCGGTCATCGGCGCCACCATCTTTCACATCACCCAGGAGGTGTTCTGGACTTACCTGCTCGGCTGGCAGAGGGTCGCCCTGGGCCTGCTGATCGTGGTGATCGTCGTCTTTTTCCCGCAAGGCATTCTCGGCTGGGCCAAGGCCCGCTATCCGGAGCGTTTCGGCATCCGGGTCGAAGCCGCCGCCGAAGATGCCGACGGGCGCTAGGAGAACGGCCGGCATGTCGGATCAAACCATGCTCGTCGTCGACAATGTCTCGAAGCGATTCGGCGGCGTGGTAGCCAACGCCGACATCTCGATTCAGGTCAAGCCGGGCGAGATCGTCGGCCTGATCGGCCCGAACGGATCGGGCAAGACCACCCTGTTCAATTCCATCGTCGGCTTTCACCCCATCGATTCCGGCTCGATCCAGTTTCTCGGCGAGGACATCTCGCGACTGCGGGTCCCGCAGATCGCCCGCCGGGGCATGTTGCGCACATTTCAGCAAACGCGGGTGTATGACGGAATCTCGTGCATGAACAACATGCGCATCAGCGTGCCGCATCGGGCCGCCCGCATGCGCGATATGTTCGCCCATGTTCCGCCCGAGATCGACGAGCGCGCCGAGGAGCTGCTGGAATTCGTCGGCCTCTTTTCCAAGCGCCACCTGCTGGCCGGCGACTTGTCCTTCGGCCAGCAGAAGCTGCTGGAATTCGCCATGGCGTTGATGAACGGGCCGAAGATGCTGCTGCTCGACGAGCCGACGGCCGGCATCAATCCGACCCTGATCAACGGACTCATCGACCGCTTGCGCCGGGCCAACGCCGACATGGGCATCACCCTGCTGGTCATCGAGCACAACATGCGGGTGGT
>DASWJP010000145.1:0-2828 GCA_036397065.1 Kiloniellales bacterium | reverse complement strand
GACGCACCCGCCGGCGACGTGGCGATGATCGTCCACGATCCGCCATCGCCGCTGACCAGCACTTCGATCAGCAAGGCACGGTCGGTCACGCCGGCGGCAACCGGCACTTCGCCATACTTCGCCGCCAAGCGTTCCAGAATGGCATTGCGCGGCGCGCAGGCGGATTGCGCCGCCGCCGCGCCGGCCACGAGCCAAACCGTCATGACGGCTGTAACCAGCAGACTCAAACGCAACCAGGTCATGTCACCGCCTCTATGGTCAGCCACGTGTCGTTGCCCAAACGGACCAGACGGCTGCCGCCGGAGTTTTGAAACACCTTCAGCTCGAAATAATCGCCGGGCGTGACCGCGATCGGGCCGGTGCTTGCGTTCTGCCGGGTGTTCGAACTGCTGGCGCTGACCGCCTGCTGCTCGATCAGCGGCCGGCCGACATAGGGCGCCCCGTTCTTGTCGATCCAGGAAATGCGCTTGCCGGCGGTATTGGAATCCCAGTCGATGTTGGCGATCAGACGCACCCGGGACACCCCGGCCGGCACCGTCAGCCGGGTGGGATTCGCGCCGCTCCAGAACCCGCCGATATCCTCGACCGCCGCATCCCAGGGAATTGCCGTCGTCGTGGTGTTGGCGACACTTTCATCGGCGGTCAGGTTGACCAGCGCGCAACGGACCGCGGCACCATCGCCGCGCAGGCGCAAGGCGACGTCCGCCAAGGCGCTGTCCGCCGGCGACCCGGCCGGAGCGCGCACCTCGAGGATATCGCCGGGATTGAGAACGGTGACCACACCCGGCGATCCCACATTGACGAAGGTGGCATCCCGCACCCCGGTCGGAAAGGTGATGGTGCCGATCACCCCGGGTGCCGGACTGCCGCCGTCATCGTGCCACAGATCGAAGACCGCCGGGCCATCGGCGGCCGCGACGCCCGTGAACCCCTGCGACCCGGCGAAATCAACCGGCAACGAGATCTCCCGCGTCAAGATCCAGCGCCAGATCAACTGGCCCGGCGCCGGCGACCCGGCGAACCAGGCGTCCAGATCGCTCGCCAGGGCCACTGCCGCCGCCCCGCCGGAGCCGCTGGTATCGTGCACCGGCGCCAGGGCAATGACACTGGTCCCGTTCGAATGCAGCCAGCGCCGTTTGCCCGCCGCCACATCGACGGTACTGCCGCCGCCAGAAACGACGGTCGCCGTCTCGGCCGTATCGTTCTGCACGACAAACACATGGTTGCCGATCATGGGCAGCCGCAGATTGAACGGCTGTCCCGGCGTGCCGCTCAACTGGTACAGGACATGGCCGAAGAACTCGTCGGCGGTCAGCGTGCGATCGGCACTCAAGGGCGAGCCGGCGGCGGCCGGTATGGCAACCGCCAATGGCTTCTGCGTGGCATTGGACAGGAGGGTGTCCAAGGCGTTGGACGTCACCTCCTTCTGCGATTGCGATTGGGCGATCAGCACGCCATCGGCATGCGCGCCCAGATTGGCGAGCGTCGTCATGTGTACCTGCGAGTTGGGTGTTTAGGTCGTGGACTCATAAAGGCGTCATCCCGGACGCGACTTTCCTCCAAATCTTTGATTTGGAGAGGAAAGTCAGTGATCCGGGATCCAAGGTCCGACAGCGAGGCGGTGGAGAAATGGATCCCGGATCGCAAGGCTCGCCACCCGAAAATCACGGATTTTCGGGCTCGCCTAACGTCCGGGATGACGATGATGTGAGTACCGAACCTAGGCGGCGAGAACGGCCTGGGCGGGGAATCCGCGTCCGACCGACGTGCTGATCTGATAGATACGAACCGTGAGGATCGCCTGCTCGCCGCCGAAGTCGGCGATCTGATCGGCGGCGCTATAGGTGGCCTGGCGGTTGGACGGGATCGCCACCGACCCGCCGGCCGATGGCGTGGCGGTGATCGTGCGAACCACCGCGCCGCCGTTCAGGACGTCGACCTCGTAGGCCTCGCTTTCCTCGCCCAGAGGAATATCGGCGCCGTCCTTCCACGCCCCGCCCAGGCGGCTGCGCCGCACCCAGGCGATAATCCAATCCGCCGGCGAGCCGCTCACCGAGCCCGTCACGTGTACCGGCGCATAGGGCATGAAGGAGCGGCCCAGGAAGGTCAGCGATTTGCGCGTCCCCTCGGCCAGCGTACCGCCGACGGTCACCGCCTTGTAGAACCGCAACGCGTTCAACTCGGCATCGGCCAGGGTGGTTCTCAGCAAGGCCGCATCGGTCAACGCGATGGCGCGTTCGCCGGCCGCATGACCACCGGTGGCCCACTCCGTCCCCCGGCGGCCGCGCAGTAGCACGCTCAACGTATAACTTCCGTCCTGATTGAGAATGGCATTGGCGAACTGGATCACTTCGTCGCCGATCAGCATGGCATTCGCGCCGTTGAGCACCGCCGTCTCGGTGGCCGACGAAAGCGCTCCGCGAAACAGCCGCACCTTGACGGTATTGGTGCGATCCCACGTGCGTGCGCCATGGGTGGGCAGCACTGTTTCCGTCCGGCCATGCACGGCATTGCGCCCGGCGGAGACGAAGGTGACCGGTGTGGCAAACTCCAACCCATCGGTCGACTTGAAGATCGACGCGCCGTGCCAGTTGACGCTGCCGTACGATCCGGCGGCGATATAGATGCCCAGCCCATCGTCCGCGTCCCGCAGCAACGGCGTGTCCATCAAATAGAGCGCCGATGGTCCGCTCAAGGTCACGACCTGATCCGGCACGGCCAGGGCCGCGACACCGGACGCGGTACTCGTATAGAGCGCTGCGTTCTCGGCCACACCATGCACCTGGATCACGCCATCGGCACCCAGGTCGATTCTGTCGATGCGCATG
>DASWJP010000144.1:0-7802 GCA_036397065.1 Kiloniellales bacterium | reverse complement strand
GTGGCCCGGCAGGTTGGCCAGGGCGGCGGCGAGGGCGTCGAGGTCGGGTCCGTGGTGCATGGCCATAATGGGCCAAGCGGTAACACGGCGTGCGCGCCGGGCGAAAGGCCGGCGCTCAGGATTTGCCGCAAGCTGTGCTATGACCCGGGTCATGCGCGAACCGCCACTGAGCCCACCGCTGAGCATCGTCATCCTGGCCCGTAACGCCGCCGCTGCATTGCCCGCGACCTTGGCCGCCCTGGACGAGGGCCGGCGTGGGAAGCTGATCCGTGAGATTATTTTGGCCGATGGCGGCTCGACCGACGGTACGCGCCTGGTGGCGCGGGCGGCCGGCGCCGAAGTGTTCAGTGCCCCCGTGGGACGCGGCGCTCAATTGGTTGCCGGTGCGGGCCGTGCCGCCGGGCCGTGGCTGCTGTTTCTGCATGCGGATACGGTGCCGGCGCCGGGCTGGGCTTCGGCGGCGGCGGCATTCATGGCCGATCCGGCCAACAGTTGCCGGGCCGCGGTGTTCCGCCTGGTCCTGGATGATGCGGACCCACGGGCGCGACGGATCGAGCGACTGGCCCGCTGGCGCGGCCGGGTGTTCGGCTTGCCGTACGGCGATCAGGGCCTGCTGATCGCCGCCGATTTCTACCGTTCGTTGGGCGGCTATCGGCCGCTGCCGTTGATGGAGGATGTGGACTTCGTCCGCCGCATCGGCCGCCGCCGATTGTTGCCGCTCGCTGTGGCGGCGGTCACCTCGGCGGAACGCTATCGAGCCGGCGGCTGGTGGCTGCGGCCCCTGCGCAATCTGGCGATCCTGGCGCTCTATTTCCTCGGCGTGCCGCCGCGCTGGTTGCAGCGGTTGTATAATTGATGCGGCGGGGACCGGCCTTGCATGTGGTGATCATGGCCCGGGCGCCGCGCCTGGGGGCGGTGAAGCGGCGCCTGGCCAGGGACGTGGGCGATTTGGCCGCCTGGCGCTTCTATCGGCACGGCCTGGTATCCTTGCTGCGCCGCCTAGGCCGAACCCGGCGTTGGCGCTGTTGGCTGGCGGTCACACCCGATAGCGCCGTGTCCGCCGGATGGCCGTCCCCTTGGCGCGCCGTCGCGCAAGGCCCAGGCGATCTGGGTGCCCGCATGGGCCGCCTGCTGCGCGATCTGCCGCCCGGGCCGGTGGTCATTGTCGGCTCGGATATTCCCGATGTGCGGCCGGCCCATATCGCCGCGGCGTTTGCTCGCTTGGGCTCGTGCGGCTGGGTGTTCGGCCCGGCGGCCGATGGCGGTTATTGGCTGATCGGCGCCCGCCGCCGGCCGGCGCGGCGCGATCCTTTTGCCGGCGTGCGTTGGTCCAGTTGCCATGCCCTGGCCGATACCCTGGCCAATATGCGCGGGGCATCCGTTGGGTATCTGGAAGAACTGCAGGACGTGGATACGGGCGCCGATTGGCACCGCTGGCGGCAACGGATCAAGCGCCCTTCAGGTGCTCCTTGAGGCGCGGCATCAGTTCCACCAGGTTGCACGGCCGCAGCCGGGAATCGAGCTGGTGGCGGAGAATGTCCTGCCAGCCGTCGCGGCAGGCCGAGGGCGAACCGGGCAGGGCGAAAAGGTAGGTTCCGCCGGCGACGCCGCCGATGGCGCGGCTTTGCATGGTCGATGTGCCGATCTTCTGGTAGCTCAGCCAGCGGAACAATTCGCCGAACCCTTCGATCTCTTTTTCCATCACCATCTTGAATGCCTCGGGCGTCACGTCGCGGCCGGTCACCCCGGTACCGCCGGTGGCGATCACCACGTCGATGGCCGGATCGGCGATGTAGGCGCGCAGACGGGCGGCGATGGCCTCCGTCTCGTCGCGCACGATCTCCCGCGCGGCGACGGTATGGCCGTCGGCGGCGATCAACTCGGTCAAGGAGCGGCCGGACTTGTCGTCTTCCAGGGTGCGGGTATCGGAAACGGTCAGAACCGCGATATTGACGGGCAGGAACGGCTTGCTGTCGTCAATGCGAGTCATCGATGTAAACGGTGCTCGTTGCCAAATTTTGCGGTTCGTTGTCCAGGGCAACGTAGCGCGGCCAGTCCCCGGCGGCAATCTCGTCCAGGGACGGTACCCGCTGACCCAGGCGCATGCGGTAGATCCACAGATTGGTCAGCACCCGCTCGATGAACAATCGCGTCTCGCGCGACGGCAGGCTCTCGATGAACAGCAGCGGATCGTTCTGATAATCCATATTGCGCTGCCACTTGTTCAGATTGCCTGGCCCGCCGTTGTAGGCGGTGGTGAGGCGGAACAGATCGCCCTGCACCACCGGGTTGCTGAGCAGATGCGCGATATAGCGCTGGCCCAGGTCCAAATTCGTCGCCGGATCATAGAGCTCTTGCCGCTTGCGATTGCGGAAACCGCGATCCTGGGCGATGAAGCTGGCGGTGCTCGGCAGCAGCTGCATCAGGCCATGGGCGCCATCCGGGCTCTTGGCGGTCGGATTGAAGGCCGACTCCTGGCGCACCAAGGCATAAACCAGCGCCCGGTCGACGGTAAAGCCGGAGCGCGGCTGCCACGGCGGGATCGGGTAGAGGGCCACGTCCAACCCGCCGCTGTCCGCGTCCGGGTGATCGGAGTCCGCCAGCCGGCGGCCGATGCGGAAAGCCAGCTCCGGCATGCCGGCGGCATCGGCCAGGGCCAACAGGGCGCGGGTGAACTCCATATCGGCCCACGTATCCAGGCGGCTCAGTTCGCGCTGGGCCCGCTGCCGCTCGCCCACCTGCATCAGCGCCAAGGCGCGGGCCGCGTCCGGCGCGGCTTCGAGGCGCGCCAGCGTGGCGCCATCGAGCGGATTCGAATGAAAGTTGAAACTGGGCCGTTGACCGAGCGCCCGCTGGGCCAGCAGGCCGTAGAACGTACGCGGATAGCGCGCCGCCCGGTTCAGCCAATCGCTCATGCCTGCCGGATTGCGCAGGCGCAGACTGACGCGCGCCGCCCAATAGGCGCCGGCCGCCGCGTTCCATCGGGAGACATTCTCGGAGAGCGCCAGGCGCGAGAAGTGCCAGGCCGCGTCCTCCAGCCGCCCCAGCCGCCAGGCGGCAAGGCCGGCGGTCCAGTGGGTGATCGGCGCCAACTCGCCCGACCGCCGCGCCGCCGCGTCCGCCAAATCATAGGCGTGCTGGTCCTTGCCATAGTAGAACCAGGCGGCGGCGATCTCAGAGTAGCCCTCGTCGATTTCGACCTGATCGAGAAGCTTTTTCGCCTGCTTGCTGGCCAGCAGTTGCTCGCTGGCGGTCAGCCGGGTGCTCAGGGCATTGCGCCGCACCTGGCGCATGATCTGTGCCGCCTTGCGCCGGTCGACACGGCTCAGATTTTTGCTCGAACGGTAGGAGGCGCTGCTGCTGACGCTCGCCGGTGGCGCGGAAAAGCGCGGTGTGATCGGCGCCCGCGGCATCTTGGTGTTGGCGGGCTTGCGCTTCACAGCCAGCTTGTAGATCTGCCCCGCATCCGGATGATCGGCGTAGTCGGCCAGCCAATCGCGCAGCTCGACGTACTTGGACCGATAGGCGGTCGGGTGCAGGTAGCGTTGCGCCAGCACGTGGCCCATGAGGCGCCGGTCGGTCAGGGCCGCGATGCGCTGATCCGCCGCTTGCCACTTGCCTTGTTCCTGCAAGCTGAAGATATCGCGGTAGGTCTGTGCATCCGCCGGGGAGAGGACTTGCGGCAGTCCCTCGACGACCACGGTGCCGGGAAGGGCCGCGGCCGTCTGCGGGGGCAGGGCCGGTTCGGCAGCGGCCGGCACCGACACGGCCAAGGCCGCGGTGGTCAAAACCACTGCCAGCCCGCCTATGAGCCTCCGCCCGCGGCCGGATCCAACCTGCAAAATGCCCCCTGTGTTAGGGCTCACGTTAACCAACGCGCGCCGCTAGGGCAACTAGATGCCCGCACGCCGTTAATCCCGAGCATCGGCGGCGCGGGTGAAGATCGCGTTAACACTTATTTCGCCAGCAGCGGATCCTTGCCCGACCGCATGGCCGCCTGCAGGGCCAGAAAATCGCGCCAGGCCAAGCGTTTTTGTGCCGGTTGGCGCAGCAAGTAGGCGGGATGCAGGCTGGCCATGGCCGGAATCGGCCGGGCCATGCCGACGTGCTGATAGTGGGCCCAGCGGCCGCGCAGCTTCAAAATGCCCTCACCGCGGCCGAGCAGGGTCTTGGCCGAGATGCCGCCGACCAGCAGCAGATAGTCCGGATCGACCAGCTCGATGTGCCGCTCGACAAAGGGCAGGCAAGCGGCGATTTCGCTCGGCGTCGGGGTCCGGTTGCCCGGCGGCCGCCAGAACAGCACGTTGGTGATGTACGCCTTGGTGCGGTCCAGGCCGATGCACGCGAGCATGCGGTCGAGCAACTGGCCGGAGACGCCGACGAAGGGCAGGCCCTGGCGGTCCTCCTCGGCGCCGGGGCCTTCGCCGATCACCATCAGCTTGGCCTTCGGATTGCCGTCGGCGAAAACCAGGTTCATGGCGGTCTGCTTCAAGGCGCAACCCTCGAAGACACCCAGGGCCGCGCGCAATTCCTCCAGCGTGCCGGCGCCGGTCGCCAGCGTCCGCGCCGAAGCCAGCGAGGCATCGTTGGAAACCAGCGCCGGTGTTGGCGCCGATCCTGCTCGGATCGATGTTGCTTGGACCGATGGTACTTGGACCGGGGCCGAGCGGCGCGGCGGGGCCAGGCGATTGATCGGCGCGTTGCCGATCGCTTCATCGGCCCCGGCTTCGATCTGCCAATTGAGCGCCGCCAACAGCTCTTCGCGGTCCGTGTGCATGCGGGAACTCTAGCACCAAGCCGTCATGGCGGCACCCGGTTACATAGCTTTTCGGCCATTGATCCAGATCATGGAATTGGATGCCTGCTCCTGGCATCAATACAAAAGCTACATTTGGGATTTGCCTGCGAGGGTGCACCCGTTAAATGGGAGGGTACTTGATGATACGATCTTACCTAAGAGCTTCGGCGATCTCCGCGACGATCGCATTGGCGGCAAGTTTCGCCATGCCGGCGCTGGCGGCTTCGCCGAGCGATTGGTCGGCAGTGCCGACCAAGACGGTCAAGTTGTTCTATCCCGGCCAGTCGGGGCTCGACTGGCTGCTCAGTCCTGAGCACAAGCGTGCCGACAAGAAAGTCGCCGCCGGTGATGCATGCGTCTCGTGCCACGAAGGCGAAGAGCAGGAGATTGGTAATCTGATTGTCGCTGGCAAGCGCCTGGAGCCGAATCCGATCGCGGGCAAGAACGGGGTCATCGATCTGGCGGTGCAGGTCGCCTACGATCAGGAGAATGCTTACTTCCGCCTCCAGTGGAAGACCAACATGGACCGGCCCGGCCAGATGCATGACTACATCCGCTTCGACGGCGAGAAGTGGGTCTTCATGGGCGGCCCCAAATCCAGCGACAAGGTGCGCAGCGGCAAGGAGCCGCCGCTCTACGAGGACCGCCTGGCGATCATGATCGATGACGGATCGGTGCCCAATTTCGCGGCACAAGGCTGCTGGCTGAGTTGCCACAGCGGCATGCGCGACATGGGGAACGAGGCGGGCAAGGACGCCGTGAAGGCACATGCCGTGTTCGGCGATGCCGGCCTGAAGGAAAGCGATATCCGCAAGTATCTGCCGGCCTCGCGCACCGACGACATGGCCAGTTGGGACAAGACCAAATCGCCGGAAGAGATCGCCAAGATCAAGGCGGCCGGCGGCTTCGTCGACCTGATGCAATGGCGCGCCGCACGCAGCAACCCGGTCGGCATGGCCGATGACGGTTATGTCCTCGAATACCGGCTATTCGATAAGGGCAAGAATCCTTTTAGCTGGAACGTCGACCGCAAGACCATGACTCCGAAGTACATGTTCGATGCCAGCAAGGTCGGCATGAAGTCGATCACAGTCGCCGACATCGGTGATCCAACCAAGCCTTTCGCCATGATCCGCGAGGAGAATGCCGTAGCCTATGATGCAAACGCCGGGTGGAAAGAGGAAGATGTCCTACCTGGCCGTCTGCTCAGCCGGGCGGATGCCAAGGACTCCGCCGCCGACAACACGGATGTCAAAGGCTCCTGGCAGGGCAGCACATGGACCGTTCTCTTCACCCGCCGTTTGGATACCGGCCATCCGGAGGACGACAAGATCCTCAAGATCGGCAATGCGTATACATTCGGCTTCGCGGTGCACGACGATAACGTCACCACGCGCTTCCACCATGTGGCGTTTCCGCTGAGCATCGGCTTTGGTGCCAAGGGTGACATCGAAGCCACCAAGGTGAATTAGCCCACCGGCCAGTCTCCTCCCCGCCGAGTCTATCGGCGGGGAAAGGACTGGTTCTCTTGCCGAGTCACGAGTTGGATTAGATTTGTCCAAACCTGGGGGGTGTTCTTGTGCGAATCTTCAAGTGGTTGACCGGCGCCACAATTGTGACTCTGCTCATCGGTGTTGTCGTCGGCGTTGCCTTGGTTCTCGGCGCCGAGCAGATGGACCATTACACGAACACCGATAAGTTCTGCACCTCCTGCCATCTGACCGGCGAATACATCGCCAAGAGCGAGACCTTCTTGACATCGACCCACCGGATGCGATCCGGCGGTGTAATCCCTGGCTGCGCCGATTGTCACATCCCGAAGGGCCTGGTGCCGGCCACCTGGACCCATGTGGTCAAGGGCGTTCAAGATCTCTATGGCCAGATTCGCTACGACTACGATGACCCGGCGGTCTGGCAGGAGAGGCGGCCCGAATTGGCGTACGCCGTGCGCGACTGGATGCTGGCGAACGACAGCGTCACCTGCCGCAGTTGTCACAACCAGGATGCCATCAAGCCGGAAAAAAAGCGCGGCCAGGTGCAGCATGCCGAGGCACGCGAATCCGGCATGACCTGCATCGCCTGCCACTACAACCTGGTGCACGACGAGGTGGAGCCGCGAGAAAGCTTCCTCGAAAAATCCTCACAGGGAAACAAGTCGGCACAATGACCGACAATCTTGTCTCGCTCAAAAGAGACGGGCGCCCTCTGCTGCATATGGGCGGGATTGTTCCCGACTTGCCGGCCTATCTCGAAGATGTCTATTCGTGGGCCTATTTAAGCCCGCGTAACTTAACCTTGCTCGATCGCCCGTGGGTTGTTTCGGCGATCCTGTGGGGCAATTACGGCAAGCTTCTCCGCGCCACCTTGGCCGAGGTGCAACCTGGTGAACGAGTGCTGCAGCCAGCCTGCGTTTACGGTGACTTCTCGCCGCGCCTTGCGGCCCACGTGGGGGCGGCCGGGTCCTTGCACGTGGCCGATGTGGCGCCGTTGCAGGTCGCCAACTGCCGCCGCAAGTTGCGGCCATTTCCGAATGCGCGGGCTTGTGTTCGCGATGCCGTCGATCTGGACGGCGATTATGACGCTGTAAGCTGTTTCTTCCTGCTCCATGAGTTGCCTGATGGTTACAAGCGCAAGGTTATCGACGCCTTGCTCGGCTGCATCGCTCCCGGCGGCAGGGTCATCTTCGTCGACTACCATCGGCCGCACCGGGCGCATCCGCTGAGGCCGGCCATGAGCCTGGTGTTCGACAAGCTGGAGCCGTTTGCCAAGGCCCTGTGGACCCGCGAGATCCGCGATTTCGCCGGCGAGCCGACGCGATTCTCCTGGTCCAAGGAAACCTATTTCGCCGGCATGTATCAAAAAACCGTCGCCCGCCGCTTGCACTGATATCCCTTGCTTTTCCGGGCCCGCGCCCGCCGGGGCCGTTTCCTGATGGCCCGAGCGGCCCATCTGTATTATGTCTACCGGCACGATCGAACTTTGGGCGCGGTGACAGGGCGGGAGC
>DASWJP010000143.1:0-31768 GCA_036397065.1 Kiloniellales bacterium | reverse complement strand
TTCATGTGTCAAATGAAGCCGTAGGTTTGGCATATAGCAAGGCCGTGGAAGGCTGTCTAAACGGGCAGATTTTTATCGTAGAGTAATAGAGGCCGCTTAGCGCAAGCCTGGGGTCATGGTGCACGGATTTCAGGCTCTAGTCCGGCGCGTTTACCATTGCCTCAGACTTACCGGGCCATCATTGTCCCCGAGAGAACCCGATGAGCACATTGGACCCCCGCCTGCACGCCTACCGGGCCGATCTGGCCGCCACATCCCTGCGTGATCAGGTGAGCGCTTCCCGCTATGTCGCTGGCAAACCAGCACAAGTGGTGCGCGGTGTCGCCGATGTGCGGCGCCGGCCCGAGGCCGCGGCGCCCCTCGATACGCAATTCCTCTGCGGCGAGCAGGTCACCGTCTATGACGAGGCGGATGGCTGGGCCTGGGCGCAGAACGCGGCCGATGGCTATGTGGGCTATGTGCAGAGTTCGGTCCTGGGCGCCGAGATCCACGCACCGACCCACAGCGTCGCCGTTCTGCGCACGTTCCTGTACCCGGAACCGAACATCAAGACACCGCCCGTAGACTGCCTGAGCATGTCCAGCCCAGTAACCGTGGCCGGTACCAAGGATCGCTTCAGCGAGGTGCGTTTGGCCAAGCCGGGGGCCGGCGGATGGATCTATTCGACGCACCTGGCCGCGCCCAGCGCGGTTGCGCGGGACCATCTGGAAACCGCGCGGCAATTCCTGTGGGCGCCCTACCTGTGGGGCGGCAAGAGCAGCCTGGGCCTCGACTGTTCCGCCTTGATACAGATTGCCCTGAACCGTGCCGGCATCCCCTGCCCGCGCGACTCATACATGCAGGCCACCACCGTCGGCAGCCCGGTGCCGTTCGATACCCACGACTATACGCAGCGCCGTGGCGACCTGATCTATTTCCCTGGCCACGTGGCCATCGCCACCGACGAGACCATGGTTCTCAGCCCCAACGGACACGCCATGCTGGTCACCATCGAGCCGCTGGCCGATCTGTTGGGCCGGGTGCACGCGGAAAGCGGCGGCCGCGGCATCATCGCAGTGCGCCGGCTGTAACCGATCCGCTATCCTATTGTGGTAGACCCGGCGGGCCGCTGCCCTGCCCGAATTGCGTCTGGCACAGGGCCTCGGCCCGGCTTTTGAACAAGGTGGCGCGATCGGCGTCGATCACCCCGTCCTGGCGCATCTTGTCGATATCGGCGGCGCGCTCGGCCACGCATAGGGCCACCGGATCGTCGACCGCCAGGGTCGCCTGTGACCGCGGCAGCAGATCGTCCCGGTGTATCCAGGCCAACGCTGCCCCCACCGCCAGAAGCACCAGCAAAGCCACGAAACGCGCCGCCATGCGGTCGAGGATGCTGGCGCTCCTCTGATTTACATCCCCCGGCTGGCGTTCCTGCATCGGCAAACCCATATCAAGCTAAGGGGTGAAATCCCCGCGAGGAGGGGTTAGTATGCTGGATTACCGGTGGCGCGCAACGGGCGCGACCGGGGCGCAATGGGGCTTGGGGAGGCTATTTGATGACCGAGATGATCGATCCGTTCGGCCGGGCGATCAGCTATCTGCGGGTTTCGGTCACAGACCGCTGCGACTTCCGCTGTGTCTACTGCATGGCGGAAAACATGACCTTTTTGCCCAAGGCGGAAATCCTCAGCCTGGAGGAATTGGACCGGGTGTGCAGCGCCTTCGTCGGCCAGGGCGTGAAGAAGCTGCGCCTGACCGGCGGCGAGCCGCTGGTCCGCCGCAACATCATGAGCCTGTTCCGCAGCCTGTCGCGGCACCTGGCCACCGGCGCCTTGAAGGAGCTGACCCTGACCACCAACGGCAGCCAGCTCGTCAAATACGCGGACGAATTGGCCGGCCTGGGGGTCAAGCGGATCAACGTGTCGCTGGATACCCTCGATCCGCATAAGTTCAAGGCCATCACTCGCTGGGGCGACCTGGGCAAGGTGAAGGAAGGTATGGCCGCGGCCAAGGCCGCCGGCTTGGCCGTCAAGATCAACACCGTGGCCCTGAAGGGCGTCAACGACGACGAATTCGACAAGCTGATCGCCTGGTGCGGCGACGAGGGCTTCGATCTGACCTTCATCGAAGTCATGCCCATGGGTGATATCGGCGGCGAGAACCGGGTCGATCAATACCTGCCTCTCTCGGTCCTGCGCTCCCGCCTGCGCGAAAAGTGGACCCTGGAGGAGATCGACTACCGCACCGGCGGACCGGCGCGGTATTCGCGGGTCGCCGAGACCGGCGGGCGGATCGGCTTCATCACGCCGCTGACCCATAATTTCTGCGAAAGCTGCAACCGGGTGCGCCTGACCTGTACGGGCACCCTCTACATGTGCCTGGGCCAGGAGGATGCCGCCGACCTGCGCGCGCCGCTGCGCTCCAGCGACGACGACGAGGCACTGGTGGCGGCCATCGGCGAGGCGATCTCCCGCAAGCCCCGCGGCCACGACTTCATTATCGACCGCCGCCACAACCAGCCCGCGGTCTCCCGCCATATGAGCGTCACCGGCGGCTGAGCCGCCGGCCGCTTCCTACCGCGCGTCTTGATAATAGACGTCCGGATCACGGCCCAGCAGACCCGCGGGGCGAAACACCAGAACCAGCGCTAGCACGGTGAAGACGGCAACCTCCCGGTAATTGCCGCCCAGATATCCCGACCAGAACGTCTCCAGCACGGCAATCAACGCGCCGCCCAGTACGGCCCCGCGGATCGAGCCGATGCCACCGACAATGGCCGCCGTCAGTGCCTTGAAGCCGATCAGGAAGCCCATGAAGAAATTGGCGACCCCGTAGTACTCGACCAGCACGAAACCGGCGATGCCCGCCAGCGCCCCGCCCAAGGTGAAAGCTTGGGAGATGACCCGGTCCACATTGGCCCCCATCAACGCCGCCGCATTCTTGTCGTCGGCGCAGGCGCGGTAGAGCAGGCCAAAGCGGGTCCGCGTCAGCAGCCAGCCCAGGCCGCACAAAAACGCGCCGCTGGCGGCGAGGAGGGCGATTTGCTTCCAGCTTGCCACCACGTCGAAGCCCGCCGTTTCGGCCAGCGAAAACGACAGGCTGAAATCCGGGCGCAACCAACGATCGCCGGAGCCCTGCAAGACACGCACCCCTTCCTGATAACTGATGGACAGGGCGATGGCGGCGATCAGCACCGCATGGCCGCGGGTCATGTGCAGCCGGCGAAAGACCAGCCGCTCGGTGGCCCAGCCGTGCACGGCTCCGGTCACCACGCTGACCGCCAGAACCAGGGTCAGGGCGACCGCCCAGCCGCCGATGCCATAAGTGGCGAGGTAGAAGGTCCATAACGCGGTCAGCATGGCCCCGACCATGAACAATTCGCCAAAGGCGAAGTTGATCTTGCCGATGATCCCGTAGACCACGGTGAAGCTCAGGGCCAGCAAGGCATAAACGCTCGCCAGTGCCAGGGCGTTGATGAGTTGTTGCGCGAAATAGAGTGTCGCCATGCGCCGTTCCACTCGCCGCGGCGGGGTTACTTGATGAACACCTGGTGTGCGAAATCGCGGCCGTTGGAGACGGTGATCTGCTCGAAACCCAGCATCTTGACCAGATCGAAAAATGTGAACTGATCTTGCACCCCCATCTCCTGAAACGCCGGCAGCAGGCGCGCGGCGGCGGTCAGGTTGGCCAATTCGGCGCGGGCGCGGAACAGGGTATCGAACCGCCCGTCGACCAGGGCCACGATGATCAGCTTCTCCGCCCGATCGCCCTTGGCGAAGACGGCCGTCTGGGGCGGATACGGCCGGTTGGCATTCTGATTGGTCATGGCCGTCACGAAACCGATCCGCAACGGCCGGCTGGCCTGAGGCAACGGCTCCGCCAGCGACTCAAAGGTCTCGGTGGTGGCCGGCTCGGGATAGTAATAACTGGCATGGCGATCCTGGCCGCGCGCACCGGCGGCACCCGCCATTCCGATGGCGAAGACGATCGCCGCAATGATGTGCGTTGCCCGCATGGCCCTCCCCTTCGCGCCTATCGCGCTTCGATGCGGCGGAGCAGATCCTTGAGCACGGCGCGGTAGAGATCGTCCTTGAGCACCGCGTCCTCGACCCCGCGGTCGAGGCTGGGATTATCGTTGATCTCGATGATGAAGACACCTTTTTCGGTCTGCTTCAGATCGACCCCGTACAAGCCGTCGCCGATCAAGCCGGCGGCACGCAGGGCCAGATCGACGACCTCCTTCGGTGCCTCCTCGACGGCGATGGTCTTGTAGCCGCCCTCGACCGAGCGGCCGTCGGGGCCATGCTTCACCACCTGCCAATGCTTGCGCGACATGAAATACTGGGAGGCATAGAGGGGCTGCTTGTTGAGCACGCCTACGCGCCAGTCGAACTCCGTATACATGTACTGCTGCGCCAGGATGACGTCCGAGCGCTGAAACAGCTTGCGCGACAGCTCGATCAGTTCCTCGCGCTTCTCGGCGCGGACCACGCCCCGGGAAAACGAGCCGTCGGGAATCTTCAGGACCATGGGATAACCCAGGGTCTCCTCCGCCTCCAACAGGTTTTGCCGGTCGACGATCAAGGTGGTCGGGGTGGCCAGATGCTGCGCCTGCAGCAGCTCCGCCAGGTACACCTTGTTGGTGCAGCGCAGGATCGAGGTGGGATCGTCGATGACCACTAGCCCCTCGTGCCGCGCCTTCTTGGCGAAGCGGTAGGTGTGATTGTCGAGCGCGGTGGTCTCGCGGATAAACAGGGCGTCGTATTCGCCCAGGCGCAGGAAATCCTTGCTCTCGATCAACTCGACGCCAAGGCCGAGCGCCGGCCCCAGAGTGACAAATTTCTTCAACGCCTCGCGGTCCGACGGCGGCATGACCTCGCGCGGATTTTGCAGGATCGCCAGGCTATAGCGCGGCGGCGCCTTGACCTTCGGCGTGCGCCAATGGGCCCGGGTATAGCTTTCCAGGGCGGTCACGAAATACTCGAACTCGTGCGGGCTCAATTCCGCCGGTGTAATCGGCTCCAGGGATTTCACCGACCAGCGTTCCTCGAGAGCCACCTGGACACGCAGCAGCGGACAGCGAAAGCGGTCGAACACCCGGCGCGCGAAGGCACCAAAGCGGCCGTCGTAGGCCTGACCGAAGCACATGGTCAGGGCGAAATCCGACTTCGGCGCCTTGGGCAGCTTGCCGATATCCCTGCGCAAGGCGGCGTTGAGATCGGGCAGCGCCACCTGATAGAGCGTCTTGCGCGACAGATCGAGGATGGTCTCGACGGTCGGTATGACGTTGTGTCCGCGCGCCTCGGCCAACAGCGAACAATAGTAGCCGAGGTCGAGATATTCGAAATCGTCGCTGAGGTTGATGACGCGGGTCTGCCGGGTACCGAACTTCTCCGTACCGGTGATGTAGTCCCGCGCCGTGGCCACGGTCCCCATCTTCTCGGCCCAGCTTCGATCGGCGGGCTTTTGGACGATAATGACGTGTTGCGGCATTATGCCGGCGGCCGCCGTTTGACGATCACGGCGGCGCGCACCCGGCCGCCGCCATAGCGGGCCATGCGGTCGAAATCGCGGCGGGTTACCGGAACATTCATGGAGTCGCCCGAGGTTCTGTTGCGCGGCGGATCGATATAGGGGTCATGCATATACAGGAAACGGTCATCATAACCGGTTAATACCACCCAGTGTGGCGCTTTTCGGCCATAAAGATGATAGGAGCTGATGAGCACGATTGGAACCGCGCCGTCCTGCAAATCGTTCACCAGATCGCTGACCGTTAGGCCGTGGCTATTGACAGGCACGCCGGCGGCGGCGGCCTGTTCGCGGAAATCCTGTTCGACCAGGCGAATGACTTCCCGCTTCTTCTTGTTCCGCACCGAATCGACAAACAGGGCGCCTGGCTCGTTCACTCGGACTTCCACGTCGAAGCCACGATGCAGCGCGGCCAAGGCCATGCCGTAGGGGCCACAGCCGCCGTGACCGTTGGTCATGTAAATGGTTGTCGATTCGCGCCACAGCCGCATCTCCAGCGCCCGGTTGACCGGCAGCGCCGGGTCGAGGCCCTTCATCGCCATCATCAGGGCCGCCGGCCCGCAGGTGAATTCCACCGTCTGCGGGAAAAAAGGAATCTTGGCCAGCTTGGGCGCCTGGGTGCCGGCCAGAACCTTTTCCATGCGCAGCGCATCGCTGTGATCTTCGTAGAAATCCTGGAAGCTGCCGAATTCCTTGTAGCCGGCGGCGCGATAACGGGCGATCGCCACCGCGTTGTCGGGGCGCACCTCCAGGCGCATGAAGGCACACCCCTTCTCGACCGCGTGGCGCTCGGTTTCCGCCAATAGAGCCATTCCGATGCCGCGTCCGCGATAGGCGGCATCGATGGCGAAGGAATAGAGCCTGGCCAAAGATGTGCCGCGCTGCAGCAGCACGATGACGTAACCGACGATCACGCCATCCACCTCGGCGACCAGGTGGATCGTATGGCCACGGGTCAGCAGATGCTGAAAGCTGCGCTTGGACAGGCGGTCGGTGGCGAAACAGCGCGCCTCGATCTCGACCAGCTGCGGGATATCGGCCACCACACCCGGACGGATCCGGCCCTCGACCGTTTCCGGGGCCGATCGCCGGGCAGCAGTTTGGGAAGCGGTCATAAGCTCATCACCAGGGGGCACATTTCGTGGAAGGGCTGGTCCTACCGGCCGCTAAATAACAGCGAAGTCATGGTATCTGTAAAGTGAGTCCTGAAATCCCGGCCTTCGGGGCCGCTTCGGCGCGGGCCCATGGGCAAGGCTGGCACAGGGTGCGGGCCGCGGTATACTCCGACCGGCGCCGGCGGTTGGACCGGCGATTTTTACGGGAATCCCCGGCCGATGAGCAAACCAAGCTTCTCCTTCGTCGCCAGCGAAACCGAGGAGGCCCAGGCGGCCCTGCAGCGCCTTTCCGGGCGCTATGCCGGGGCGTCGCCGGATGTCGCCGATATCATCGTGGCCCTGGGCGGCGACGGCTTCGTCCTGGAGACCCTGCACAAGTACCTGGCCCGCGGCATGCCGATCTACGGCATGAATTGCGGCACCGTCGGCTTCCTGACCAACCACTACAACGAGGAGGACCTGCTGCACCGGCTGGCCCACGCCGAAAAGGTGACTTTGCGCCCCTTGCGCATGGAGGCGCGTACCATCGGCGGCGATACGGTCGCGGGGCTGGCGATCAACGAGGTGTCATTGCTGCGCGCCGGGCGCCAGGCGGCCAAATTGAAGATCAGTATCGACGGCGTTGTCCGCATGGCCGAACTGGTCTGCGACGGGGTGTTGGTCGCGACGCCGGCCGGCAGTACCGCCTATAACCTGTCGGCGCACGGGCCGATCATTCCCATGGACGCGCCGATCCTGGCGTTGACCCCGATCAGTGCCTTCCGGCCGCGGCGCTGGCGCGGGGCCCTGCTGCCCAACACCGCAGAGGTGGTTTTCGACGTGCTGGAAGCCGGCAAGCGCCCGGTCAATGCGACGGCGGACTTCACCGAAGTGCGCGAGGTCGCTCAGGTGCGGGTGCGCGAGGATGCCTCGGCCACCCTGCACCTGCTGTTCGATCCCGAGCACGCCCTGGAGGAGCGCATCATCAAGGAGCAGTTCCTCCCTTAATCCGGTAAAGACGAGGAACGAGCCCTCTTACCGCGACCGCCAGAACGGCAGCGTCGACTCCTGGTCCACGTCGGCCCGGCTCAAGCCCATATCCCGCAGCAGCCGGTCATCGAGCGTGGCCAGATGGGCCCGCTCTGCTGCCCGCTCCTGCCAGATCAGGATCAGATCGAAGAGGCTGGTCACGGCACGGAGAATCTTGCGCGCAAAGCTCTCGGGACCGGTTTGCGCCAGTGACAGGGGCTGGTCCAATTCCATGCAACGGCTATTGCTCATCTCAGGTCTCCTTATTCGAACCTGGTGCCAGTTGAGTGGCACCGGTGCGGCCAGTGGCTCCTATGCCACCAAATACTTAGGTTGCATATCAGATACTCCGTGTTGACACTGTGAACAAACGATGATATTTCATATTTCGAATAAGTTTTTATAATCCGATAATCGATGGCCAGGCAGCTTCCCCCGCTTAAACCCTTGCGTGCCTTCGAGGCGGCGGCGCGGCACCTGTCTTTCACCAAGGCGGCGCAGGAGCTGCATGTCACCCAGGCGGCCATCAGCCACCAGGTGAAGACCCTGGAGGATGCCCTGCAGACCCAGCTTTTCCGCCGTTTCAACCGGCGCCTGATGTTGACCGATACGGGCCAGATGTATCTGCCGGCCCTGACCGAGGCATTCGATCAGATCGACGCGGCGACCCGCCGGCTGCGTGCCGACGACCGGTCCGGCGATCTGAAGATCAGCGTCGCCACCTCCATCGCCGCCAAATGGCTGCTGCCCCGCCTGACCCGGTTCCGCCAGCAGCACCCTGAAATCGACGTGATGGTGTCGGCCTCGGACAAGATGGCCGATTTTGCCCGCGACGACATGGACATGGGCCTTCGCTATGGCTATGGCGTCTATCCTGGCCTGCGCGTCGACAAGCTGATGCAGGATACGGTCTTCCCGGTGTGCAGCCCCGCTCTCCTCCAGGGTCCACTGCCCTTGCGTGAGCCGGCTGATCTGAAGCACCACACCCTGATGCACGAGGAATGGGGCGACATGATCAACGCGCCGGACTGGGGGGTCTGGCTGGCGGCGGCCGGCGTGACGGGCGTCAATCCGAACCGCGGCCCGCGCTACAGTCACTCCAGCCTGACCCTGCAAGCGGCCATGGACGGTCAGGGCGTTGCCTTGGCGCGCAGTTCCCTGGTCGGCCTGGACCTGGAGGCCGGGCGGCTGGTGCAACCGTTTGGGCCAACTCTTCCGACCAACTACGCCTGCTATGTGGTCTCGCCCGAGGCTGCGGCCGATCGGCCCAAGATCAAAGCCTTCCGCGAATGGCTGCTGGACCAGGCGGCCATGGACCAAGCCGTCAAATCCTAGGACATGATTGCACCTGCGGGTTGGCACGCACCCGGTTCCTCTGCCATCCTGGCGCCTGATTTCAAGCGACTACCGGAAGGATATGGGCGTGACGACAGGGGCAAGCATGAGCGGCGAATCACGCGCCATGATCGACCGGCTAATCGCCTTCGATACCACCAGCCGCAATTCCAATCTGGATCTGATCCACGACGTACGCGACTACCTGGCCGGACTGGGCGTGACCGCGCACCTGACCTATGACGACGACCGGCGCAAGGCGAACCTGTACGCCACTCTGGGGCCGACGGACCGGGGCGGCGTTGCGTTGTCCGGCCATACCGACGTGGTGCCGGTGGACGGCCAGGACTGGTCCAGCGACCCGTGGAGCGTGCGCGATCAGGACGGCCGCCTCTATGGGCGCGGCACCTGCGACATGAAAAGCTTCATTGCCATCGCCCTGGCCTTCGCGCCACGCTTCCTGGAGCGAAACCTGACCCAGCCGATTCACTACTGCCTCTCCTACGACGAGGAGGTTGGCTGCCTGGGCGTGCCCCGTCTGATCGAGTTTCTGGCCAAACAGCCGGTTAAGCCGGCCGCCTGCATCGTCGGCGAACCGACCGACATGAAGGTCATCATCGGCCACAAGGGCAAGCTGTCCCAACGCTGCCATGTGCGCGGCAGGGAAGCGCACTCCTCGCTGGCACCGAAAGCGGTCAATGCGATCGAGGCGGCGGCCAAGGTGATCGCCCGGCTTTCGGATATGGCCGCGCGCAAGGCCAAGGAGGGCCCCTTCGACCCGGACTACGACATCCCCCACAGCACGGTGCATTGCGGCACCGTGCATGGCGGCACCGCCTTGAACATCGTCCCGGCGGATTGCAGGTTCGAGTTCGAGTTCCGCACCCTGCCCAACGACGATGCGGAAGCCATGCTGGCGGAAATTCAAGCCTACGCGCACCAGGAAATCGAACCGGGGATGCAGGCGATCGCGCCGGAGACAGGCTTCACCTGGGAATACATATCCTTCATCCCCGCCCTCGACCTGTCCCCGGAGGCCGAGGTGGTGATCTGGGTCAAGGCCCTGGCGGGTGCCAATGCCACCAGCAAGGTCGCTTTCGGTACCGAAGCGGGCTTGTTCAACGACGGCGGCATTCCGACGGTGATCTGCGGCCCCGGCTCCATCGATCAGGCGCACAAGCCCGATGAGTTCGTTTCCCACGCGCAGCTCGCTTTGTGCGAGCGCTTCATGGGCCGCCTGCTTGACCGCGTAAGCGCAGCCTAGGCGACGTATCCAGTATGGCGGTCCGGGTCGGCTCACCGAACGTACAGGCCCGTTCGTTCGCCGTCGTATCGGCGTTGGCCGGCGGCGCTGTTGGCGGCTGGCTGGGGCACCTCGCCCAGATTCCCCTGGCCTGGATGATCGGCGCCATGACGGCGACCACGGCCCTGGCAGTTGTGGGGATTCCCCTGGGCATGCCGAAGTTGCTGCGCAATGTCATGGTCGCCGTGCTGGGCATCATGCTGGGCAGCGGCTTTACCCCCGAGATTGCTCAGCAGATGGGCGACTGGGGGGTAAGCCTCAGCGCCCTGACTCTGTATTGCGCCGTCGCCGGCGCGGCCGGATATGTGTATTTCCGCCGCGTCTGCGGCTACGACGCGCCCACGGCGTATTTTTCCGCCATGCCCGGCGGCTTGTCCGAGATGATCATGGTTGGATCCACCATGGGCGGCGATACCCGGATCATTTCTCTGACCCATGCCTCGCGGATTCTGCTGGTGGTGATGACCCTCCCCTTTGCCTTCCAGGCGCTGACCGGATACGAGCCCGGCGCGCGGCCGGACGCCGGCTCGCCCTTATCGGAGCTGGTGCCCATCGATCTTGTGGTCCTGGCCGTCTGCGGCGCGGTTGGTTTCGTCCTGGCGCGCTGCCTGCGGCTGCCCGCCGCCGCCCTGGTCGGCCCCATGTTGCTCAGCGCCGGCGTGCATCTGGCCGGCTGGACCACGGCGAAACCGCCGAACGAGCTGATCGCCCTGGCCCAGGTGGTGGTGGGTGCGGCAGTCGGCTGCCGCTTTGCAGGGGTCCGCGCCGCCCTGATTCTCCGCACCATGATCAGCGCCGCCGGGGGTACCGTGGTGCTCATTCTGGCCACCCTGGCCTTCGCCCTGGCCATCGGGCAGATCACCGGCCTATCGCGCGAGGCATTGGTCCTGGCGTTCGCCCCCGGGGGTCTGGCCGAGATGAGCCTGATCGCCATCGCCATCGGGGCGGACACCGCATTCGTCGCGACCCATCACATCATCCGGGTGTTCTTGATCGTGGTGGCAGCGCCCCAGGCCTACCGCATGCTTCGGCTCGGGCGGAAACCGGCTTCCTAGCCGCGCCGCGCGGCGGAAACCACCACGCAATCCTGCTTCTGCGCGCGCAGGGCCTGGCACACCGCGCCCGCTTCGTTCGTATCGGCGAACGGCCCGATCTGCACCCGCACAAAGTTGCCTTTGCTGCCCAGATCGACCGGCTGCAAGACCGGCTCGAATTGACCCAGTATGTCCGCATGCCGGCGCTTGAGGCGTGACCATTCGCTTTCCGCCGCGCTCATGGAGCGCAGGGCGGCGAGTTGTACCAGAAAACCGGTCCCGGCCGTCAGGGCCGCCGTCTGCGTCGGTGGTGCGGCCGCCTGGGCCTCGGCCGCCGCCTTGGTCGCCGCCTTGGCCTCCGCCATAGCCTGGGCTTCGGCCACCGCCTTGGCCTCTTCCATGGCCTTCGCCTCAGCCGCTGCTTTGGCCTCCGCCATGGCCTGGGCCTCTGCTGCCGCCTTGGCCTCCGCCATGGCCTTCGCCTCAGCCGCAGCTTTGGCCTCCTCCATGGACTTGGCTTCGGCTGCAGCCTTGGCCTCTTCCATGGCCTTCGCCTCGGCCGCTTTCGCGGCGGCTATCTCGGCCTCAGATGGGCTCGGGGCGGGTGGCGACGGGGCGGCCGAGGATGTGCCATTGGCGGCGGCGATCTGCGCACCCGGCTTGGTGCCGCCGCCATTGGCGGGCGCGGCAGGGGCCGCTGGGGCCACCGGCGGTACGCTGGTCGATGCGGCCTGCACGCTGGCGCCATTCTCCGATTTCGGAGTCCAATTCAGGGCTTGTCCCAGGGCATCGGTAATCTGCGCCCGGGACATTTTGGCGCTGACGATATCGCGGTTCTTGACGGCCTGGTCGCGGTCATCGCCGTAGGGCAGACGCGCCGCCGCCAGGGTCAGCCAAATGTAGGCCTGCGAATAGTCCTGCTCCACGCCCTGGCCGGTTCCATACATGACACCCAGCGACATTTGCGCCGCGGCATCGCCTTGCTTGGCCGCCATGGCGAACCATTTCGCCGCCTTGGCCGGCTCCTTGGGGACGCCGATGCCGTTGAAGTGCATATAACCGATGTTGTATTGCGCCTGCTGGTTGCCGTTTTTGGCCAATGGCGTCCATTCTTCCAGAGCCTTGGCATAATCGCCTTGCTGATACGCGGCGGATCCTTCCTCGAAGCCGGCCAGCACGCTTGCCGGTGCCGCAAGCACCAGCCCAACCGCCAATGCGGCAGCCGCCAACCATCCACGGTTATGCCGTGTACGCATTCGATCCCCGCGCCGCGAAGCCTGTATGAGCCAATTTGAGTCTGTTTGTGTCATTTTGTAAAGCAGCTTGGCGCCTGTTGGCCGGGTCATGGAGGTATGGATGGTGCCCAATTCGGATCTGATGGATCTCCGAGCATGACTCGGCCCGCATGGCGTCACGGCCATGCCGGCCCACCGGTCAGGGCTTCCTGGGTCCGAGTAGTTGACCGGATTCTATCAGCGTCATCTAAAAATCAAACCAAAATCTTCATGGGATTGCTCAATACAGACGGAGTATCAGTACCCATGCATGTAATCAAAATAACCGAACCACCTTGGCCAGAAGATAGTCACCGCTAATAAAGCCCCTCATTCGGCCGCCACAAAGCGCCGTCAGGACAGTCGATTGGCCCAGCCTTCCCGGGACGGCGCATGGGCCTGCCAAGCGTGCAGGGCCTTGCTGGCGTCCTCGTCCGAGGTCTCGTCGAAGAGGGCCAGGGCCTGGGCAAGCTGCCGCGGGTCTTGATGGGTACCGCCGGAACGGGACCGGCGGTTGAGAATCAAAATCGCGGCAAAATGGGCTTTCGCAATCTCCGCCGCCCGGCATGCCAAGGCCAGATCGTGCCCGCTGGGCTCACGCACCATGTCCTCGATCATGGCCAGCGGCAAGGCCGTGAGTTCGGCGAAGGCCAGTTCGAAACCGGCCAGATCGCCGCGGTGCAAAGCCTCGATGGCGCGGTGGCGCAGCGCATGATTCGCCACGAAGTCACCCGGCACACCCCCTGGCGCGGAGTGGTGCGACGGCGTGGGTTGATCCTCGGGCGCCGGCCCCCCGGCATCATGAGGACTGGCGCCATTCAGGGCTGGCGTGGCCGTCCCCGCGGGGGGCGCGACCGATGCCTTGATTTCATCGAATCGAGCCTGCAGGGCGGCCGAGCGCTCCCGCTCCGCATCGACCGCCTGGCGCAGCTGCGCCAATTCCGCCTCCATGGCCCGGTCGCGCTCGGCACCGTCCAGCAAGCCCCGGCCCATGGTCCGGGTCGCGGTGCGCACCGCCGTCAGCTCGGCCTCCAGACGACGCCCCCGCGCCTGGCTTTCCGCCAGAGATGCGCTGACCCCCGCCAGGCGTTCCGCCATGGCTCCGGCGCGGTTGCGCTCGGCGCCGACGGCACCACGCAAGCGCGCCAGTTCATCGCTCAGAGCCGTGTCCTCAGCTGGCTCCGGGGCCGTCCCTGGTGCTTCGGCGGAAATGCCCAACTCCTCATGTTCCGGCCCATCTTGATCCCACCCGTCTTGATCCACCGCCACGGCGGTCGCGCGCTCGCGGGCGGCACGGACCCAGAAGACGATGGCGGCGACCAGCAAGCCGAGCAGGACGACGCCGGCGAGGACCGCCTGGTGGAACGCCGTCCGGCGCGCCACTTCATCACGCAAGGGCACCTCCACCGCGGTGTGGCTGGGCCGGGCAACCGACAAACCGGATTGCAGATACTTGACCTGCTGCCGGGTGGACTCGATCTCCCGGCCCAAAGCCCGCAGACGATCCTGCACCCGCGCCTCAAGGCGTTGTTCCGCGTCACGGCTGCGGCCCTGTTCCGAGCCCAACGCGGCCCGCAATTCGGCCAATTGCTGGGGCAGGCCCTCCGGACCCACTTCGCGGCCCAGCGCCGCTGCCCGTTTCTCGAGGGCGGCCTGGCGCGCGGTCAGATCGGCCAGCGCCGCCGGAACGAGGCGTATGGACTCGGTGTCATTGGCCAGCGCACCCAGGCTGCGCCCGTGTTCGGCGATGCGGGCAGACAAGGTTTCGACCTGCTGGCTCTGTTGGCGCAACTCTGCCTCTAGGGATTGCAGGACCTGGGTGCGCGCTGCGTTGTCCGCGTCCAGGGCGGCGACCTGGGCACGGAGACTCTTGGTCTCGGTGCTCAGCGTGTCCACATCCGTTCGCAGCGACTTCGACTCACCGCCGAGGATCTGGGCACCGGCGCGCAAGGCCGCTGTTTCGCCACTCAGGGTTTCGATATTGGCGCGCAGGCTGCCAGTGTCGCTGTGCAATCCCTCGAGTTCGGCCTGCGCGGATTTGGTGTCGCGACCGAGAGATTGAACCGTGCCGCGCAAGCTCGTGGTTTCGCCACTCAGAGTATCGACGGTGGAACGCAAGCCGCCGGTTTCATCGCGCAAATTATTGACATCGGCTCGCAGCGACTTCGACTCACCGCCGAGCGCATCGACATGACCGCGCAATTGTTCAGCATCGCCGCGCAAACTGTCGACATCGGTGCGTAGCGATTGAGTGTCGCCGTCCAGCGCATCGACATGGCCGCGCAATTGGTCGGCGCCTTCGCGCAATCCCTCGGCATCGGCTCGGAGCAACTTGGACTCACCGCCGAGCACATCGACATGACCGCGCAACTGATCGGTATCCCCGCGCAAACCCTGGACATCGGTCCGTAGCGACTTGGCATCGCCGCCGAGCGCATCGACATCGGCGCGTAACGCCCCCGCCGCCCCGCGCAGGACCTCGACATCGGCCCGGATTTCGTCAACATCGAGATCTGTGGCCGTGAACAGCTCATCGAAATCGGCGCTTCGAGGTTGCTGGGTATCAGTGCCGTCAACTGGGCCTGCGACGGCAGCCGAGGGCGGCGGCGCGAGGGTTCCGGCCAGTGCGCTGGTTCGCTCCACGCTCTCGCTCCAGACCGTTTCCAACGGCTTACGCCAGCGCCAGCCGGCCACGTCTTCCGCTTGCCGAAGGACGCCGAGCATCTCGTTGCTGAGGGCGGCGGCGCGACCAAGCTGTCCGACCGAACGGGCAGCGGCGGACAAGGCGTTGGCGACGTACTTGTCCTGGATGTGCCAGAAGCGCAGCAGCAGCGGCCGCAACTGAGGACCGGGCGCCTCGCCGGCCAGATCCTGCAACCTTGCGGTTGGGTCGTGAGCGGTCGCCCATGCGGCCCAGTCCGACATCTCTTCATGGGTGGTCTGATCCGAGGCCATCAATTGCTCGATCAGCACACCGGCAAGGCGGCTGATTGCCGCCCAGTCACCGCCGCCCAGGCGCCGGTCCTTGCGAACCTGATCGGGTTGCCAGCCGCCGCCCAAGGTGGAATCGAGGACGATGCCGCCCTCGGCGAGCGTGGCGGCCCGGCCGTCGGCCAGATCGCCTACCGCGATGTGCCCGGCGTCGCGCAGGTCGTCGATCCGGTCCGCGGCGCGGTGATACGTATCCCGATAGAGACTCCATGCGGCGCCAGCACCCGTACCGTCCCGGCGCGCCGCCAGGGTGCCGAACATATTGCCCAGATCGCGGATCATCGCCACGGCCCGGGCAATGTCCGCCTCCCCCAGCTCGCCTGTTGACGAAGGTGGTATCGGCCGCTCGTTTACGACAATCGGCGCCTGGCCCCTCGCCGGTCCCACGGCTGGTCCCACGAGTCCGAGAAACCCGGCCAAAACGAGCGCCAAAAACCTAACCCATACTTGGGCCGCGGCCATATTTTGCGATCTCCCTGATCGGCGCCAAACCTTGCTTTCCTAGCCTTCCAATATACACCGAGAGGTCATGGTTAAGCCATCCTTTCACCCCCTAAACCACGGCTTGGCAACTCGGTCTGGTTTCCATGGCCGGCGAAATTGAGCTATCATCGAAGCGTCGGATCGACTATCTAGCTGCAGCCCTTGGACGGTCACCGGCCAGTCAACCACCACAATTAAGGTTAACGTGCGAAGCTTTCTCGTATTTCTGGCGGTTATCGCGGTTATCGGCTTGATTTGGCTGACATTGCCGATTCTGGATCGGCACAATCGCGACTATGAGAACAGGCTGGTGGCGGCCCTTCAGCTGGTGGAGGACTCCATCGCCGGATCGTCCGCAGATATTCTGCGGGTCGATCTGTTCAAGCCCGAGATCGCGCCACTGCCTGGAGACGGCCGCTGGCAAGTGACCGGGATCGTCGCCACCCAGGATCGCGCCGGTAAGCCGGTCAATATCCCGTATAGCGCCGTCGTGACATTCACCTGCCAGCCTTATATCGACCCCGCTTGCGGCAGAACCACGACCCTGACCATCGAAGATCAGCCGCTGATCGTCGATGGCGCCGTGATCGCTGAACTGCAGGATGTGCTCCGCGTCTCGACCGAGGCAGCGGCGGCGCCGAGCACAGGCGATGCGGGCGCCGCGGCGCCAAGCGATGCCAGCGAGTCGTCCGTCATACCGGCACCGCAAATGGAAACACCCGCTCCGCCGGCGGCGGAGACCACTTCGGCCGAACCCAGCACGCCGGCCGTCACCGAAATCCCGGCACCGATCCCGACCTCGGCACCGGAGACTTCAGCCGACCCCGAAGCCGAAGCATCCGCCACCGATGCGATGCCGATTCAGGGCGACCGGCTGATCTTCCTAACCCAGAAAAGACTGAAGGAGATCGGCTATGACCCGGGTCCGGTGGACGGCCGGGTCGGCCCCCGCACCACGACGGCCATCCAGGACTATCAGCAACGCGCGGGCCTGAACATCGATGGCCAGCCTTCGGACGCTCTGCTGGAGCACATGAGCCACGCGGTGCCGGTAGCCGCGCAATAAGCGCTATCGCTAGGCACCGTGATAGTGGCGGTACCAATCGACGAAGCGGGGCAACCCCTCTTCGATCGAGGTTTTCGGCTCGAAGCCAAGATCACGGCGCGACGACTCGATGTCGGCATAGGTTGCCTTGACATCGCCGGGCTGCATGTCCTCGAAAATCTTCTCCGCCTTGCGGTTGCACGACCGCTCGATCACTTCGATGAAGTGCAGCAGATGCTCGGATTGGTGGTTGCCGAGGTTATAAACCCGGTGCGGCGCCCCCTCGCCCGTATCGGCCGGCGGCTGATCCAAAGCGGCGATCACACCGGCAACGATATCGTCGATGTAGGTGAAATCGCGGCGCATGTCGCCATTGTTGAAGACGCGAATCGGCGTCCCCTCGAAGATGGCCTTGGTGAAGATGTAGGCCGACATGTCCGGCCGGCCCCACGGACCGTACACCGTAAAGAACCGCAAGCCGGTCATGGGCAGGCGATAGAGATGACCATAGCAATGCGCCATCAGCTCGTTGGCCCGCTTGGTCGCGGCGTAGAGCGAGACCGGCCGCTCCACTGGATCGTCGACCGAGAACGGCAGCTTGGTGTTGCCGCCGTACACCGACGACGAGCTGGCATAGACCATATGGCGCAGGGCCGGCAGGCGCCGGCAGGCCTCCATCATCGCCAGATGGCCGGTGATGTTGGCGTCGATATAGGCGAAAGGATGGGTCAGCGAATAGCGCACCCCGGCCTGCGCCGCCAGGTGCACCACCCGGTCGATCGCCGGCTGGCTTTCGAACAGCGCCACGACGGCGGCATGATCGGCGATATCAAGCTTGTGGAACGAGAATCCGGGCCGGCCGGTGAGCTGATCCAACCGGGCCTTCTTGAGCGCCGGATCGTAGTAGTCGTTGAGGTTGTCGATTCCAAGGACCGTCTCGCCGCGGGCGAGCAGAGCCTGGGAGACATGGGAGCCGATGAATCCGGCCGCGCCGGTCACAACAATAGACACCTGGAACGCCTTTCAAACTGGTCAACCGCCCGCGTTCTCATACGCGCCGGGAGCCGCTGCCTCAAGGGTGAATCCCCCGCCGACCCGCAGTCGGCGCTCCCAAGGTACGGGCCAAGGGTCTACTCTTTCTTAACGACCTTGACCTTACCTGTCCTGGTCACCAGTGCCCTCCGGTACCGCCCTGGGCGGACACCACAGCCTGGAACAGCGGAAGCAACCCTATGACATCCCGGCGGGTTCTGTTCATTGTCACCAAGCTGTCCAAGGGTGGGGCCATGGTGGTGCCCCTGCAGGTTGCCGCGGCCCTGCGCGCACGCGGCTACGAGGCTGAGACCTGGTTCCTGTACCAGCAGCAGCCCGCCTTCGAGGACGAACCCGGCGTACGGGTGATCCTGCCGCGCCGAGCGGCCGGCCTTCTGGATTATGTCCGCGTGTTCCTGCGCCTGATCCCGGCCATGCGGGCTTTCCGGCCGGACGCGGTGCACGGGGTGCTGCCGCTCGGCAACATCTTCGGCCTGCTTGCCGCGGTCATCGTCGGCTGCCCCTCGCGCGTCGCCTCTCAGCACAATCCAGCGAAGACCCACAACCCGATCATGCGCCTTATGGACAAGGCATGGGGGACGTTGGGTATCTATACCGGAAACATCGCCGTTTCCTATTCGGTCCGTGACTCCTATGCGCGCTATCCCGCTGCCTATGTTCGGCGCTTGCATGTGGTGCAAAACGGCATGCGCGTCCGGCCCGCGAGCCTGACGAAAGCCGAAGCGCGCGCGCATTTCGGACTTCCCGCGCAGATGCACACCATTGGTACCATGGGCCGGCTTGCCCATCAGAAGAACCAGGATTTCCTGTTCGCCGCCATGGCCCGGCTGCCGGGTGTGCACATGGCCATCGCCGGTGACGGAGAGTTGCGGCAGAAATTCCAGCAGCAAATCGCGTCGGCCGGTCTGGCGGATCGCATTCACCTGCTGGGCGCGATACCGCCCGCCGACGTGCCGAACTTTCTCGCCGCTCTCGATCTCTTCGTCCTGCCTTCGCTTTATGAGGGCCTACCCATCGCCTTGATCGAGGCCATGCAGGCGGGATGCCCCATTGTCGCCAGCGACATCCCGCCAACGATCGAAGTGGTCTTGCCGGACGGCGGCGAAGCGGCGGCGGCCGTCCTTGGCATGGACTCGGTGGAGCCCTGGATCGACACCATCCGGGACCTGCTCGCCCAGCCGGAGAAGCGCCAAGCGCTCGCGGCGGCGGCACATCGACGCAGCGCCTATTTCAGCCTCGATCGGATGACCGATGGCTATATAGCCTGTCTTTTTCCCCACTCGTCCCCGAGCAGCACACGCAAATAGGCCTCCGCCGCGTGCGCCACGGAAAACATGCCGGCGCGTGCCTTCAGATCCTCCGGAGGGACCGGCGCGTCCAGCATTTGGCCGATGGCCGCCGCCATGCCGCTGGCGTCGCCCACGGCCACCAGCGGACCATAGCGGCCACCCTCAAGAAGCTCCGCGGGACCGCTGCGGCAGTCGGTGGCCACCACCGGCTTGCCCAGCGCCATGGCCTCGACGAGCACATTCGGACTCCCCTCCCAGCGCGAGGAGAGAGTCAGGGCGGCGGCCCGCGCCATGTAGGCGTAGGGGTTTGCGACAAAGCCGGGAAGCAGTACACGATCACGCACACCAAGTTCATCGACCAGGGCCTCGAGAGCCGGACGCTCCACCCCTTCTCCCAGAACCATCAGCCGGACAGACCGTTGCGCAGCCAACTCGGCAACGGCGCGGATCACGGTGCCGAATTCCTTCTCCGGACTCAGCCGGCCGACACAGAGAACCACCGGCGGCGTACCCGCGGCAAACCAGGGATGATCCAAGGGCTCCGCCGCGCGTCGAATCAGCGCCGGACCCACGACTGGATTGTTGATCACGGCGATCCGATCGAGGGGAAGCCGGCAGTACTGCGCCAGATCCTCCGCGGCGCCCTGTGAAACGGTGGTGATTCCATCGGCACGCGGATACAGCCAGGGGACCAAACGGTGGGCGGCGCGGATCGAGAATGCCGCAATCTCCGCCGATTCTTTGCTTATGGTGCTGCGTTCACTCACCACAACACGGCTACAGTGACCGGAGAGATAGGTGGCCAGGATGGCCGCCACGTTCACATGCATGAGCGCCGCCAACAGCGCCGCCGGCCGTTCGCGCCGCAAGTAGCGCGCCAGCGCCGGGATGCTTTGCAAGGTCCGCCGGACGCCGAGATCGACCAAGTGCACACTGTCCGGGATCATCGGAATGAAGGATCCCTTGGCCTGCGCGAGAACGAGATCGACCGCCACCCCCGTATCGGCGATACCGCCGGCCAGGTTCAGCATCATCCGTTCGGCGCCGCCGCCGTATAGGTCTTGCAGAAAAATGGCGATTTTGGGAGGCGTCTCCGCAGGGTGCGCGGCCTCGAGGTCGATACGTTCAAATGCACTCATTGATAGCTCAGACCGGTGGTTCGAGGCGGACACTGACCGCGGGAAAGCGACTCGAGAGAATATCATGCGGCTATCGTATGAACTATGTTAACGAGGGGTTGATTTCCCGGGGGAAAGGCAGCCGGCAGGCCTCAGCCCGCGCGCAGCTAAGTGCTGCGCGTTTTCTCGATTTGCCGGTCCGTGTCGAACAAGGCGCTGCATTTTCGCGCCAGGAACGCCAGGTCCGGCCCCAGCAAAGTCCGGAGCCTGTCCAGACGCGCGCGAAATTCGGCCTCACCGCCGCTGGCCACCATGTCCGACAGATCTTGTGCACTTTGCCGGACCGCATCGCGCGCTCCCTGCGCGAAGCTGTTGTGCGCCTGGATATCCCAATACACCTCGGGCTCGCCCCCGAGAATCCGCGCCACGAGCGCGAGCAGCACCCGGTGCGGGGGCGACGACATGTCCGCAAGCGCCTTGACGTCGTAATCCAGTTTTTCCAGTGCCATGCCAAAGGCCAGGATGGCGGCATGGGTGGCCGATTGCAGGGCGGCCATGGCCCGGTCGTGCTCCTCGGCGGTGCGGAAGGCGATCCGGCAGCCCAGGGTTTGCAGAATCCCGATGAAACGCTCGGCGCGCGGACCGGCGGCAACCTTGACCGCGATCAGGTTCTGGCCCGCGAACCCGGCCGATGGCCCGAACATCGGGTTGATGCTGAGGGTTTCGAGCGGTGGCTCGAACTCTCTCATCAAACCGACGATTTGTGTTTTTACGGAAAGAGTGTCCACGAGCAGCGCATCGCCGCGCATGGCGGACCGCACCGCATGCACCGATTCGATCGCCACGGATTCGGGCAGGGTCAGGATGACCACATCCGCCGTCGACAAGATCCGTCGCGCCTCGGCATCCAGCGCCAACACGTCCGCGCGGTGATAGGCCGTCGCCGCGGTCCCGGGACGCGGGTCCGGAGCGAGGTCCATTACGGTTACCCGCTCAACCCGGCCCACCAGGCTGCCGCAAAACAGCGAGCCCATGGCCCCATTGCCGCCGAGGACAACCGCGCTGGTGAATTCGCCACGGGGGGTCGGCACACTGCTCTCCTCGATCCAGGACACCGCCGCCGCAGGCGGCGGGCGCCTAACGGCGATCCTGATCCGCGTCTATGATCTCGTCCTCAAGGCGGCACGCTTCCGCGATGACCAGAGTATACAGATCCTGCACGAGCTTGGGGTTCACCGAATTGAGTCTCGCCAATTCGGCGTTGCGCTCATGCACCGCCTTCACGCGATCCGGCTGCATCATCGGGACATTGTTTTTTTTCTTGTAGTTCGCCACCTTGCGGCAGATTTCAAAGCGTTGGCCCAGCAGTTCGATAAGCTGCGTATCGACGCGGTCCAGCGCCGCCCGGAAATTCGACAGATCCTCCATGAGATGTGTCTCCAGATCGAACTGGGCTAGCCCGGCGTGCCGGCGAGCACGTTTGGGAGGGTGGCGAACCTACTTCGCCACCCGATGTTCATAGGGCTCTTGCCGGACCCTGGGTTTGACCGATGCTGTCGCGGTGTCATCGGTTTTCTTCACCTTGGCCGTAACGGCGATCGCCCGTATCAGCGCCTTGGCCTTCAAGAAGATCTCGTCGAGCTCGTCTTGAGGGTTGGAGAGCGAGACGATGGCACCGCCCACGCCGAATGAAACCTCGCCAGGCTCTACCACGATTGTGCGGATGACGATACTGAGATCCGCCGAGCCATTGAGGCCAAGGAAACCGATTGCGCCGGAGTAGACCCCACGGGGCCCCTTCTCCAACCGGTCGATAATCTCCATGGTCCGTTTCTTGGGCGCACCGGTCATGGAGCCGCCGGGAAAAGCGGCCTGGACGCATTCGATTGCCGAAACGTCTTCCCGCAGCCGCCCGCGGATGGTGCTGACCAACTGGTGCACGGTCGAATAGGTCTCGACCGCGAAGATCTTTGGCACATGCACGCTTCCCACCTCGCACACGGCGCCCAGATCGTTGCGCAACAGATCGACGATCATCAGGTTCTCGGCGCGGTCCTTTTCCTGGGACGCCAGATCCGCAATCAGCGCCTTGTCTTCAGAGGGCGATTGGCCCCGCCGGCGCGTTCCCTTGATCGGCTTGGCTTCCACGTCGCCATTCGAATCGATGGTGATGAACCGCTCCGGCGATGAACCGACGGTGGCAATCCCCGGGAAGTTCAGGAACGAGGCATAGGGCGCTGGGTTGCTGTGGCGAAGTTCCAGATAGGTCGTCAGCGGGTCGATGGTGACATCCGCCGTGATCCGGTTGGTCAGGCAGATTTCGTAGGACTCGCCATTCTTGATTTCGTGCTGACAGGCGCGAATCATATCCAGGTATTCATCGCCGGTGTGCCGGAGGATCAGCGGAACCTCGTGCTCCTTGCCGCTGATGACCGGGCGATCGGCAACCTGGGACAGCGCCTTGAGCTGATTCTCGACATCGTTGAACCAGGACTCCACGCGGTCGGCTTTGTCCGCCGTATCCAGACAGAGCAGGTAGATATCCTTCTCGATGTGATCGAAAACGACCACGCGATCGGCAAAAATCTGGGCCGCGTCCGGACTGGCCGACGGATAGGAGAAATCCGCACCGGCGTCCCGTTTCAGCTCGTACCCCAGATAACCGACATAGCCGCAATTGAAATCGAACGGCAGATCGTGGGTAACCGCATACCTGTCGCGGAGATGCCGGGAAAGGTAGTCGAAGATGTTTTCCTTGAACTTGGTGATGGCGCCCTGCCGCTCGATCGTGACCTGGGTCTTCTGGACGTCGTAGGTCACGTACTCGGCATGCGGGCCGGCCGCATCCCCGATATAGGAAAAGCGGGAGAAATCGGTGGGCATGGCGCAGTCGAGCCAGAACGCATGCCGGGACCGGGCATAGCGCGCCGTGAACAGCTTTTCCGCATTCGTGTAGTAGGGAATCTTACGCACATTGACCTGAAGCGACTCCGGCCGCGGCAATGCCGCCTTGGGGCGCGCCGGGCTTTTCTTCGTATGGGCAACCTGCAGTGCCCCCGGCAGCCCAGCCAAGTCGGCGCCGGGCAAGTCGACCGGATCGGTGCGGCAGTCAGACTTTTTCATGCCGGCCTCGGCCGTCAACGCCATGAAATTGCGGATCAGCTGATGGCCGTGGTCGGTGAGGATCGACTCCGGATGGAATTGCAGGCCCCAGATCGGCTTGGTCCGGTGGCGCACGCCCATGAGGATCCCATCCTGGGTCCAGGCGACACCCTCCAGCTCATCGGGCAGTTCGGTAACGATCAGGGAGTGATACCGGACGACGGAAAAGGGCGAAGGAATGTCCCGGAATATATCTTGTCCGGTGTGGGTCACCTCGCTGAGCCGTCCGTGCATGACCTCGACGGCATAATCCACCTTGCCGCCCAGGAAATGGCTGATGCCCTGATGGCCGAGACAGACACCGAGAATCGGCACCGTGGCCTCGCGAATGGCAGCCGCGCAGATGCCAAAATCGCGCGGAACTTCCACCCGCCCCGGACCGGGCGAGATGACGATGTTGTCGAAATCCAATTTGGAAACTTCGTCCCATGTGGCGCTGTCGTTGCGCACGACGATGGGCAGTTCGTCGGTGACTTCAGCTATATATTGGTAAAGGTTGAAGGTGAACGAATCATAGTTATCGATTAGAAGAGTTCTCATTCCCCACCTCTCCCCGAAAAAAATATAAGCAAATCAAAGCCTTCGATCCAGCGTCTTCACCATGTCCAATTTTGCCGCGGACAGGCGAATCCAAGAGAATCGAATTGTTGACTGTGTGTACCACAAATAAAGAGTCGCCACAACAAAAACGACTGTCTTTACTAAGTTAATCGAACAGAAAATGAAACGTAATAATAAATTACTATGGTTTATTATTATCGTTAATTGGTTATCGATGCTCTAGTATTGTTAAGATCGAGCCCAAACAGAACACGACTTTGTTCAGAAGTAGGTAACATCCAGGCGGCGAGACTACTTGAGACACGCAGCCGCCAATCGTTTGCATGGTGAATCGGTCCTAGACGCCGGACCACGGCAAACGACGTCAGCGCAGGGCTTCGCCGGTGTGCAATCGCTCGAAGGTCATGGCCAGTTGCAGCGCCCGCTGGAAAAGGGTCATGGGATCTGGCCCCCAGGAAAAATTGTTGAGGGTCCGCTGGCGCACTTGGGTCCGTATCCAGGAGGGGATAACGCCCGATGTCTGCATGGACTTGGCCACGCTGCGCAGGGCCGTGATGACCGTCCGCACCGGCGACCCGGCGGCTTGGGATGCGGGCTTCGGTGTCAAAACCAAGGTGAGCAAGGCCTGCAAATCCGCCGGCGTCAAGATGCCGGGCACACCGACGGTCAAATCCCCCAGGTAGGCGCGGATGGCCGCCTCTTCCGCTTTTATCATGACACCCAGATCCGGCTCCGTCTGGTCGAAACGAGAGCGCGGAATACGGAACATTTCCGGAAATTTCTCCTGCACAATGCCCACAAACAACCGTTTTTCTACGCGCTGGGCGCCAGACACATAACGCATCCCGTCGAGCAGATCGATATCCAGAAACGGAGTCGCGACCGGCGCGAAGCACCCGGCGGTATACACAAGCAGGGGGATCATATTGAGACCCATGCGTACGCGGAAATACAGCAGGTCACTTTTATCCTTCTGATTCTGCCCTTGCAGCGATGAATCGAAGAGTGAGTCGTGGGACCGCTGCATTTCGTCGCGCAGGCGGACTATGGCCGATTGACCGAGCACAGGCTCGAGTTCGGCCAATCGCTCCGGCGATTTCAGAATGATGGAACCGAGCAGATCGTTGTTGCTGTTCAGGCGATAGCTGGGTCCGCCAAAACATTCCTCGCCGAACAGCATGATCGGGTTTGGGAAACACCCTTTAACGGAATCGACCGCGCTCGCGTAAGAGGCGATCTCGTAGTTGGCGTTGCGCATGTACAAGCCGGCATTGACGTTGGCCTTGAGCATGCCGAGGAAGCTTTCATCCTCGATGCCAATGATTCGGTGCTCGACCCCCGCCACCTCCGCCTGGCGGCGGGCGACATCCGCATCCGAACCCGGTTGCGGCGGCCCATTCACATACGTGAACGTGCTGATTTCCCGTTTTGCCGCCGCCAGCACCGCGAGAATGCATGAGGAATCATATCCCCCGGACAACGGAACAATGACTTGGTGCTCGCCGGCATGACGCAGCACCGCGGCCTCGGTCCGGGTCCATAGATCCTGGGCCACGTCGATGCCATCGGCGCCGGCATCGCGTGACGGTTCGAAGCGCCAATAGCGCTGTTCTTGCAATTCGCGGGGTGTGGCCACGACCACGTGGCTCGCCGTCAGATTCCGTACGCCTTCGTACAAGGTCCGGTCCGCCACCATCGACCCATTGACCAGATAGCTGGCCACCATCCCTTGATCGATGGCGAGGCCCAGCGGGCGAAAAGCGGACAGATCGTCGGAGAAGACCTGGCACCCATTGGTCGCCAGATGAAAAATCTTCGAAAAGCCGACATGATCGGTCCAAAAGACCGCGCGCTTTCGGTCATCGAGGTAGAGGTAGCTGTGAAACTGATTGACCTGGGCGAGCAAGCCTTTGGGCACCATATCGGCGTTGACGATTTTGGCTGGTATCGGGGTAGGTGAGGTGGAACGAGCCATGTTCACATCGACCAGGACCGTCCCTTCCCCATCGGTGCGGCCGTTCGCTTCCGACCACTGGCACAGGGTCAAACGGCCTTCGGCCAAGTCGAAACGGCGGATGTGTGGCGGTTTGTGGAACTCGGCGATTTTCTCGACCACCGATTCGCCGCCGACATCGTGTACGAAGGCAATGAAACTGGGGCTTGTCATATGCGGAACTTTGCCATTCAACCGGTTGATCTATCAATCCGACTTTTCGCGTTCCGCTCCGGGAAGTCGAAGCGAATGCGGCTGAAAACTGCCAGTCGGCGGGAGGGTTCCTGTGACCGAAGGCGCGTTAACGGTGCGGCCAGATATATACCATCGAAGGGCCCACATTCAGCCGCCAATGTCTTCATAATGTGTTAATGCTGCAAATGTTTAGCTGCGCTGCGCGCGGCCGGGGGATGATGTGCCGGACAATGCCGGGCACCGCCGCGACGGGGATCCTGCGATGAACAAGGCGATCGAGTCGTACAACCTGCTCGGGTTCAAGGTCACACCGCTGACCATCGACCAGTTGATCGACGTTGTCGGCAATTTGGTCGCCACCGGCTCGACCCGGGTGATCGCCAGCCTGAACCTGCACGGTGTGTACAGCTTCTTCAAGGACGAGCGTTTCCGCGCCCTGCATTTGCGAGACGATACCTTTGTCCGAATCGACGGCATGCCCATCATCCTGATGGGCCGGCTGCGCGGCCTGCCGGTGCGTCGCGAGCACCGGGCGGCCTGGATCGATTGGTTCACGCCGCTGATGGCGGCGGCAGAGAGCAAAGGCTGGCGGATCTACTATATAGGCGCCAAGGAGGCGATTCTGGAAAAGGGCCTGGCGCGGATCCGGGAACTGCACCCCAATCTGCGGATCGAAGGTCGCGACGGCTATTTCGATGCCCGCCGGGACGGCGCCGAGAACCGCGCCGTGGTGGCCGCCATCAACGACTTCCAGCCGCACCTGCTGATCGTCGGCATGGGCATGGGCCGGCAGGAGCACTGGATTCTTGACAATATCAGCGAGCTTAAGGCCAACTGCATCGCTACATCCGGGGCGTGCATCGAATACTTCGCCGGTGCCGTGCCGACACCGCCGCGCTGGACCGGGCAGGTCGGCCTGGAATGGGCCTATCGGTTGTGTACCAACCCCCGGCGCTTCGCGTGGCGGTACCTGGTCGAGCCGTGGGTCACCGTCTGGCTGATCCTGGCCTATCATGCGCGGCGCGGCCTGGGATTGATGCACCGGGATTGAACGACGCGGTACGCATGCGGGCGGCCGTATCGAGAGGCCAACAGGTAGTTTTCGTGCCCACGACCGTACAGGACAAAAGTATGCGTTGCCGCGCCGGACAGGCCGGACTGGATACGCCGGTCGACGACGATCGGCCGGGACTTTCGTTGGATCATTGCCAATGACCGTGAATGCGCATCAGAAAGGTTCGCTTTGGCTGCTCGAGCAGACCTATGCGCTGATCGGGCTGATGCACATGGTCGGCGCCTTCAAGTTTCTCACCATCACCGGCGCCGATATTCAGCAGTTGCAAACGGGCGCCGTCCAGTTGACCGATGGCTCGCTCGGATTCCAGATTTTCGGCTCCACCATCTACATGATCGCCTTGATCGTCCTTTTGCCGCGATACCAGGACGTGATCGCGCTCCTGATACGGAACAAGGCGCTCGTCTGTTTCGTCGGTTTGATTATGATATCGGCACTGTGGTCGGACCTACCCACCGTGACCTTGCGCCGATCTGCCGCTCTCTTCGGCACCACTATCTTCGCCATGTACCTGGCTGTCCGGATCAAGCCACGCGAATTCATCACCCTGCTCGCCATATCCCTTGGCTTCGTCGCTGTGGAGAGCCTGTTGCTGGTGTTTCTCGTGCCCGATATCGCGGTTCAAACACGCAGCTACATCGACACTTGGGCCGGCGCACTCGGCCATAAAAACATCTTTGGGCGGACCATGGTGCTCTGCATGCTCGTCATGTGGGCGGTTTTACCGCAAGCGCGGACCTACAAGCCAGTTGTCTGGGGCATCTTCTTTTTGGCCCTGTTCGAAGTGGTGATGTCGCAGTCGCGTACGTCCTGGATTGTCGGGGTTGGCCTGCTGCTTGCGCTGCCCTTCCTCCGCTATTTGCGGGCGGCGCGTGTCCCCATGACCATGCGCCTTGTGTTGGTTGCCATCATCGGCCTTGGGGGGGTGGGGTATCTGGTGCTCCAATTCGCCGATGACGGCTTGGCATTACTCGGCCGGGACGCCACCTTCAGCGGCCGCACCGACATTTGGGCCTCGGCAATCAATGTCGGATTAAAGAGTCCCTGGCTGGGCAGCGGATATCGAACGTTTTATACGAGCGGCCTGACAAACCGCGTGCAAATTGGCAACGGCCACAACAGTTTTCTCGATATCTGGCTGGAATTGGGGACCGTCGGTCTCGTCTTGTTCCTAGCGACCATGGTGGTGGCGATCAGCCGTGCTCTCAACCGTCTGTCGAGCTACGACGATCGGCGCGGTTTGTTGTACGTCATGTTCATGATCTTCATGATGGTGTTCGGCATGGCCGCTCAGGTGTTCCCGGATCACGGGACCATTCCGTGGGTCATGTATGTCACCATCATCCTGTATCTGACCCCGATGGGGTCGGTGATACAGCCCGAGCGCGCGGTCCGGCGGCATGAGGTGCCGGCGCCGGCCGAGTAAGACGATCAGAGTAAAACCGGCGTCTGCTCGCCGGAAGTCTATCGGTAGGCGTCGACGCCGAACTGCAGCGGCGTCTTCCCCGCCTCCTGCGCCCCCATGTCCGGGGCGGCGCCGGAAAATCCATCATTGAAATTGGGCAGGACCACGCCGGCATCGAAACCGGGGCTGGAGGGATCGAGAGCCCAGGTCCCCTCCCCGGCCGCCGTGCTGTACACCGGTAAGCCGTGCACGCCGTTCGGTTCCTGCCCGGGCAGGACATTGATGCGTCCGTTGTAGAGATCGTAGTCGAAGTCGTTGTTGGGATTCCGCTTGCTATCGGCGATGCTGGGCCGATGATCGTGGTTGACGTGCAGGATATTGTTGCGCGACGTCACGTTGCTCATCCGGCCCGATAGATCGGAGAGACCGGCGTAGACCCCTTCATTCTCCCCGTCACGCTGCAGCAGCGTATTGTGAAAGATATAGATACGCCCATCGCCGAAGTACTTCCGATCGCCGTTTTCGTCTCTGCCACCAGCTTCCTTGCTTTGTGTCTTGAGAAAAACCCCCCGCTTGGCATTGGCCATATCCCGGGTGGCCGACCAACGGCTTCGATCTGTCACATTGCGCCATATGTAAATGGGACCGATTTGGGTCGCAGCGACCGCGACCGTCACGTATGTCATGTCGATATAGTTACCCCAAATACGCACGTTGACATTGCCGCCCTCCGATTCGATGGCATCGTCCCAACACTGGCTGAACTTGTTGCCATAGATATCGCTGTCACGGTGCGGGAAACCGCGCGTGCTGAAATTTTCCCCGCTACCGATGCAATCGTTGAACTTGTGTTCTTCGTCGGAATATATCTCGTTGTAGCGGATGACGTGATTCCCGCCGGTATTCCACAGGGAAATGGCTTGGGGGCCAAGCGGATGGCCCGTGTTCTGATCTCGCCGGAATTCGTCCCATGCATTAGAATCGGCGCGCGGATGGTGCAGGCGGTTGCGCTGGATGATCACCCGTTCCAGCGGCGCCTCGTCCGAATAGTCGGAATAGATCGCGGAATCCATGTTATCGCCCCAACCGTCGGCGCTGACTCTGCCCCATCCGCTGATGTCGTTTTCTTCGATGACCACATCGTGAATATTTTCATCGAGTACGATGGCATCTTGATAGGCATTTAACAGGCGCAGGCCGCGAACGATGACATAGGATCCCTTGATCACGATGTTGCTCGCGGCGCGCCCGCCGACGTCGATGGTGGCCGAGGCACCCGGCCGAGACGTGAACAGCACGTATCCATTCGGTCCGCCCGACTCGTTGATGGTCAGTGTTTCATCCGAAAACTCCGGCAGAGTGATGGTTTTCCCGATGGGAAAATTCTCGCTCCAGGTGCGCGCATCCACCCGCGCCAGCCTCTTGGACGCCGGTTCCAGAAGTTCGATTTCATAATTTGTATCGGGGGTCAGTTGCACCAGGCTGCCGCGGCATTCCTGGTCGCGTGCGTCATACCAGAGCGGCAGTCCCCCGCGCCACGACGGAGTGCCCACCGGCCGGTAACGGACCGCGCAGTCACGCGCTTCCGAGGACTCGTCCGGCTTCCAGTACAAACCAATCGATTCAAACGTGGAGACCGCCCGGGCAGGCGAACGGGAGGCACTGCCGCCGGCAAAGTCGGCTGCGTCGCCGACACCCGGGGCCGATGGGTTTTCGGTTCCGGCTCCGGATTCATCCCTATATTCGTCATTGTCGGAACGATTGTCGGCACGCAGATCTGCGCTCAGACCCGATGCCCCCAGGACCAGGCCAATGACCGCGGCACGCCTCGCCAACCGCCAGATCGACCGGCGGTCAGCCATCATGGCGAACCCCGGTTTCCAGCTCGGAATTGCAGGCCGAACGCAAACTGCGGCCCACGCACCCCAAGTACGTTTGTCGTCCAAGCACGACCTGCCCCAAGCTACCTGCCTATGCATCCTGGCCCGTTGAGACCAATTTCTGCTACAACCGCCTGCGTTGGCTACGGTCTTGCAACATAGCATTTTTCCCTTGGCGCACCAAGACATAGCCATTTGCCACGGCCTTCAATGCTCGACGGCGCCGACATGAACACCTAAAGTGTCAATCCTTGGGTCCAAATGGAGCATTGCCATGCCGTGCCGAGCGACCCCACGACGGACTGGTTGCAGCGGGTTAAGCCGACTCTGCCTTCGTCTGGCCATGTTGCTCATCTTGTTTGCGTCCCCGTTGTCGGCGGTCGGCGCCCAATCCAATACCGTTGAGTGGGCCATGTCTGGAGGTGGCCTAAACAGTGATATCGGGTTTGCCATCGCCACGGATCCCTCCGGTGACGCGGTGCTGGTCGGCCGCTTGGCCGACGTCACGACGTTGGCGGGGTTGACGTCCGATCCATCAGGCGAGCTTGACGCGGTAATCGCCAAATTCAGTGTCGATGGCAATCTCAAGTGGCTGCGTCGACTGGGGGGAACCGAGCGCGATTCCGCGCAAAGCATCGCGATAGATGCCAAGGGGAATGCCCTGGTGACCGGCTTTTTTTGTGGAGCCGGCAGGTTTGGCAGCCTGGACTTGAACTCGGCGGGGCATCGGGACGTGTTCGTCGCGAAATACGATCCAGCGGGCACGCTCCTCTGGGTCCGGCGGGCGGGTGGGTCTTTGATCGACGAAGGCCGCGGCATATCGACGGACCCGGATGGTAACGTTCTTGTGACTGGCGGTTTCGAAGGCCAGGTTTCGTTCGCCGATGACATATCGATCACGGCCATGGGTGACGGCGATGCCTTCATCGCCAAGTACG
>DASWJP010000142.1:0-31654 GCA_036397065.1 Kiloniellales bacterium | reverse complement strand
GATCCTGGCTGGCTGGCGGCTCTCCGTCCTGGCGCGCTTCGAGGGGTATGCTCTGGCTTTAAGCCCCGCGCTCAAGGCCAATGCGGCGGGCGTGGCGCTGTCGCAGGTCATGATCAGTTTCCTCGGCCAGGCCGTCGGCCGCGCCGCCATATTACGCCGGGCCGGTATCCCCGCCGACGTAACGATAACCATGGGCGTGTTCGAGCGGCTTACGGCCGCCGCGGCGCTGTCGAGTGTCGCCGTTGTTGCGGCGCTGTATTTGTTCGGACAGCTCAGTTTTGGACAGGGCACGGAGACCGAGTATCTGCTCTGGGCTGGTATTGGTCTGCTCGTCTCGACGCTGCTGGCCATGGTCTTCGTCTACCGCGATATGCTGACCAGCCTCATTCGTCAGCTCAACCTCAGGAAGGTGGGTAGAGACTTTCTCGCCGTTGCGGGGATATCGGTGATCGTTCATGGGGCGATGCTCGGTGCCTATCTGGCACTGGCCTCGGCGTTCACCGAGGAAGCCTTGCCCATCGATTTGCTGGCGGCCTGCTTGGTTGTCATGTTTACCGCAAGCCTGCCGATCAGTTTCGGCGGCTGGGGCGTGCGAGAGCTGTCTGCGGCCGCTGTTCTGCCTTTCGCGGGACTGACGGTCACCCAGGGCGTGCTTGTCGCTCTGCTGGTCGGTGTCGGCGCGCTGGTGGTTCATCTGCCGATCTGGTTCGCGGTTTCGGGCCGGGATCGCACAGCCACCAATTCGACCAAAGACTCGGCGGAGCGGAACGGAATGGTGGAGCAGACTGGCCAGAGATACCTTTCGTGGCTCGCCATGCTCGTGCCGGTGCTGGCATCGATTGCCATACCTTTCAACTTGCATGTGCCGACCGCCGATGAGGACTTGAATATCAATCTTGCCGATCCCCTGGTGATCGTCGGCGGCATGCTGGCCGCGGCGTACTGGCTTGAGCGTGGGGTGCTGCCGAGCTGGCGGGTGCCGGCGTTGAACGTGTTTACGGTAATGGCCATGGCGGTATTGTGTCTGGCGGCCATCATCGGTTATCTGGATTTTGGCTTTTCAACCTGGGCATTTCGAAACCGGCTGGGCGGTTGGCTGCTCCTATTGGCCTATGCCGGGACCGGTGCGCTGATGGTTGTAAATCTTGGCGATGACGGCCGAAGATTGGTGCTCAAAGGGCTGGTGGTAGGACTGGCCGCCATTGCCGCACTCGACGTTGGCAAGTTGGCTTATAGCCTGCTGGGCCTGACATTTTTTGGCGAAATCAAAGCCGCAAGCTTGCAGGGCTATTCCCAAAACCCCAACGCCTTTGCCTTTCTGCTGATGGCCGGCCTCTGCGCCACCATCGCTGCCCTGAGGGTGAAGGAGCCCCGGGCGATGGAGCGGGTTTGGCTATGTGTTGCCGCCGTACTTGGCACGGCGTTGCTCCTGACAGGCTCGCGAGCCGGCTGGGGAACATTGGCTCTTATCTGTGTCACCGCGTTGCTGATCGATCGGCGTTTGCTTAAGCCGATAGCGAAGGCGGTTGCGATGGGGGCTGCTCTAACTTTTTTGATCGTGGTTTTGCCATACATCGAATACGCGGCCGGCAAGGCCGATCGTGCGTCGAAGATGGGGCATCCGATCAGCGTTTTTGAATTGGGCACCAACGTTTCCGGCGATGCTATATCAGACGAACAGCGTTGGAAATCGGTTGAAGGCGGTCTGCGCCTGTGGCGGGAAAATCCTGTTCTCGGTGCCGGCCTGGGCGCGCATTTCGAAGAGACGAAACGCTCGGGTGAGCCGCTTGTCATACACAACACCTTGATTTGGCTGCTCGCGGAAACCGGACTTGTGGGCTTCCTCGTGTTCTTTTCCGCAGGCGTGGCAATTTTCTGGGCCTCGACGCGCCGCCTGCGTGATCCCACCGATGTCGGTGCAACCACAATATTCCTGTTTCTGCTCGCGTTCGCATCGATGTCGATGGTCCACGAGCTGCTCTATCAGCGCGTGCTTTGGTTTGTGCTTGGCGTTTGTCTCGCGAGCGTCCCGATCCTGCGGAGTGACACACCGTTGGAAAAGAAGCCGTAGAGTCATTCGGCGGCAAGACTACCAAAGGTCCAGGGCGCACCAAACTGTTTGAATAGGTTTTCCGTGAAAACACCCCCTGCCGCGATTGCCGAGATCCTGGATTTCTGGTTTGCAGAGGACACGGCCAAGAGGTGGTTTATTCGCGATCCGGATTTTGACGGCGAGGTTTGCACCCGATTGGCCGATTGGTTTGAGCGCGCGGCGGCGGGTGGCTTGGACGATTGGTGCGAGACGGCGGCAGGTTGTGTCGCGCTGTGCCTTCTGCTGGATCAGGTTCCACGGAACCTGTTTCGCGGCCAAAGCCAAGCCTTTACCACGGACGCGGCAGCCCTGGCCGTTGCCCGTCATGCGGTCGATCACGGCCTTGACCTAAAATTGACTCAGCCGCAGCGCCTTTTTCTCTATCTGCCGTTCGAGCACAGCGAGTCGCTGGCGGACCAGGATGAGTCCGTTCGATTGATCGGCGCTTTGGACGAAAACCCGACGTGGAAAGACTATGCCATTCGCCACCGCGATGTGATCGCGCGCTTCGGCCGGTTCCCGCACCGCAATGCGGCCCTGGGCCGCAGGAACACAGCCGAGGAAACCGCGTTCCTGGCGACCCCCGGCTCTTCCTTTTAGGTGCATCCGAGCTTTCGGTTGGTTGCGGCCGATTTGGCCGTTACCTTGGCGGTCGCCTGGCAGTGGAGGACGATGGCGTCAGATGCCGCACACTTTGCGAATCGCGACCTTTAATTTGGAGAGTCTGGACGACCGGCCGGATGTGAGGCCGCCGCTGGCGGACCGTATCGCGGTGTTGCGGCCCCGGCTGGTGCGTCTGAACGCCGATATCCTGTGTCTTCAGGAGGTCAACGGCCAGCATCCGCCCGATGGCGGGCCGCGTCGACTCCTGGCCTTGGAACGATTGCTCGAAGACACGCCATATGCCGGGTTTCACATAGTTTTCTCGCACCGTGTCTCCGGGTCTGCCGATGAGAATGGCGAGGAGGCACGCGGCGCCGATTCGGTGCACAACCTGGTCATCCTGAGCCGGTATCCGGTTCAGACCAGCCGCGAGCTGCGCCACGATCTGGTGGATCGGCCGCTCTACCGGCCGGTGACCGCCAAACCGGATGTGCCGGCCGCGCAGCCGGTGGAGTGGAACCGGCCGATTCTGCAGGCCACGGTGGAGCTGCCCGGCGGCCGGCCGTTGCACGTGATCAATCTGCACCTGCGAGCGCCGTTGGCGGCACCGGTCGCCGGGCAAAAACTGGATTCATCCACTTGGCGGTCGGTGGCCGGCTGGGCCGAGGGCTTTTTCCTGGCGACCATGAAGCGCGCGGGCCAGGCGCTGGAGGCGCGGCTGCTGGTCGACCGCCTGTTTGCGGCCGAGCCGGAAGCGCTGATCGCCGTGTGCGGCGACTTCAACGCCGAGGAGCGGCAGGCGCCCTTGCGCACCATCCGGGGCGATATGGCGGATACCGGCAATGACTCACTGAGCGGCAGCGTCCTCATTCCCCTGGACCGGACGGTTCCGGAGACTCGCCGGTATTCGGTCGTGCATGGGGGGCGCAAACAGATGCTCGATCACGTTCTCGTCTCGCGGCAGCTCTTCGATCTCTACCGGCAGGTGGAGGTTCACAACGAGGATCTGGCGGACGAGTTGACCGACAGCGGGCCCGACTCTCATCACGCGCCGCTGGTTGCCGTTTTCGAACTGCCCGACGGCTAGGGTCAGGACCCATAAACTGAGCGAAAGACTAGGATGACGGCTTCGAGCCCAAACTAACCTGACCGTGTGCGGCTGCACATGGACGCTTTATCTTTGGAGATCTCCGCATATGCTGAAGCTTGACCACATCACCGTTATAGCCCCAACGCTGATCGAAGGGGTGTCGCATGTCCAAAATTGCCTCGACCTCGAAGTGCCTTTCGGAACTCGCCACGATTACATGGGCACCCACAATCACCGGCTTCAGCTCGGAAACACTGTCTATCTCGAGATCGTTGCGCTCGACCCGGAGGGTACCGAGCCTGGCCGGCCGCGTTGGTTCGGTCTCGACAATCAAGAAAAAGTCAGATCGGACTGGAACGAAGGTCGGCGCCTGCGAGGGTGGGTTGCCAGCACGGATGCGATCGATTCAGTTGTTTCAACCCGCCGCGCGATCTTTGGCGACAAGGTTCCCCTTCCGGCCGCCAACCCGGCTTTCGATTTCGCCATCCCCGAGGATGGCTCGCTCCCTCTCGATGGTGCGGCCCCCTCGATCATCGACCACCGAGGCGAACCCACCTCGATGGTCTCAATTCCTGATCTAGGTGCGCGCCTCCGTTCGCTCATCCTCGAACATCCGAATTCTGCCGCCATCGAGACGCTTTATCGCGAACTCTCCATCGATCGTCCGCCTGCGATCATCCAGGCCCCGAAAATTCGCTATCGGGCGCAAATCGAGACACCGACCGGATTGAAAGAACTGACCTGACCCAGTCGCGGAGTCCGCACTGATCCCGCTGAGAAGGCCTTGGCAAACCCAGATTCCATCTGATGTGACATCGTGATTCAAGAACGGCAGGAGGACCTGCCGATGTCTGATCAGTTCTGGCTGACCAAGGCTCAGCTCAAGCGCATTGATCCCTTTTTCCCATTGTCGCATGGCATTCCGCGGGTGGACGACCGGCATGTGGAGGTGCACAACGAGGATCTGGCGGACAAATTGACCGATAGCGGGCCCGAATCGCATGACGCGCCGCTGGTGGCTGTTTTCGAACTGCCCGGCGGCTAAGTTCCGCCGGTGGCCGGATCCCGGCCGGGAACCGAGCGCAGTACCTGATCCAAATTCCTGACGTGCACGTCGCGCTGCGGGAAGGGGATTTCGATGCCGGCCTCGGCCAAGGCACGGTAGATCAGGACGCGCAGCTCGCTTTGTACGAAAATGCGCCGCTCCACGTTGGCGATATAGCCGCGTGCCGTGAAATCCAAGGAACTCTCCCCAAAATTTCGGAACAGCACCGAGGGCTCGGGCCAGGACAGAATCTCCTCGTGCGCATCCAGGCACCCGCGCAGCAGCTTCATGACCTGGTCCACGTCGGAGCCGTAAGCCACGCCCACGTCGACTTCGGCACGGCCGTACCGATCTTTGTGAGTCCAGTTAATCACCGCGGTCGAAATCAGCTCGCTGTTGGGCACAATCACCGAGGCGCGCTGGAAGGTCTCGATCTCGGTGGCCCGGACGTTGATTTGCTTTACGTGCCCCTCGTGACCGCCGACATTGATCCAATCGCCCACCTTGATGGGCCGCTCGATCAGCAAGATCAAGCCCGAGACGAAATTGTTGACGATATTCTGCAGGCCAAAGCCGATACCGACGGACAAGGCACCGGCGATCAGGGCGATGTTCGCCAGATCGAGACCGAGCGCCGAGACCGCCAGCGTCGCCGCGATGGCGATACCGACGTAGCCCAGGCCCGCCGACAGGGAATTTCGGACACCGGCGTCCAATCCGGTTTGCGGCAGGACGCGCTCGGTCATGATGCGCTGGGCGCCGCGCGTCAAGGCGGTTACCACCAGGAATATCAGCAAGGCGACCGCGATGTCGGTAATCGAGATGGTGACGTTGCCGATGGTAAAGCCGCGCAGGGCCGTGTCTGTGAAGCCCCAGACTTCGCTGAGCGGTACGCCCCAGATGACCAGCACCAGCAACAATCCCAAGACATAGATAACCAGGTTCAGCGTGGCGCGCAGCCAGAACTTGGTGCGATTTCGGGCGCGGTGCGAGATATCGAGGCTGACGCGCACAAGCCGCGAGCGCAGCGCCGCGCCGATGAGCTCCCGGCCAAGACCGCGAACCAGAACCAGGCCGCCCACAACCATGCCGCTGAGCACCAGATTCTGAGACAGATAGCGGCTGAGATTGGCGTAACCGGCAAGCGCGGTGACGATCACCGCGATGGCGACGAAGCCCACCAATCGTCGCAGGATGGTCCAAAAGCGCTCGTCGCGGGCAATGTCCTTGGCTGTCGTCTCTGCCGCGTCCGGTTCATCGGACTCATCCATGACCCACAGAATGCCTTGCGCCAGGGCGAGGATTCCGGCGGCCTCGAGGGTGTTGACCACCAACGTATAGAGCGAAATCAGCTCGTCGGAGATCACCAGACTGCGGCTGGACAGGCCGAAAAACAGATCGATGCCAAAAACGGCGGCGAGGAATGCGATGCGCCGGCTAATGATGCGCGCGTGTTCCGGCGATACGGGCAGCAATCGCCAAGCCGGCAGATCCGGCGCCAAGACGGCGCGCGGCAGGGACCAGGCCAGGGTAAACATGATGGCGACGATGCAGAAAGCGATGAAGGCTTCGGAAAACAGCCCGGTGATGACGCTGGCGTCGCTCAATGCCCGATAGAGAAACCCGCCCAGGATCAGCGACGGCACGATGCCATAGGCCAGTGCCGCGGCAATGGCTCCGGTCAGGCGGCGCGTGTAGGTGGGGTGCTCGACCGTGGTATCGCGCCCGAACCAGTGCAGAAGGCCGCGGCGGATGGCCCAGCCAAAGGCGATGGCGAGCAGGACGACAATAGTAAAGCGGGGGATAAATACGCGCTCGCGGTGATCGTCGGACAGTCCACGCCACCAATCCATGGGCGCGCGCGCCAGCAAGGCCAGGTTGCTCAGGAACTCGGGCGCCGCCGCCCGCACCGTCGCGGGGGCCAGGGGGATCGGATATGATTTCAGAAGTGTTTCGATGGATCGCCGCAGGCTGCGCGCCGCGATGGCCTGGGTCAGCTCATTGGTCCGGGCGATCGTCAGTTCGGCCTGCTTGATACGGGCCTGCAGGGCGGCGATGGCATCGTTGATCTTTGCGCGCTGGGCCGCGATTTCCGGCAACTCCGGCGGCTTGTCCGCCTCCGGTGGCGGCCCGAGGGTGCCCAGTTCGGCACTCAGCGGCTTGATTTGCGTCGCCGCGCTATCCCGCGCCCGACCGGCCGCCGCCAGGATCCGGGTTAGCCGTGTCTTGAGGTCCTGAGCGTGCGGGGCGGTGAGAACCGGGGCGCCAATATCGGCGGATACCTCCTCAAGCGTGGCCGTCCACTCGGCAACCGCGGTGGCGAACGATTGTTGCGCATCCTCGGCCCCACTGGCGTCGAGTCTGGGAACGGCGAGGGCGGCGAACAGGCACAGCAACCCGGCCAGGGCGCGAAAACGCATGAACACCGGTCCTAAGGCAATGGGGATCGATGGCAGTGTAATCGCGCAGACCCGGGCTGGCTATGGGCCAAGCATGGCCCATAGCCTCATCGCGGTCGGAGGGCGGGTTAGAATTCGCGGCCGATCATCCGATCGACGGACATGTTGCCGCCGCCGCGCAGGGCAATGGCCAGGGCGATCAAGCCCCAAAACAGCGCATACTCGTAGCCGCCCGCCGTGGCGAAGAAGCCGTTGCCCAAATGGACCGTAACAACAGCGACCACCATCAGGATGACAACGGCCACGGCGACCGGTCGCGTCAGCAGGCCGATGGCCAGGCATAGGCCGCCGAAAAATTCGACACCGCCCACCAGCACGGCCCAGAACATGGCCGGTTCGAGGCCGAGGGCTTGGCCGAAAAAACCGGCGGTCCCCTCAAGGCCGCCGCCGCCGAACCAACCGAACAGTTTTTGCGCCCCGTGCGGGACCAGGAAGAGCCCGGCGAAAAAGCGAATCATCGGATAGGACAAGGGCGAAAACCGTGCGTACAGCGGGGCTAGGGCCCCGATGATCGGGCGGGGCGCGTGGCTATCGGTGTTCATTTCGTTGGATCCTTATGTTGGGTGATCTTGTGCTGCGGGCATGGACAATTGGCTTACGGCAGATCGGCCAGCAGAATTTCGGACTCCTCGATGGCCTCGATCCGGACGGTGTCTTCCTCGGCGATGGCGGCGCCATCGCGGGCCTTCATCTCGCGGCCATTGACCCTGATCCGGCCCAGCGCCGGCACCAGATAGGCCGTTCGGCCGGGTTGCAGCGTGTGCTCGACGCTTTGCCCGGCCCGTAACGTCGCGCCGAGAATGGCGGCATCCTGGGTGATGCGCAGGGCCGCTTCATCTCCCGGCCGGCCGGAAGCCAGGGGAATCAGGTGGCCGCTGCGGCCCGCTTTGGGAAAGCGTCTTTGCTCCCATCGCGGCGTGATGCCTTTCTCGGAGGGTTGGATCCATATCTGAAACAGCCGCGTCGGCTCGGACTCCTCGTTGAACTCGGCGTGTTGAATGCCCCGGCCGGCCGACATCACCTGCACATCCCCGGCCTCGGTGCGGCCGCGGTTGCCGAGATGATCCTCGTGGGTGATGGCGCCGCTGCGCACATAGGTGATGATTTCCATATCGCGGTGGCCGTGCCGGTCGAATCCACGCCCGGGCTCGATCATATCGTCATTCCAAACCAATAGCGGGCCGACACCGCTGCGCGCCGGATCGTGATACCCCGCGAAACTGAAATGATAGCGGGCGGTCAGCCAATCGTTGTCGAACCGCCCCAGGGTCTCGAACGGCCTGATCTCGATCATGGGAACCTATTTCGTTGAACCGCCAGTTTACCGCTGGGCTAGTTTTCCGGCAATGCGGGCCACATGCTCGCCTTGGAAGCGGGCGATGGCCAGCTCGATCTCGGACGGTTGTCGGCTACCGTCGCTCTTGGCCAGGGTGGTGGCGCCGTAGGGCGTGCCGCCGCTGACCTCACCCATCTCGCTCAGCCCAGGGCACGTGTAGGGAACGCCGACAATCACCATGCCATGATGCAACAGGGTGCTATGGAACGAGGTGATGGTGGTTTCCTGGCCACCGTGCTGGGTGGCGGTCGAGGCGAAGACACTGCCGACCTTACCGACCAACGCGCCTTTGGCCCACAGGCCGCCGGTCTGGTCGAGGAAGTTGCGCATCTGTGCCGCCATGTTGCCGAACCGGGTCGGAGTGCCAAAGATGACGGCATCGTAGTCGGCCAGCTCCGCGGGAGTTGCCACCGGCGCCGCCTGATCCATTTTCATCCCCGATTTGCGAGCCACATCGTCGGGTACCAGCTCGGGCGCCCGCTTGACGGTGACCTCAGTACCGGCGACCTGCCTGGCGCCATCGGCGATGGCGCCGGCCATGGTCTCGATGTGACCGTAGCTGCTGTAATAAAGGACCAGGACCTTGGCCATGTTTCGCTTTTCCTTCCCATGATGTGTCCCGCGGCGGGGCGCGGTGACGGCGCGGCTCATTGGGAAAGGTGGTGTAGCGACGAAAAAATGTTAATATTCGATTTAGCAATAAGACTGTTTCTTTTAAGAAACAATAAGTGGGTGTCCGGGGCGATGGATCGATTAGGAGCCATGGCGGTCTTCGCCCAGGTGGTGGAGGCCGAAAGCTTCTCGGCGGCGGCTCGTGCGCTGGGCCTCGCCAAATCGTCGGTGTCCAAGCAAATCAGCCGATTGGAGGACGAGTTGGGGGTGCGGTTGTTGAACCGGACCACCCGCCGCCTGTCACTGACCGAGGCCGGGCAAACCTTCTATCAAGGCTGTCAGCGGGTGGTGGCCGAGGCGGCGGCGGCCGAATCGGCAGTGACCCACCTGGGCGCGGCGCCGCGCGGCCGCCTGACCATCAGCGTGCCCATGTCCTTCGGCTTGCGGCATGTCGGTCCGGTCTTGCCGTTGCTCCTCGACCGCTGTCCGGAGTTGACCATCGATCTGTCACTCAATGACCGCTTCATAGACATGGTGGAGGAGGGCTTCGATGTGGGCATCCGCATCGCCCACATGAAGGATTCGAGCCTGGTCGCGCGCCGGCTGGCACCTAGCCGTACTGTTGTGTGTGCGTCACCGGAATATCTGGCCGCGCATGGTGTGCCACAGACGGTGGAGGATTTGGCCGATCACGAATGCCTGCTCTACAGCTATCAGGCAACGGGCGGGGTTTGGCGGTTCGACGGCCCTAACGGGCGGCAGTCGATGCGGGTCCGCGGACGCTTGCGTGCCAATAGCGGCGAAGCCTTGCTGGCTGTGGCGTTGGCCGGGTCGGGCATCGCCCACCTGCCCACGTTCATCTGCGGCGATGCCTTGCGGGATCGGCGGCTGGTGCGCTTGCTGCCCGGCTGGGTCGATCCTCAGGAACCTGTGATCAATGCCATTTATCCCGCCGGGCGCAACCTGTCGCCCAAGGTCCGCGTGTTCATCGATTTCCTGGTCGAGCAGTTCGGCGGCGATGTGCCGTACTGGGATCGCGGCCTGGGTTTCTGATTCCAGCCAACGAAATCACTAGCTTGCCGCTTTACCCTGTGTTATGCGGAAGCACGTTTTTCGGGGGCTTTGGTTTTTCTGCGGCCCCGGGCAATTGGGACGGCAGGATATGCCAGATCTCAGCGGACGGCGACGACGACGAACCGCAACGCGCGCGATCCGCGCGTAAGCGGGCCCCTTCGGCCGTCCTTCCTTCTGCCCGACCCGGCGTCATTCGTGCGATATCCATGACCGGGTCATCCTCAGGCATCAAGCGGACCAGCCGGCGACGGGGCCTGGCGCCGGGCAACCGGCCAACCACCTTTGTCGCAACATTGCCGTCCGGCCTGACGCTCCAGGGGACGGCCGGGGCCCGAAAGACCATGACCACTCACATCGTCGCCGAGCGGCCGCAGGATGCCGCCCTTCTCGATTCCCTTCTCGACCGGACCTTTGGGTCCGACCGGCACAAGAAAACCGTCTACCGTTTGCGCGAGGGCCTGCCGCCGGTGCCCGGCCTGGCTTTTTCCGCCATCGACGAGGCGGGCGCGCTATTGGGATCATTGCGCTTCTGGCCGGTTCTGATCGGCCCGACACGCGCCATCGTCCTGGGGCCACTGGCGGTGGAGCCGGTCTTGCAAGGCTTGGGCATCGGCCGCACCCTGGTGCGCCACGGCTTGGATCGGGCGCGGGCCTTGGGGGAAACCATTTGCGTGGTGGTTGGCGCGCCCGACTATTACCAGCCCTATGGCTTCACCAACGCCGGGGCCGCCGGCCTGAAGCTGCCGGGGCCGGTGGATGCGCCCCGGTTCCAGGTGCTAGAACTCGTGCCCGGCGCCCTGGCGTCGGTCACCGGGCTGATCGGCCGTGCCGATGCGCGCGCGGTCGGCTTCAGCCGGGGCCGCTCGGCGGCAAAACGGCGGACCGGCCGCTAACGCCCTTCCCGGTACCAGGCCAGCAGGCCGGCACCCAAGATCAGAAGCAGCAGAATCGGCGTCGGCAGCAGCGATGCCTGGCTGACGCCGGTGACGACATAGCTCTCGTTGGCGACCATGCCAATCCAGCCGCGGCCAAAGCGGTCGCGGCTGGGCCGCACCTTACGCACGTCGGGCAGGCTGTTGCCGGCCAGGCGAAGAGCCGTGCCGCCGCTGTCCTTCAGCACCTCTGCCATCGGCGCCGCACTGGCCCGCATGTCGCGGAACTCGCGCGGGTTCAGCGGCCCGGCGGCGGCCATGGCCGTGCGCTGGCCATCGCTGATCCGGTACAATCCGGTTTCCGTCACGGGAATGGTGGCGCTGGCCCGTCCGCCCTCGCCCGGCTGCAATGCGATCTGCCGCTGTGCGCCGGACGGCGCGGTCACCTCGATCTCCGGCACCTGCGGCGAGAGGGACCGGCGGGCGATTTCCAGATGACCGCCGACCACCGTGGCGCGCAGGTCTTCTTCCTCGAGATCCGGCTCGCGCATCAGCCAGTGGGCCACCCGGCGCAAAAGCTCCGCCTGCGGGCCGCCGCCTTCGAAGCCGCGCGACCACAGCCACATGTGGTCGCTCAACAATTGCGCGACCCGGCCTTCGCCGACCCGGTCGAGGATAAGCAATGGCCGCTCTTCGATGCCGCTCATCACCACGTCGCCGCGGCGCGAATCGGCATCCACCTGGCGCAACCAACGGCCCCATGTCGGTTCGCCCTTACCCGTTCCCGAACCCTCCAGGGCGGCGGTGACCGGATGACGCGTGCCGAGATCGGTCACTGCCGGGCGGAAACCCTGCTCGAAAATGCCGCCGGTCGGCTCCCCCGGCAACACGCGGCCCAGCGGCGTGCGATAGAGGGACAACGGCGTGGCGAACGTCGGGCCGACCGCTTCCAGCAAGGCGCCGCCGTTCTCCACGTAGGTGGCGATGTTGTCCAGATAGATGCTGGGCAGAACGCCGCGCCGTCGATAGCGGTCGAAGATGATCAGGTCGAACTCGTCCAGCTTCACCTCGAACAGCTCGCGGGTGGGAAAGGCGATCAGGGAAAGCTCGCGGATCGGCGTGCCGTCCTGTTTCTCCGGCGGGCGCAGGATGGTGAAATGCACCAGATCGACCGACGGATCGGACTTCAAAATGTTGCGCCAGGCGCGCTCGCCCGCATGGGGCTCGCCGGAGACCAGCAATACGCGCAACCGGTCGCGCACCCCGCTGACCACCACGGCGGCCCGGTTATTGGCGAGACTCAACTCGCGCGGGCCGGGCTCCACCTCGATATCGAAGACATTCGGCCCGCGATGGTCGAGGGTGAATTCGACAGTCTGCTCGGTGCCGACCGGAACCTGCAGAATCTGATCCGGCGATCCGTCGCGGCGCACGGTCACCCGCGCCAGGCGCGGCCCGGTGCCGGCCGGCAGATCCTCGACCGTCAGGGTCAGCGACAATGGCTTGCCGACAATGCCGAAGCTGGGGGCTTGGGCGATGGTCAGGCGCCGGTCGCCTTCATCCTCGGCGCCAGTGAGCAAGAGATGCAGCGGTGCATCAAGACCCAGGGCCGAGATGTTGTCCGGCACGTCATGCACCTGTCCGTCGCTGATCACGACGACGCCGGAAATGCGCTGCTGGGGAATTTTCGCCATGGCCTCGCGCAAGGCGGCGAACAACCGCGTGCCATCCTTGTCCAGGGCCAGGGCGTCGGCGCCGGCGCGCACCACGCGTACCTCTGTATTCGGCAGGGTGCCAAGCTGACGCACCACATGTTCGAGCGCCGCCTCGGTCTGCGCACCGCGAGGGGCAATGCCTTGGCTCGGGCTTTCGTCGACCACGACCATGGCGATGTCGTCGAGCGGATCCCGCTGCTCCTCCACCAGGGACGGATTGGCCAGGGCCAGCAGCAGGGCGGCGGCGGTCAAGGTCCGCCACCAGGCGCCCCGCGCCCGCCGCCACAGGGCAAAGCCGACCACCGGCAAGGCCGCCAGGGCCAGCATGGCGAATATCGCTGGCGGGATCAGCGGTGCCCAGTCGATGGTCAGGGCGCTGGTCATTGGCCGAGACGCTCCAGAATGAACGGCACGTGTACCTGGTCCGCCTTGTAGTTGCCGGTCATGGCGTACATCGCCAGGTTGACGCCAAAGCGATAGGCCAACTCACGCTGCCGTTCGCCGCCTGGCACCACGGGCAGCAGAAACTGGCCGAACTCGTTGGCCGCCCAGGCGCCGGCCCAGTCGTTGCTGCCGACCAGCACCGTGGCGACACCGTCGTTGACCTGGGTATCCGCCGCATCCAGCCACACGGCGCCGTCGGCAAAGCGGCCGGGGAAATCCTGCATCAGATAGAAAGATTTGGTCAGCACATGGTCCGGCGGCACGGGAACCAGCGGCGGAATATCCAGATCGCGGGTCAGGCGGCGCAAAGCTTCGCCGGCGCGGCTGGTCCGTCCGGGCATCTGCGTACCGGCGCCCGGTTCCCGCAGATCGAAGAGGATGGTGCCGCCGGTGCGCAAAAATGCATTCACCTTGCGCACGGCGATCTCGCTCAGATCGCGCTGCTCGGGGATGATCGGCCAATAGAGCAGCGGAAAGAATGCCAGCTCGTCGAGGGCCAGATCCACCGGCAGCGGTCGGCCCGCCTCCACCGAGGTGCGCAGCTGCAAGACCCGGGTCAGACCATCGAGGCCGGCGCGGCTGATCTCATCGACAGCGGGCACGCCGGTGACCACATAGGCCAGGTGCGATTGCAGGGTGGCCTCCAGGGCGCGTGTGTCGTCGCCGGGCGATCGCACGCTGGTCTGCGCCCGCGCCTCGGCCCAGGGCAGGGCGGCAACCAGCAAGAGGACCGCCGTGCCGCGCCAGGCCACGCGGCCCAGCAGCCCGCGCATCACCAGGGCGATTCCCAGATCGACCAGGATCAGAACCAACGCAGCGGAGAGCAGCCACGGCTTCAGATCCGTCTCGTGCTCGCGGCTATAGGTCGCCCGGCCGACACCCCCCGGCAAGGCGCCCATGGGGACCAGGAGCGGATTCGCCGCCGCCATGTTGTGCGCCCGGCGCTGGCCGCCCATGCCGTAGTATCCGGGCGGGTGGCGTGGTTCGATGCGCCCGGCCTCCAGGGTGTCCTGATCCAGGGCCAAGGCCGTCGGCGGCGGGGCGCCCAGGCGGCCCAAGCCGTCCAGGGTCTCGATCGGCGGCATGGCGGTATCCGCCTGATTGCCGCCGGCGACACCTTGGCTGACCGCGACGATACGGCGCAGCATGTCGACGAACAGGCCGGACAGCGGCAGGTTCGACCAATCGTTGTTGGCGGTGGTATGGACCAGCACCACCCAGCCCTCGCCCCGGCGTGCCGCCGTCACCAGCGGCGTGCCATCGGTCAGGCGGGCCCAGGTCTTCTCGCCCAGATCGAATGCCGGCTCGGCCAGAACCTGACGCTGGATCAGCACGTCGGCGGGCAGCGGCAGCCCGGACAGCGGCTGGGTGTCGGGAAACGGCGCCAGCCGCGCCGGCTCGTCCCAGGTCAGGACGCCGCCCAGATTGCGGCCGCCGCTGCGCAGGCGTACCGGCAGCAGCGGATCCTCGGGCCCGGCTTGCGTGCCGGACTCGGCCAGGTGCGGTCCGGCGAAGCGCAGCAGCAAGCCGCCGTTTTCCACCCAGGCGCGCACCCGCGCTTGATCCGGCTCGCTCAACGGCGCCGCGTCGGGCACGACGAGCACGGCCATCTCCCGCTGCAATAGCGTATCGACCGACTCCCGGCGCAATTCGGTGAACGGCTCCAGGGCACGCTGCAAATAGTAAAGTTCGCTGAGCAGCGGCTGCGCATCTTCCAACGGGCCGGCGGCGACCAGGCCGACGGGCCGCCGCCGCCAGCGTTCGTCCAACAGCAGCACGGCCCCGGCGGTGGCTTCGCTCTCCACCGACAGGCGGGCCATGCGGTTGCGCAACTCGATGGGCAGATCGATGCGGGCGGTGGCGATGTCCTGTCCCGGTTCGAAGGTGATGGGGACGCGGGCGATGAGGCCGCCGTCCTCGCCGCTGGCCACGATGGTGGCGATGTCGGTGCCGGCGCTGCCGGCGCGCCGCAAGCGGGCGATCAGGGCGGTTCCATCGCTGTCCGGCGGCAGCAACAGGCGGACCGATCCATTGGGGCCGTCCTCGAGCACATCGAGTCGGCCCAGGCGCTGTAGCCGTGTCGCCAGCGCCGTCACGTTGCCGTCGTCCAGGCCATCCGACAGCCATATCACGTGCGCCGCGCCGGCCTCGGTCATGCCGTCAACGGCGGCCAGCACCGCGCCGCGGTCGGCCGGCCATGGCTTGGGCTGCATCCCGCGGACCAGCCGCCGGGCTTCCGCCGCCGAGAGCAGGTTGGAGCGGGCCGGTGCCTGGCCCAGGGAATCCGGCGCCGTGTTCAGCAGAATGACGGATCTGTCTTCGCGTTGCGCCTGTTCCAACAGATCATCCATGGCCGCCTGGCGCGCGGTCCAGTTCCGGGCCGCCGTCCAGCCATCGTCGACCACCAGCACCAGCGGTCCGCTTCCCGACAGGCTGGCGGCGGGATTGAACACCGGCTGAGCCAGGCCGATGATGATCAACGCGGCGATGAGCATGCGCAGCAGAATCAGCCACAACGGCGTGCGCGCCGGTGTCTCCTCCGGCGGCCGCAGGCCGAACAGCAAGGCAATGGCGGGAAAGCGCAGGGCGCGCGGCGCCGGCGGGGTGATCCGCAACAGCAGCCAAAGCACCGGCAGCCCGGCCAGCGCCATGAGCAGCCAAGGTTGGGTGAAGGCGAATGCGGTCAGGCTTGTCATGGGCCAGGCCTAGCGGCGGGTGCCGCGCGAAAGCGCCGCGTACAGCGCCAAGAGCGCCGACTGCGGCGACTGATCGGTGCGATGGCTGGCGTAGATCCAGTTGGCGGTCCGCGCCATGGCGCCCAGGCCGGCGCGTTGGGCGTGCAACCGGCCCGTATAGTCCGGACGCACGGCTTCGACGCGGGAGAGCAGCCACGGTTCCTCTCCCTCCGTTCCTTCGAAGCGGATCCGCCCGTCATAGGGCAGGGATTCTTCCGCCGGGTCGAGAATCTGCAACAAATATCCTTTGATGCCCGCCTCGGCATAGCCGCGGACAACCCGGTCAATCTCGGCGAGCGGCGACAGGAAGTCGCCCATCAGGACGACATGGGCATGGCGCGGCAACGGCAGCACCGCCGGCAGGCCGGCGCCGCTCTGGTCGTGATGGGCCAAGGCGGCGGCCAGCCTGTTCAATGCGGTGCGGCCACTGCTCGGTCTGCTGCCGCCGCCGAGCAAGGCAACCCGTTCGCCGCTGCGCAGCAGCATGGCGGCCAGTGCCAAGGTCAACAGATCGGCCCGCTCGCGCTTGACCGGATACCGATCGGTGGACTGCCAGGCCATGGAGGGCGACGTATCCCGCCACAGCCATATGGACTGGGCCGCTTCCCATTCCATCTCGCGCACGAAGACCCGGTCGGATTTCGCCGATTGCCGCCAGTCGATGGATTGCGGCTGATCGCCATAGTCGTAGTCGCGGAACTGCCAGAATGTCTCGCCCTGGCCGACCCGGCGGCGGCCGTGCACGCCTTGCGCCACGGTGGCGGCCACGCGCTCGGCGGCGACCAACAGGGGTGGCAGCGTCGCGGCAAGCTGTTCCGCGCGATGCTTGAGGCGGGGCAGGCTTGTGGCCATCAATCCCTTTTCGGTTGCTGAACGAGAGGTTGGCTTAGGCGAAAGGCTCGCACAGCCGGCCGATCATGTGGTCCATGGTGATGCCTTCGGCGCGGGCGGCAAAATTCAACGCCATGCGATGGCGCAGCACGGGGCCGGCCAGGGCCACCACGTCATCCACCGACGGGGTCAGGCGGCCGTCGAGCAAGGCGCGGGCGCGAATCGCCAGCATCAGGGACTGGCTGGCGCGCGGGCCCGGTCCCCAGGCCACATGGTCGCCAACCTCCGGGATATCGCTGGTCTCGGGCCGGCCCTGGCGAACCAGCTTCAAGATGGCCTCGACCACGCTTTCGCCGACGGGTATGCGGCGCACCAGGCGCTGTGCCGCGATCAGCTCTTCTGCGGTCATGACCGGCACCGCATCGTCCTGTTCGGCGCCGGTGGTGGCGATCAGCATGTGCCGTTCCGCCTCCAGATCCGGATAGCCGACGTCGATTTCCATCAGGAACCGGTCCAACTGGGCCTCGGGCAGAGGATAGGTCCCCTCCTGCTCCAGGGGGTTCTGGGTGGCCAGCACGTGGAACGGCCGGGGCAAATCGTGGGCCTGCCCGGCGACGGTGACCCGCCGCTCCTGCATGGCTTGCAGCAGGGCCGACTGGGTGCGCGGGCTGGCCCGGTTGATCTCGTCGGCCATGAGCACCTGGCAAAACACCGGCCCGGGAATGAACCGGAACGACCGGCGCCCCGAGTCGCCCTCCTCCAGGACCTCGGAGCCGAGAATGTCCGCCGGCATCAAATCCGGCGTGCACTGCACCCGCTTGTCGTCCAGGCCGAAGACCGTGCCCAGGGTTTCCACCAGGCGGGTCTTGGCCAGGCCGGGGACACCGATCAGCAGGGCATGTCCGCCCGAGAGCAAAGTGATAATGGTTTGATCGACCACCCGTTCTTGGCCGAAAATGACCCGGCCGATGCTCTCGCGCACCGTGTTGAGGCGGTGGCCGAGTTTTTCGATGTCCCGGGCCAGATCGGCCGGGGCGCCATGCAGTGGGACTGTGGGGGCGGTTGACACGAGGCAGGTCTCCCGTACTACGGATGCGAAAGGCGGCAGCAGATGACCGGCAAAAGGCCACGGCCCGCCGAGGTTAAGAGAAAGATAAGCATTCCGGACGCCTCTGACCAGCGGCTCGGTCGCCCGGAATTGCCGTCCTGCGGCGATTTCGATATCCGCATCGCTGCCGACGGGACCTGGTTTTACCGCGGCTCGCCCATCGGCCGGAAGGAGCTGGTCAAGCTGTTCGCCACCGTCTTGCGCCGCGATGCGGAGGGCGACTATTGGCTGGTTACACCGGTCGAGCGCGGTCGGGTGACCGTCGACGATGCGCCGTTTACCGCCGTTGAGATGCGCGTCGAAGGCCACGGCGAGGCCCAGATCATCAGCTTTCGCACCAACGTGGATCGCTGGGTCGAGGCCGGCCCCGACCATCCCATCCGGATCGCGGTTGCGCCTGACAGCGGTGCGCCCAGGCCCTATATCTTAGTCTGGGATGGGCTGGAGGCCCTGATTCTGCGACCGGTGTACTATCATCTGGTAGATGCCGCCGTCGAAGCGCGGCGGGATGGGCACAACACGGTGGGTGTATGGAGCCACGGAACCTTCTTTCCCCTGGGCGGCGCGGACTAAGCGCCGGGGATGTGTGCGACTGCCTGGCGCGGGCGGCGCCGCGTGGGCCGGCCGATACCGGCGTGCCGCGCGGGGACCACGATCTGAACCCGGACATGTATGACCCCGGACGGCCGTTCACCGCCGCGGCCGTTCTGGTGCCCATCGTCACCCACGCCTCCGGGCTGACCGTGCTGCTGACCCGGCGGACCGCGCATCTGGATACCCACGCCGGCCAGATCAGCTTTCCCGGCGGGCGCATCGAACCGGGCGACGACAGCCCGGCGGCCGCCGCCCTGCGCGAGACCGAGGAGGAAATCGGCCTGCCGCGCCGACAGGTGCGCCTGATCGGCACCCTCGATACCTATGTCACCCGCACCGGCTTCGAGGTGACGCCGGTGGTGGGACTGATCGACCCGCCGTTGTCGCTGATCCTCGATACCTTCGAGGTGGCTGAGGCGTTCGAGGCGCCCCTGGAGTTCTTTCTGCAACCGGGCAGCCTGCAACAGCACAGCCGGCAGTTTGAAGGCCAGGAGCGGCACTTCTATGTATATCCTTTCAACGACCATTTCATTTGGGGGGCGACCGCCGGCATGCTGGTGAACTTGAGCGAACTTCTGACCGCCCCCGACAAAGGGGATTAAGCCATGTTGCGCGCGCTGCTGCTGGTCATTCTGCCCATCGCTTTGCCGACGCTTCTTTACCTGGTGTATCTCAAATTCCTTAAACGGCCGGCGGCGGCCAGCGGCGCCGAGCCCACCGAAGCCGAGGAGCGGGCCCGGCAACGCGCCTTGTTCTGGGTGGTTCTCGCCACGGCCGTCATGGCGGTCGCGGCCTTCGCCTCGTTGCGCCTGAGCGGCGGCGTGGCGCCGGGGGTGAAGCTGGAAGCGCCGCGTTTGATCGATGGCAAGATCGTGCCGAGCCGCCCGGTCGAATGACACCCGTCGGCCGGTTGCCCCCGCAAAAATGGCTGCGCGCCGTGAACACCCGGCAAGTGGTCGCGGCCCTGAGCGCCGAAGGGGGCGATGTGCGCTTTGTCGGCGGCTGTGTCCGGGATGCGCTGGTTGGCCGGCCGGTCAAGGACGTGGATATCGCCACCCACCTGCCGCCGGATCAGGTCATGCGGCTCTTGCAGGCGGCCGGTATCAAGGCGGTGCCCACGGGCCTGGCCCATGGCACGGTTACCGCGGTGGCCGGCGGCCAGCCGTTCGAGGTGACCACCCTGCGCGAGGATGTGGAGACCTATGGCCGGCGCGCCAAGGTCGCCTTCACCGATGACTGGACGGCGGATGCCGGGCGCCGGGATTTCACCTTCAACGCCCTGTCGTGCGCGCCGGACGGCACGCTCTATGACCCGTTCGGGGGCATCGCCGACTTGCGCGCCGGCCGGGTCCGCTTCGTCGGCGATGCGCGCGCCCGCATCGAGGAGGATTACCTGCGGCTGCTGCGCCTGTTTCGCTTTCAGGCGCACTATGGCCGCAAGCCCATCGAACCGGCGGTGCTGGCAATCGCCCGCGAGACGGCGCCAATGCTGCGGCAACTCTCCGGCGAGCGCGTGCAGACGGAGCTGCTCAAACTGCTGGCCGCACCCGATCCGACGCCGGTGGTGGCCAGCATGATCGAACACAGCGTGTTGGTGGAAGCGTTACCGGTGACCGGCACGGCCGATGTGCTGCGCGCCCTGCTGCGCGCCGAGGACAAGGACGCGGCCGTGGACCCGCTGCTGCGCCTGGCCGCCTTGATCGAACCGCGGCGGACCGCCGCCGAGACGGTGGTCGAGCGCCTGCGCCTCTCCCGTCGCCAACACTTCGCGCTGGTCTATTGGCTGGCGCCGCCGATCGATCCGGGCAAGGACGTGCCGGCGCGGGAACGGCGCCGCGCGGCACGGAAACTGGGTGCCGCGATCTATGGCAAGCTGTTGCGCCTGGATTGGGCGCGCAAGAGCGCCGGCAAGCCGCGCGCCCGGCCGGGGGCGCGCCTGGCGGCGGCGCTGGCCGAAGGCGATCGGCTCGCCGGATTGAGCTTTCCCGTGCATGGCCGCGATGTTTTGGCCCTGGGCGTGCCCGAGGGGCCGGCGCTGGGTGACCTGCTGGACCAGGTCGAGGACTGGTGGGCCGAACGCGACTTCCGCCCCACCCGCCGGGAATGCCTGCGCCATTTGAAGGCGCTGGCGAGCACCGGCTAGGCCGGCAAATATCACCAAGAGTTGGGGCTGCGGGGCGGGCCCATCTTGCCTCTTGACTCATATGTTCCTGTTTTGTTCTATATTTTCCCGTTGCGGTTCGAGGACATCCCGTGCGCAAGCCGGCAACCATAGAGCGCCTCTATCTTGATTTTGACGGGTTCTTTGCCTCGGTGGAGCAGCAAGCGCGGCCCGCGTTGCGGGGCAAGCCGGTTGGTGTCGTCCCTTTTGCGTCAACCACTTATACCTGCGTCATCGCCTGTTCGAAGGAGGCCAAGCGGTGCGGCGTGACGGCGATCATGCCGGTTTTGGAGGCCAAGCGGATATGCCCGGATATCGTGCTCGTGCCGCAAAACCCCGATCTCTACCGGCGGGCGCATCATGCGCTTCTTGCCGAGATTTCCACGGTCATCCCGATCGATGCGGTCAAATCCATCGACGAATTGACCTGCCGGCTGGACCCCGCCGACCGAAGCGCCCCCAATGCCCTGGCCCGCCGGATCAAGGCCCGCCTCCGGGATAATATCGGGCCGTACATCACCTGCACGATCGGCTTCGCGGCGAACCGGCAATTGGCCAAGATGGCGGGCAAGGTCAACAAGCCGGACGGGGTGACCATCTGGCATCCGGCGGACATGCCCGCGCCGCTCTTCAAGGTGTCCTTGCAGGGCGTTCCCGGCATTGGCAAGCGGATGGTTGACCGTCTCTACGACGCCGGCATTTTCACCATGTCCGACCTTTGGGAAACCCAGCCGAAGCAGTTGCGGCAAATCTGGGGCAATGTGACGGGCGAACGTCTCTGGTACGCCCTGCACGGCTACGACATTCAGGCGCCCGCGGCCGGCCGGGGCATGTTCGGACACGGCCGCGTCCTGCCCCCCGACCACCGCGACATCTGGCACGCGCACGAATGCTCCCGCCTGCTGCTGGTGAAGGCGGCGCGGCGCATGCGGCGCGACGGGTTCAACGCCGGTCATTTGTGGCTTTGGCTGAGCATGCGCAGCACGCAATGGTCCGGGGGCGTGCCGCTGCCCATCGTTCATGACGATCAGGCGTGCCTGGCCGGCCTTGAAATCCTGTGGGCAAAGGCGCGTTTGGAGGTGCCAAAGGGAACGAAAATCATCCGCCTCGGAGTCACCTTGCTCGACCTTTCCCCGGCAAGCGAGCGTCAACTCGACATGTTCGTCAACGACGACGTCACGCGGAAGCGATGGGAAAGGGTCACAACGGCCGTGGATTTCCTCAACGCGAAATACGGCAAGACCATCGTCAGTCTCGGACCGTGGACACCGCCGCCCGGCGGCTATGCGGGCGGGAAAATTTCATACACGCGCATTCCGCGGGCGGAGGATTTCTGGTGACCTGGAAACAGGAAATCCAACTGCGCGACTTGGCGGCCGACCAGTCGATAGAGATCGCCTGCCGGCAGTGCGGCCATGCCTATTATCGACTGGTCTCGGATCTGCTCGAGTTGGGGAAAATGTTTTATCTGGATGAAGTGGAAAAGCGCCTTGCATGCAAGCGCCGCGGCTGCCGCGGCCGGGTCTGCGTCTCGCTGATGGACCGCGTTGAAACCGACGGATTTGTCGGAGGGCTGCCTTGATGCGGTCGGGCGATCCGTGCCCGATTGTTATCTTAGAATTAACCTTGCGCTCAATGGGCTGCTTTCCAGAAATCCCTGTTTTCGATGGACACCGCCAGCAGCATGTCGATGGTTGTGCCATCGGTCGACAAGGGCATCGTGACCCGATGATAGTTGATATATTGGTTTCCCGCGTAGAGCCGCACCCGGTGCGCGACGGCATCGCCGATCTGGAGCACTTCGGAATACTGCCGCCAGATCAATTCGGCGAACGCCGGCGGATCGAGATCGCGAACGGATTTGCCGGTGAAGTCTTTGCCGTGGGCGGTGACAATGCCGGTTCCGAACACCCGATAAATGAAGTTCAAGGGCGAATGGTACACATCGATCAGCATGACTTTTGACAGGAACGGCTTCATGCCCTCGGGCGAAATGTCGTGCCGCGACGGAAAATTCTTGGTGCCCTTTTGCGCCCGCCAATATGCATGGGCTTGCCGAAGCTCTCCATCGGGCAAGCTGTCCAGTGTGAGTGTCTCGCCATCGAGAATATACGTCGCCAATGCATCACGTCCGATTGAAGGCACCGCGCCGGCCGCCGCCCGAATCGAAGGTGCTCGGCGCGGAACGGCCTTGGTGCGGGACGCGGGTGTTCTGCGTGGCTAAATCAACCCATGGTTCCGCGCCGCTTAGACTGCGCAGGAAATACAGAACAGAGGGTTAACCAAGATCGGCCGCACTATGCCAATGATCCGGAACGGATTCATGGACTCAAACCGGTGCTAGGGCCAGGCCACCGCGGGCGGCAGGGACATCAGGATGGCCTCCACGTTGCCGCCGGTTTTCAGGCCGAACAGGGTGCCCCGGTCGTAAAGCAGGTTGAACTCCACATAGCGGCCGCGGTGGACCAACTGATGCTGGCGCTGGGCGTCGGTCCAGGGTTCGGCCAGGTGGCGGCGGACGATGGCCGGATAGGCCTCCAGAAACGCCAGCCCCACATCGCGGGTAAAGGCGAAATCGGCGTCCCAATTTCCCGTATTCACATTGTCATAGAAGATGCCGCCGACGCCGCGCGGCTCGTTGCGGTGCTTGAGGAAGAAATACTCGTCGCACCAGGCCTTGAAGCGGGCGTGGTACGCCGGATCGTGTTTGTCGCAGGCTTCCTGCAGCGCCCGATGGAAGGCGCGGGTATCGGCCTCATCCGGGACCATGGGCGTGAGATCCGTGCCGCCGCCGAACCAGGATTTGGTGGTCGCGATGTGGCGCGTGTTCATATGCACCGCCGGCACCAGCGGCGAGCGCATATGGGCGACCAGGGAGATGCCGCTGGCCCAAAAACGCGGGTCCGTCTCGGCGCCGGGCATCTGGGCGGCGAAGTCCTTGGAAAACTCGCCCCATACCGTGGAGACATTGACGCCGACCTTTTCGAACAGACGGCCGCGCATGGTCGCCATGACACCGCCGCCGCCCGCCGCCGGATCGCCTTCGGTCCGGCTCCACGGCTTGCGTTCAAAGCGGCCGGGCGGCACGTCGCGCAGCTCGGCGGCGATCGGGAAGGTCGCGGCGATGTCCTCGGTCAGCTCGGTCTCAAGAGTTTCGAAGGCGGCGCAGATGCGGTCGCGCAAGTCCTCGAACCACGCGGTGGCGGCCGATTTTTGCTGGTCGTTCGACTGAGTCATGCCGGACCTTTCGGAAAAAGATTGGTCTGCCGCATGGCCTCGCCCAAGACCATGGCGGCGGCCACGGCGACATTGATCGAGCGCAGGCCCGGCCGCATGGGGATCCGAAGCCGGGCGTCGGCCGCGGCATGAACCGCCTCCGGCACCCCGGCGCTCTCCCGTCCAACCATCAAGTTATCCTCGGGCTGAAACGAAAAGTCGACGTACCGGTCCGCTGCCGCGGTTGTCAACAGCACAAGCCGCCCGGTGGCGCTGCCACGGTAGGCCGACCAAGAGCTATGGCGGATTACCGCAGCGTGGTCCAGGTAATCCAGGCCGGCGCGGCGCAGGCGCGCGTCATCGAGGAAAAAACCGCACGGCTCGATGATATCCACAGGCATGCTCAAGCATGCGGCAAGGCGCAACAAAGTCCCGGTGTTCTGCGGGATATCCGGCTCGTAGAGGACCAGACGCATGGGCTATGACGGGTCTTGCAGGAGAGCGGTTTGGGCCTTTGCCTTCACTGGAAATTTCCTCTATATGCGTGCTGCGAGACAAGCTGGACCGACTCGGCTGCACCTCGGATGCGCCGCGTCGCGGCCCTGCCGGTGGGACCAAAGAGGAACAACAGCATGGCACATAGCGCAAGCCCCCCGCATTCGGACGATGGCGAGACGCGGCGGGACTTCCTCTACCTGGCCGCCGCCGGTTTCGGCGCCATCGGCACGGCGGCGGTCATTTGGCCGCTGATCAATTCCATGAACCCGTCGGCCGAGGTGCTGGCCCTGTCATCGACCGAAGTCGACCTTGAGCCCCTGGAAGAAGGTCAGCGGATCACCGTCGTCTGGCGCGGCAAGCCCATCTTCGTCGATCGGCGGACACAGAAAACCATTGATGACGCGCGCGCGGTGCCGTTGGCCGATCTGCCGGATCCGCAATCCGACGAGGAGCGGGTGAAGAAGGCGGAGTGGCTGGTCATGATCGGCATCTGCACGCATCTGGGTTGCATCCCGAAGGGCCAGGTCGCGGGCGACCCGGTCGGGGAATTTGGCGGCTGGTTCTGTCCGTGCCACGGCTCCCACTACGATACGGCGGGCCGCATTCGTAAAGGACCGGCACCGAAGAATCTCTTCATACCGCCGTACGAATTCGCCACCGACACATCAATCGTAATCGGCTGAGGGGGCCAGAACTCATGAGCGGCCTCAAGACCAACAACGCCGTCATCCGCTGGATCGAATACCGGCTGCCGATCTTCTCGTTTCTCGATCACGCGGTCGGCAGCCAGTATCCGACACCGCGTAACCTGAATTATTGGTGGAACTACGGGTCCTTGGCCGGCCTGGCCTTGGTCATCATGATTCTGACCGGGATCATGCTGGCCATGCAGTACACGCCGCATGTCACGCTCGCTTTCGATTCGGTGGAGCGGATCATGCGCGACGTGAATTCCGGCTGGCTGCTCCGTTACATCCACATGAACGGCGGCTCGATCTTCTTTGTGACCGTCTACATCCACCTGTTCCGCGGACTCTATTACGGCTCGTACAAGGCGCCGCGCGAGTTGCTGTGGATGATCGGCGTCGCATTGCTGCTGCTGATGATGGCCACCGCCTTCATGGGTTATGTCCTGCCTTGGGGCCAGATGAGTTTCTGGGCGGCGACCGTGATCACCAACCTGTTTTCCGCCGTTCCCCTGATCGGCGAGAGCATCGTGACCTGGCTGTGGGGCGGTTTCGCGGTCGGCAACCCGACTCTCAACCGGTTCTACGCCCTGCATTATCTGTTGCCGTTCGTCATTGTCGGCGTCGTCGTCCTGCACATCTGGGCGTTGCACCGCTTCGGCTCCAACAATCCTTTGGGGATCGATGCCGACGGGCCCCAGGACAAGATTCCCTTCCATCCGTATTACACGGCCAAGGATGCCTTCGGCGTCGGGGTCTTCCTGCTGGTGCTTTCGGCGATCGTCTTCTTCGCGCCCAATTCGCTGGGCGAGGCGGACAACTATATTCCGGCCAATCCGCTGTCCACGCCCGCGCACATCGTGCCCGAATGGTATTTCCTGCCCTACTACGCGATCCTCAGGGCGATCCCGGACAAACTGCTCGGTGTCATCGCCATGTTCGGCTCGATCCTGATTCTGTTCGTGCTGCCGTGGATCGACCGCTCGCCGGTACGCAGCGCCAAGTTCCGGCCGATCTACAAACAGTTCTTCTGGATCTTCCTGGCCGATTGCATCCTGCTCGGCTACATCGGCGCCAAGCCGCCGGAGGGCATGTTCCTGATCGTCGGGCGCGTGGCCACGGCTTACTATTTCCTGCACTTCGTCATCATCTTCGTGCTCAGCTATGTGGAGCGGCCGCGGCCCTTGCCCAACTCGATCAGCGAGGCCGTGCTGAAAGGCGGCGGTGCCACCGCCGCGGCCAAGGCGAGGGAGAAAGCGTGATGAAAACTCTGACCGCTGCACTCCTGGCCGGCCTGTTCATCGCACAGCTCGCCGCCGGCATCGGCCCCGTTCATGCCGCGGAGGGCGCGGGCCCGCCGAAACACAACTGGCCGTTCTCCGGCGTCTTCGGGCGCTTTGACCGGGCGGCCATGCAGCGCGGCCTGCAGGTCTACCGGGAGGTCTGTTCCGCCTGTCACGGGCTGAAGTACATCGCCTTCCGCAACCTGGAAGCCCTCGGCTACGGCGAGGAGGAGATCAAGGCGATGGCGGCGGAGTATACCATCGCCGACGGCCCCAATGACGATGGCGACATGTTCGAGCGGCCGGGCCGTCCGTCCGACTATTTCCCATCGCCGTTCGCCAACGACAAAGCCGCGGCGGCGGCCAACAATGGCGCCGCGCCGCCGGATCTTTCGCTCATGGCCAAGGCGCGGCCGGGCGGCCCGGATCAAATTCGCGCTCTGATGCTCGGCTACGAAGACCCGCCGGCCGGGGTGGAAGCCATGGAAGGGCTGCACTTCAACATCTATTTCCCCGGCAATCAGATTGCCATGGCGGCGCCGCTTTCGGAGGGGGCCGTGGAATACGCCGATGGGACCGAGGCCACGGTCGAGCAGATGGCAACGGATGTTGCCAACTTCCTCATGTGGACCGCCGAGCCCTACCTGGAAGAACGCCACAGCATGGGCATCAAGGTGATCCTGTTCCTGCTGGTCTTCACCGGCATTCTCTATGCGGCGAAGCGCAAGGTGTGGTCCGATCTGCATTGAGCGGGACGGCGCGGTGCCGCCGGCAGGCTGAGCGGCGGCCATGAGCACGCCCGGCACACCGCCCGTTCTGGGCATCATCGGCGGCAGCGGCTTGTACGATATCCCCGGCCTGCAAGGGACCGAGTGGCGGCGGGTCGACTCGCCCTTTGGCGAACCCTCGGACGATTTGCTCTTCGGCGTGCTCGGCGAACAGCCGATCGTCTTCCTGCCCCGGCATGGGCGCGGCCACCGGGTGCCGCCGTCGAAGATCAATTTCCGCGCCAACATCGATGTCTTGAAGCGCTCCGGCGTGACCGAGATCGTCTCGATGAGCGCTGTCGGTTCCCTGCGCGCCGATCTGGCGCCGGGCACCTTCGTCATCATCGATCAATTCATCGACCGCACCTGGATGCGCGAACGCAGCTTCTTCGACACCGGGCTGGTGGCGCATGTGTCCATGGCGCATCCGGTGTGCAGCCGCCTGGGCGACCGGCTGACGGCGGCGGCGGCGGATCTGAAGCTGCGGCACCGCCGCGGCGGCACCTACATCGTCATGGAAGGGCCACAGTTCTCCAGCAAGGCGGAGTCGGAGCTGTATCGCGGATGGGGGTGCGACGTGGTGGGCATGACCAACATGCCGGAAGCCAAGCTCGCCCGCGAGGCGGAGGTGTGCTACGCCACCGTGGCGATGGTCACCGACTATGACTGCTGGCATGAAGAGCATGACCATGTCACCGTCGAGCAGGTGGTCAAGGTGCTGCTGGCCAATGCCGAACATGCGCGGGCGCTGGTCGCCCGGGTGGCGCCGGCCCTGTCCGGCCGGGCCGAGGTGTGCGGCGCCGGCTGTCACCGGTCGCTGGATCATGCCATCATGACCCAGCCGGCGGTGCGCGATCCGGCCATGGTCGCGCGCCTGGACGCGGTCGCCGGGCGGGTGCTGCGCGGCGCATAGGATACGCGAGACATGAAGGTCAACGGCACGCCGATGCGCAGTATCTGGCTGGCCGACGACGGTTGGGCGGTCGAGATCATCGATCAGACCAAACTGCCGCACGCCTTCGCGACCTGCCGCCTGGAAAGCCTGGACGCGGCGGCGCGGGCCATTCGCAACATGCTGGTGCGCGGGGCGCCGCTGATCGGGGCCACGGCCGCCTATGGCCTGGCCCTGGCCATGCGCGCCGATCCTTCGACCAAACATCTGGAGCAGGCGGTCAAGACCCTGATGGCGACCCGGCCGACGGCGGTCAACCTGCGCTGGGCCCTGGAGGACGTGGCCGCTCGCCTGCGCCCGCTGGACCCGGATAGGCGTGCCGCCGCCGCCTATGCCCGTGCCGCCGCCATCTGCGACGAGGACGTGGCCATCAACCGGGCCATCGGCGATCACGGACTGGGCTTGATCCGCGCGGTCCGGGAAAAGTCAGGCCGGGATCGGCCGGTTAACCTGCTGACCCATTGCAATGCCGGCTGGCTGGCGACCGTCGACTGGGGCACGGCCCTGGCGCCGATCTATCTGGCACACGATGAGGGTATTCCGGTGCATGTTTGGGTCGACGAGACACGGCCGCGCAACCAGGGCGCCAGCCTGACCGCGTGGGAGCTGGGCCGGCACGGCGTGCCCCATACGGTGATCGCCGACAATGCCGGCGGCCACCTGATGCAACATGGCAAGGTCGATCTGTGCATCACCGGCACCGACCGGACCACGGCGCGCGGCGATGTGTGCAACAAGATCGGCACCTATCTCAAGGCCCTGGCGGCCCATGACAACGGCGTGCCGTTCTATGTCGCCCTGCCGGGCCCGACCATCGATTGGACCATTGACGACGGCGTGGCCGACATCCCCATCGAGGAGCGGGACGGGCGCGAGTTGAGCGAGATGACCGGCCGCACGGCGGACGGGCGTATCGAGACGGTGCGCATCACGCCGAAGGGAAGTGCGGCCGCCAATTTTGCCTTCGATGTGACCCCGGCGCGTCTGGTGACCGGCCTGGTGACCGAGCGCGGCGTGTGTGCCGCCTCGACCGAAGGCCTGCTGTCGCTATATCCGGAGCGTCACAACCGGCCGGAGGCGTAGGGCGGTTGCTCTGAAAGCGCAACGCCGGGCGTAACGGGGCCCGGCGCTGGCGGTTGGTTGACAGGGTGCTTTGCGTTAGGCTGGTGCCGGTCCCTCGGCCGTCTCGGGGCCGGACGGGCGGCGCTTGCGGTCGGCCATGAAGTTGTCGAATTCCGCCTTGTCCTTGGCATGACGCAGGCGCTCGAGAAAATCCTGAAACTCATTCTGCTCTTCCTCGAGGCGGCGCAACGTCTCTTCCCGATATTCGTCAAAGGCGTGATTGCCGCTCGATTCCGAAGCGTGCCGATTGTGCCGCCACCCGCCGCGCGCTTTGTAGGCGTTGTGCCACCGGTTCGCGGTGCGTCTTGCCGAACATCCCATGCGTCCGCTCCATATCATGTAAAACAAGATGGCCAAGCCGACTGGCCAAAAAACAATGAAACCCAGGACCATGGCCGCTATCCAAGCCAGTTTCCCGCCTTCGTCCAGTTTGGTCTCTAGTCTCGCCGCGAGTTCCATCGGAGGCCCCATGTAAATGTTTCTTACATTCACATATATGCCTGCGCGGTCTAGCCCTGTCAAGGAGGGGTGCGAAAAAATTCGGTTGGGGTGCCGGGGCGGGGGTTCCGGGCCGTCAATCGGTGTCGAGACCCAGGCCCTGAAGGTAGACCAGAACGCCGGCTTCCAGCAGCTCTTCCGGCGCCATGGGCAGGGCCCGGCGGGCCTCGTCGCCCCGCCCGAACAGGGAGGCGATGCCGTGCGCCAGCGACCAGATATGCAGGCTGACCATCATCGCCGGTGGGCGCTTCCGGGCCGGCAGTTTGGCGATCAGGGTCTCCGCCGCCTGGCGCAAGACGGCGAATGCCCGGTCGGAGGCCTGCGACAGGTCGGGATCCGCGTGGGCCGGCATCTGCGCCTCGAACATGGCCGTGTAGTAGGCGGGCTCGTTCTTGGCAAAGGCGAGATAGGCCGCACCTAGATTCTGCAACGCGGTGTATGGGTCTGGTTTGGCGTCGTTCCAGGCGCGGGTCAGATCCTCCGCAAACTGATCGAAGCCGCGCCGGGCCACGTCGGCGATCAAGGCGTCCCGGTCGCGGAAATGGCGGTAGGGCGCGCCCGGGCTGACCCCGGCGGACCGCGCCGCCTCGGCAAAGGTGAAGCCGGCCGCGCCCTTTGCCGCGATCAGCTCCAAGGCGGCTTCGATCAGCGCCTCGCGCAGGTTGCCGTGATGATAGCTCCGGCGCTTCCGATGATGTCCCGACCAGCTCATGTAAGCAGCTTTTACATGATGCGGTCGGTGCATGCACGATCAATAGCCGGACCGGCGGCGGCGGGAAGGCGGTTTTCTTTCCGATGGCGACCCTTAAGATTGTCGCGTTTCCAACGGGGGCGAACCGACGCTATGAAACACCTGAAACCCAGCCGCCGCCGATGAACGCACCGATTTCGGGCATCGATCATGCGATCGTCGGGGTGCGCGATCTTGAAGCGGCACGGCGTGCGTATGCCCACCTGGGCTTTACGATCACGCCACGCGGCCGTCATATCGGCTGGGCGACGGCCAACTACTGCATCATGTTCGCCGACGACTACATCGAGTTGCTCGGTATCGTCGATGCGACTCAATTCACCAACAACCTGGATCGGTTCCTGGCCATCCGCGAGGGATTGATGAGCCTGGCCTACGCCACCGGGGATGCGGCCGCAGCCACCGAAACATTGCGCGCGCGCGGCATCGCGGCGGACGGACCGAAGGATCTGAAGCGGGACCTGGAGTTGCCGGACGGCACGGTCCAGCCGGCCTTCAAGCTGACCTACTTGCCGGCCGAGGTCAGTCCCGCCGCGCCCAGTTTCATCTGCCAGCATCTCAGCCGGCCCTTGGTCTGGCAAAAGCCCTGGCAGGCCCATGACAATGGCGCCCGCGGGATTCTTTCGTTGACTGGCGCGGTCGCCGATCCTGGGGATGCGGCGATCGCCATTGGGCGCCTGTTCGGGCCGGCGGTGGTTTCCATAGGGCGGGGATGCGTCGAGGTCGATGTCGATGGCGCCGTCTTGCGCCTGGCGACGGCCGCGGGGGCGCGCCGGCTGTATCCAGGGCTTTCCGAAATGCCCGATTATCCACGCCCCTGGCTCTGCGGCCTGCGGCTGGCGGTGGATAATCTGAGCGCTACGGCGGCCGCCTTCGATACCCGCCGGATTTCGTATTTCCGTGACGGCGACCGGGTGTTGCGCCCGCCCGCGGAGATGGCCTGTGGCGTGGTTCTCGAATTCGCCGAAGGCTAGATGTGGAGCCTCAATAGGTTGTCCTCGGTTAGGCCGAGTCTGCTGATGGGTGTTTGTAGTTTGATGCCGCCGTGTGGTCGATGCCAATTGTATCGATGCAGCCACAGGGGCAGTTCCGCGGCTCGGTGATCGGAAG
>DASWJP010000141.1:0-5581 GCA_036397065.1 Kiloniellales bacterium | reverse complement strand
ACCCTGAACAACCTCTAGGCCGATGCAGCCGCCGCCGTCATTCGTCGAGTTCGCGGCCCGTTACGACGCGGGCGGTACACAGGTCCTGTGGACCACCTTGGTGGCGGATCTGGAAACCCCGGTGTCCGCCTTCATCAAGCTTGCCGACGGGCAGCCCAACAGTTTCCTGTTCGAATCCGTCGAGGGCGGCACGGTCATAGGCCGATATTCGTTCATCGGTATCCAGCCCGATGTAATCTGGCGCTGCCACGGCAACCGGGCCGAGATCAACCGGGCGGCGGCCCAGCCGGGCTCGCCCTTCGAGCCGCTGGCCGGCGGGGCGCTCGATACCCTGCGTGCCCTGGTGCAAGAGTCCCGCATCGAATTGCCGGCCGGGGCGCCGCCCATGGCCTCGGCCCTGGTGGGCTATCTCGGCTATGACGTGGTGCGCCTGGTGGAGCGGCTGCCGGATGCCAACCCTGACGTGTTGGGTATTCCCGACAGTGTGTTCGTGCGGCCGACGGTGATAGCCGTCTTCGACCGCCTGGAAGACCAGATGACCTTGTTCACGCCGGTCTGGCCGATGGCCGGGAACTCGGCGCAACAAGCCTATGACATGGCTCAGGCCCATCTGGCCGAGGCCACGGCGCGCATCGAGCGGCCCTTGCCCATGCGCCGGCGGCCCAGCGAAAACCCGGCCACCCTGCCCGAGGCGGACTCCAATCTCACACGCGCCGAGTATCACGCCATCGTCGAGCAGGCGAAGGAATACATCCGCGCCGGCGATATCTTCCAGGTGGTGCCGAGCCAACGCTTCCGCGTGCCGTTCGCCGAGCCGCCGCTGTCCCTGTATCGCGCCTTGCGCCGTCTGAATCCGTCGCCGTTCCTGTTCTTCCTCGATCTCGGCGGCTTCGCCGTGGTCGGCTCCAGCCCGGAAATCCTGGTGCGGGTGCGCGGCGATACGGTGACCATCCGGCCCATCGCCGGCACCCGGCCGCGCGGTGCCACGTCCGCCGAGGACAAGGCCCTGGCCGAGGAGCTGCTGGCCGATCCAAAAGAGCGGGCCGAACATTTGATGTTGCTCGATTTGGGCCGCAACGATGTGGGCCGCGTCGCCAAGGTGGGCAGCGTCCGGGTGACCGACAGCTTCACGGTCGAGCTGTACAGCCACGTCATGCACATCGTCTCCAACGTGGAAGGGACGCTGGACCCGGCCTACGACGCCCTTGCGGCCTTGATCGCCGGCTTTCCCGCCGGCACCGTCTCCGGCGCCCCGAAGGTGCGGGCCATGGAAATCATCGACGAGCTGGAGCCGCAGCGGCGCGGCCTCTATGCCGGGGCCGTCGGCTATTTCGGCGCCAACGGCGACATGGATACGTGCATCGCCCTGCGCACCGCCCTGGTCAAGGACCAGACCATGTATGTGCAGGCCGGCGGCGGCGTGGTCGCCGACAGCGACCCGGAGGCGGAGTATCAGGAAACCCGCAACAAGGCCCGCGCCCTGATCCGCGCCGCCGAGGAAGCCATGCGCTTCTCCACCAAGCGGAACTGAAGCCGAAATCAGCGAGCGCTAGCTTGTGAACTGATGAACTTGTCTTTCGTCATCCCGGACGGTAGGCGAGCCCGAAAATCGCAGATTTTCGGGTTGCGAGCCTTGCGATCCGGGATCCATATCGCCACCAACGCGCTGCCGGACCATGGATCCCGGATCACTGACTTTCCTTTCCAAATCTAAGATTTGGAGGAAAGTCGCGTCCGGGATGACGCTATTGTGACTATTCCGCCGGCTTGAGGGCGGCCTGGGTGATGCCGATGCGATGGCGGACGATGGCGCTGATCGGCACCAGGGCGAAGCCGCGGCGGCGGGCCTCGGGCAGCCATTCGGCCAACACGCGGAGGGTTTCCTTATGCGGGTGGCCGATGCCTACGGCATAGCCGCGCCGTTTCGCCACCGCCTCCAGCTTGGCCAGTTGCGTTCGGATCGCCTGCGCGTCGTTGGGGGCGTTATCGATGAACACATCGCGCTCGGCGAAGGGAACACCGGCTTGCCGTGCCGCTTGCGCGCCGACACTCGACGCGGCGGTCAGGGAATCGAGGAACAGCAGGCCGCGCGCCCGTAGCTCGCGCATCACGTAAGACATGCCCTCAGGCGAGGACGTAAAGCGGCTGCCCATGTGGTTGTTGATGCCGACAAATCCATCAAAGCGCTCCAACCCCCACTGCAGGCGGCGGACGATCTCGTTGGCCGGCAAATTCGAATCCAGCACGTTTGGACCGGGATCGTAACTGCGGCCGCGCGGCTGCATGGGCACATGCAGCATCAGCTCATGGCCGGCGTCGTGCGCCGCCGCCGCCATGTCATGCAGCCCTTCCGCGTACGTCATGAAGGCCAGGGTCAGGGGCGCCGGCAAGGCGATAGTCCTGTGGGCGCGGCCACGGTTCAGGCCCAGATCGTCGATCACGATGGCGATCATCGGCCGGTCGCCAGGGTCCGCCATGGCAACGGCATAACGCTGCCACGGGGGCGGGTTCGGCGCCGCCCGGCCCAGGGAATCCAAAGCCGGAAAACGAACCCGATCCAATCGGCCGGCGGCCGGATCATCGAGTTGCAGCGGATCGGTCTCCGGCGCGTGTCTCAACGATTCCTCATAGACGCGGGCTAAGGCCGCATCTCCCATGCCGGCGCTGGCGATGCGCGTGCCGACCGCCGTGGGGCTGCCAGTGGGATCAGCATCGCTTGCCCCTTGGTCCGGGTCCAGGACCTGGGCGAACTGCACATCGCCCGGCCGCAATGACTCATCGTTGCTGGCTGCTTCCCAGCTCCACGTCACGCCGCCTCGTGCCACCAGGGCGCCAGCGGCGCCGCTGGCCAGCACCACGACCGTGCTCAGCGCCGCGATCACCCGACGCCGGCGCCGTGCCTGACCCGCCATGACCTCCGCTTCGAAGCGGCGAGTCGAGGCGCGGACGTCGGCTGGAATTCTGCTGGATTTGGCTGTTTTCGACATGTCCACGAATCGGGAAAGGCAAAGGATACCATCCGGCCAACCGCCACCGATAGCGGGCCGCACCCTTTCTAAGGACAATATGTTGTGGATTGTTTAATTTTTCGCGATATTATACTTCCCGTACCCAGGGGCGGGGGTGTAGCATGATGCACTCTCGCAACCGTCTTTGGAGCCTATGGGATATGCTCAAGGTTTCGGCAAAGCATTTTATTGAACTGGGAGAACGAATAGCGGATATCAGCACCAATCTCTACATGGCAGACACCATGGCGCAGGACGATCCGTCGGGTGGGCTGACTGACTCGGAGAAAGAAGATATCCGGCAGAATCTCGTAAGGGTCTGGGATGTTTGCAATCGGCTTGGCCTTCCAATTTCCGGTGACCTTATTTCAGCCAGAGTTGACCAATCAGGAGGTCCCCCGGATGTGCCACAATCGCAACGCGAATTTACTCTGTTGATAGACGCCGTTAAGGCGGAAATCCGAAACAAACTTTTTATGTTTGTGCCCGCGCACTTGGCCAAATACTACGAGAGCGATGCTCTGTTATCGGAGCGCGCGAGGAGTGCCTTTCCGACATCGACAATTGAAATTCGGAATGCTGGCTCTTGTTTGGCGGCGGGGCTGAATACGGCCTCCGTGTTCCACTGCATGAGGGCGGTTGAGCACGGACTCAGGGCTCTCGCGAATAATGTAGGTGTCACGTTTGAAGCACAGCAGTGGAAAAACGTGATTGACCAAATCGAATCTGAAATTCGCAAGTTGGGCAACACGCTGCCAGCAGGCACTGCCAAAACCGAAAGGCTCCAGTTTCTATCTCAGGCTTCGGCGGGATTTAGCCACTTCAAAGATGGATGGCGAAATCACGTAATGCACACCCGCGCATCATATGACGAGGCTCAAGCAACGGTCGTTATTGAGAATGTTCGGGTTTTTCTGGACGCTCTTTCAAAGAATCTGCGGGAATTGGTTTAGCCGGGACAACCTTCTTGAACACGCGCTCAAACGCTTCCTCGTTTTCGTCCGCCTCTATCTCGCGGGCCTTCTCGATGAAGCGTTTGGATTGCTCTTTATCGTCTTGTTTTGGCTTGGGTTTATCCATGCGCGCTCACTTGCCGATTAGTCGTTCGATAGGTCAACCGTTTGCCGACGATACCACGAAGGGCACGTTCGGCGCGTTCGCTATCATCAACCCCAAGGGCTATGCGATTGCTGTACCGGAAATCGTACTCAGACAGATACCGATGCAAATGCTCTTTGCCGCAGTGCTGGTAGATACCCTTCATGCCGCGCTTGAAGATCGAAAAGTAGCCCTCGATGGTGTTGGTATGGACCGGCCCGCGCCCATACTCGCCCTTGCCGTGGCTCACGAAGCCATGATCCACGAAATGACGGCGCAAGCCTTTGTACTGCCCCGCCTCGTCGGTCATGACCATGGTTTCCGCGGCGATGTTCTCACGCAAGATCGGGACCAGGGTGCTGGACCGCAGATCGTCAACGACCATGCTGCGGGCGCGCCCGGTGTCGCGGTCCACCAAACTCAGAACCTTGTGCTTGTGTGCATGGCCCCTGGCCTTTGGTTGTTTGGTCTTGTCGTTGCCGATAAAGGTTTCGTCTACCCCGACAATACCGCCATTTCCGCCCATGGGGGACAGATCGCCAGACCGCATGGCCTCACGGATACGGTGCGACATGAACCAAGCGGTTTTCAGGGTGACGCCCAGGGCCCGGTGAAGCTGGTTGCTGCTGATGCCCTTCTTGCTGGCACACAGCAGGAAGATGGCCTGCAACCATATATGCAGCCTGACGTGGCTGGCCTCGAAGATGGTCCCGACCTTGACGGTGAAGGGCTTGCGGCAGTCGTAGCACTTATAGGTGCCTATACGGGTGCTCTTGCCGTTCAGCTTGCCGCTATGGCCTACCGTGCCGCACTGGGGGCAAACCCGGCCATTGAGCCAGACCCGCGCCTCAACGAACTCGTAGGCGGCTTCTTCGTTGTGAAAATGGGCGGCAGACAGGATGGACATGGCGCTTTCTCCTTGTGTCCATCATATATGGGGAACCACCCTGGGTACGTCAAGTATAATATCGCCTAATTTTTGGCGTTGGTCAACGGCGGTTAACCATCGAGAGGCGCGGGTTCCCTGGATTCTCCTGCCAAATCGTCGAGAATCGGGCACTCCGGTCGGGCGTCGCCGTGGCAACGGGCGATCAGATGGTCCAGGGTGGCGCGCATACCGCGCAGCTCGGCGATCTTGCGGTCGATCTTGGCCCGGTGATCCTCCGCCAGGGCTTTGACCTGGGCGCTGGCCCGGCCGGTGTCCTGCCAGAGGGCGAGCAATCCGGCCACGTCCTGCACCGAGAATCCCAGGCCGCGGGCCCGTTGAATGAAGCGCAGGGTCTGGATGTCGTGCTGGCCGTAGACCCGGTAGCCGGCGCCGGTGCGCCGCGCCAGCTGGATCAGGCCGATGCTTTCGTAATAGCGGATGGTTTTGGTGGGAACCCCGGATTGTTCGGCAACGACACCGATATGCATGACGGACTCTCCTCTCTCAAAGCCGTACGCGGCGCAGGCGCAAGGCATTGCCGATGACC
>DASWJP010000140.1:0-30182 GCA_036397065.1 Kiloniellales bacterium | reverse complement strand
CGAGATCAAGAAGTCGATCTTCTCGGTGTTGAATTTTCTGCTGCCGCCGCGCGGCGTGCTGCCCATGCACTGTTCCGCCAACATCGGTTCCGGCGGCGATACGGCGATCTTTTTCGGCCTGTCGGGCACCGGCAAGACCACTCTGTCCGCCGATAGCCGGCGCCTGTTGATCGGCGATGACGAGCACGGCTGGTCGGATGCGGGCGTCTTCAATTTCGAGGGCGGCTGCTATGCCAAGTTGATCCGCCTGTCGGCGGCGGCGGAGCCGGAAATCTACGCCACCACCCGGCGCTTCGGGACGGTCCTGGAGAACGTGGTTCTGAACGAGGCGACCTGCACCCTGGATCTGGACGACAATCGCTATACCGAGAACACCCGCGCCAGCTATCCGTTGGACTTCATCCCCAACGCCAGCGACAGCGGCCGCGGCGGCCAGCCCGAGACCATCGTCATGCTCACCGCCGATGCTTTCGGCGTGCTGCCGCCGATCAGCCGCCTGAGCCCCGAGCAGGCCATGTATCATTTCCTCTCCGGCTATACGGCGCGGGTCGCGGGCACCGAGAAGGGCCTGGGCAATGAACCGGTGGCGACCTTTTCCACCTGTTTCGGCGCCCCCTTCATGCCGCGCCATCCGTCGGTCTATGCGCAGCTGCTGGGCGACAAGATCGCCCGCACCGGTGCCCGCTGCTGGCTGGTGAACACCGGCTGGACCGGCGGCTCATACGGTGTGGGTGCGCGCATGCAGATCGACCACACCCGGACCCTGGTGCGCGCCGCCCTGGATGGCCGCCTGGCCGACGTGGCGACCACTCCGCATCCAACCTTTGGCCTGGCCGTCCCCCAGTCCTGCCCGGATGTGCCGGCCGGCGTGCTGGATGCCAAGAGCACCTGGGCCGATCCGGCCGCCTACGAGCAGACGGCCCGCCTGCTCTCGGCCCGCTTCGCCGCCAACTTCAAGCCGTTCGAGCCCTATGTCAGCGACGCCGTGAAGGCCGCCGGTATCCACGCCGTCGTCTAGGGTTGTTTGCGGCCGCGATTGTTCAGCCGGCGCGATGCCCCGCGCCAGGAAGAGCGCACTATGTCGGCACGGGATCTCGGCCTCTATGCGCTGACGGTCGTTTTGTGGGGAACGAGCTGGCTGGCCATCAAGTTCCAGCTTGGGGTCGTTGCGCCGGAAGTCTCCATCGTCTACCGCTTTGCCATCGCCACGGCGTTGATGTTCGCTTTGTGCCTGGCGGCGCGCCGGCGCATGCGCTTCTCCGCCGCGGACCATGGGTTCATGGCGCTGCAGGGGGTGTGCCTGTTCTCGACCAATTATTTCTTCATCTATTTGGGCAGCCAGTATCTCACCACGGGCCTGGTCGCCGTGGCCTTTTCGACCCTGGTGATCTTGAACATCATCGGCGGCGCCATCGTGTTCCGCACGCCGGTCCAACGGCGCGTGCTCTTTGGCGCCGTTCTGGGGATCAGCGGCATCGCCATCGTCTTCTGGCCCGAGATCGCCGCCTTCGATCTCACCCGGCAAGGCACCCTGGGCCTGGGCCTGGCCTTGATCGGCACCTGTTTTGCCTCGGCGGGCATGTTGACCTCCGCCTGGAACCAGCGCCGGCGCGGCCTCTCCGTGTTTCAGGGCAATGCCTACAGCATGCTCTATGGCACGTGCTTCATCGCCGCGCTCACCATCGCGCGCGGCCAAGCCTTCGTCTTCGATCCGGCGCCGGCCTATGTGCTGTCGCTGTTGTTTCTCGCGGTCTTCGCCACGGTCGTGGGCTTCTGGAGCTATCTGACCCTAGTCGGCAGCATCGGGCCCGACCGGGCCGCCTATACCACCGTGCTCTTCCCCCTCATCGCCCTGGCCTTGTCCACCTGGTTCGAGGGCTTTCGCTGGACGGCCCTGGATTTCGCCGGCGTGGCGCTCATTCTGTTCGGCAACGCGGTCATCCTGACCAAGCGCTTGCCGGTGTGGCATGCGGCCGATGCGCCCAGGCGCGAGGACTCGTTCAAAGGGAACTAGTGCGCGGTCGCCCAGTTGTCGCCGATGCCGATATCGGCGGTCAGCGGGATGGAGAGCTTGACCGCCGGATGGCAGGCGCCTTCCATGATCTGTTTGACCAGGGCGGCGGTCTCGTCGATCTCCGCGTTCGTCACCTCGAACAACAGCTCGTCGTGCACCTGCAATAACAGGCGCGCCTTGAGGCCGGCCTTGGTCAGGGCCGGGCCGATGCGGATCATGGCGCGCTTGATGATATCCGCCGCCGTGCCCTGAATCGGCGCGTTGATGGCCGAGCGTTCACCGAAGTTGCGCCGCGCCGGGTTCTTGTCGGCGATGGTGGCGATGTGAATGCGGCGGCCGAAGAGCGTTTCGACGAAGCCGTGCTTGCGCGCCGAATCGACGATGCGCGTCATGTAGGCGCGGATTTCCGGATAGCGCTTGAAGTAGGCGTCGATATACGCCTTCGCCTCGCCTTGGCCGATGCTGAGATTGTTCGCCAGGCCGAAGGCGGAAATGCCGTAGAGGATGCCGAAGTTGATGGCCTTGGCCTTGCGCCGGATCATCGGGTCCATGCCTTCGACCGGCACGCCGAAGACCTGCGCGGCGGTGATTGCGTGAATGTCCTGGCCGTCGAGGAAGGCTTGGCGCAGGGCCGGCACGTCGGCCATCTCGGCGGCCAGGCGCAACTCGATCTGGCTGTAGTCGACGGAGAGCAAGCGGTGTCCCTTCTCGGCGATGAAGGCGTGGCGGATCTTGCGCCCTTCCTCGGTGCGGATCGGAATGTTCTGTAGATTCGGATCGCTGGAGGCCAGGCGCCCGGTGGAGGCTATGGCCTGGCTGAAGGAGGTATGCACGCGGCCGGTGGCCGGGTCGATCTGTTCCTGCAAGGTATCCGTATAGGTGCTCTTGAGCTTTGTGAGTTGGCGCCAGTCGAGCACCCGCGCCGGCAGGTCGTGGCCCTGCGCCGCCAGGGCTTCGAGCACATCGGCGCCGGTGGCATAGGCGCCGCTCTTGCCGCGCTTGCCGCCGTTCAGGCTCATCTCGTCGAACAGGATCTCGCCCAGCTGCTTGGGCGAGCCGATGGTGAAGGGCCGCCCGGCCAGCCTGTGAATCTGCGTCTCCAAGTCGGCGATGCGGGTGGCGAAATCGTTGGACAGGCGATGCAGGACGGTGCGGTCCACCTTGATGCCGGTGCGCTCCATGGCCAGGAGCACGGGCACCAGGGGCCGCTCCAGGGTTTCGTAGACGGTGGTCAGGCGCTCGGCCACCAGGCGCGGCTTCAGCACCCCGTGCAGGCGCAAGGTGACATCCGCATCCTCGGCGGCATAGGCGCACGCCTTGTCCAGGGGCACCTGGTCGAAGGTCACCTTGCTGCGCCCGATGCCGGCAACCTCGGAAAACTTGATGGTGTCGTGGCCCAGGTGCAGGCTGGCCAGCTCGTCCATGCCGTGGCCGTGCCGGCCGCCGTCGAGCACATAGGAGAGCAGCATGGTATCGTCGAAGGGCGCGACCTCGATGCCGTGCCGGCCGAGCACCAGGCAATCGTATTTCAGGTTCTGGCCGATCTTCAGCACCCCGGGATGCTCGAGCAGGGGCTTGAGCACGGCGAGCGCTTTTTTCAGCGGAATCTGCTTGGGCGCCGCCGCCGCTCCTTCCAGATCCAAGCCGCCATCGCCGGCCGGGCCGCGGTGGCCGAGCGGTATGTAGCAAGCCTTGCCCGGCGTGATCGCCAGCGACACGCCCACCAGATCCGCCTGCAGGGCATTGAGCGACGTGGTCTCCGTGTCCACGGCCACGGTGCCCTGCTCGAAGGCGGCTTCCACCCACGCCTCGAGGACACCGAGCTCCTGCACCAGTTCATAGCCGTCGCCGCTCGAAGATAGCGGCGGGTGATCGGACGCCGGGTCGCTACGCGCCGCCCCCGCGCTGGTTTTCTGCACCCCGGTCTCCGCCTTCGGGCTGCCGCCCTTGGCCGCCGCCAGAGAATCGCCCATGCGGGCGATCACCGAGCGGAAACCGTTTTGCTCGAGGAACGCATGCAGGGTATCCGGGTCCGGCGTGCCCGGCCGCAGTTGATCCAGCGGCACCTCCAGGGGCACATCCGCCCGCAATTCGACCAGCTGGCGCGAGATGCGCGCCTGGTCGGCGAACTGCAGCAGATTTTCCCGCCGCTTGGGTTGCTTGATGTCCCCGGCGTGGGCCAGCAGGGTTTCCAGATCGCCGTACTCGGCGATCAGTTGCGCCGCGGTCTTCACGCCGATTCCCGGCACGCCGGGCACGTTGTCGGTGGAATCGCCGGCCAGGGCCTGCACCTCGACCACCTTGTCGGGTGCGACACCGAAACGCTCGTGCACCTCGTCCGGGCCGATGCGGCGATTCTTCACCGGGTCGAGCATGCCGACCCCCGGTCCGACCAATTGCATCAGATCCTTGTCGGACGAGACGATGGTCACCTCCAAGCCCGCCTGCCGCGCCAGGCGCGCATAGGAGGCGATCAGATCGTCGGCCTCGTACTGATCCAGCTCGATGCAGGGCACGTTGAAGGCGCGGGTGGCTTCGCGGATCAGGGCAAACTGCGGGATTAGATCCTCCGGCGGCGGCGGCCGGTGGGCCTTGTATTCGGGATAGATATCGTTGCGGAAGGTCTTGCGCCCGGCATCGAAGATGACGGCGATGCCCGCGGCGTCCGTATCCGCCAGCAGCTTGATCAGCATGTTGGTGAAGCCATAGACCGCATTGACCGGGGTCCCATCCGGCCGGGTCATGGGCGGCAGGGCGTGGAAGGCGCGGAAGATATAGCCCGACCCATCGATCAGATAGAGATGATGATCGTGCGGGTGCGGTGCTGCGGACGGCTTGCTCATGGCGGGTGCGAGCATGCCGGAGGCGCGCCCGCAAGTCGAGGCCGGTGGTGGCCTCGGCGCCGCACCGAGGGGGATGGCCGAGGGGAGTGCCGAGGGTGGCCGATGCACGAGGCCCCGGGTGCACCCTCCTCCACGGCCCCGGGCGGGGCGAATGGCGGAAACGGGGGCTGTCGGGACCCGTAGAAAGGGCCGGAAATCCTAGAGTCTTAGCTCTTTCGTAACCATGAACTGCAAGAATACCGTGCCCAAAATCGGGCAAATATTCGGCTTGAATAAAACGGCGTACCCCAGGGTTTTTTTTCAATGACCTGCGGCTAAGTCCATTGGCCATGACCAAGCGCTCGAAAACGCAGCGGCAAGACCCCTCCTTGTCGACGGAGGAGCAGCTCGCGCTGGCGATCGAGGCGCTGGCCGAGCATGTGGTGCTCTTCGACGCCGAGGACCGGATCGTCATGGCCAATCAGGCATGGCGGGAATTGAACAAGGAAATCGTCGAGTTCACCCGGCCAGGCTGCCGTTTCGAGGATCACTTGCGGCAAGCGATGGCGAAGGGACTGATCCCCGAAGCCGCCGGCCGCGAGGATGAGTGGCTGTCCGAGCGCATGGAGCGCCACCGAAACCCGCGCGGCCCGTTCGAAGTGGAACGCCAGGACGGGCGCTGGATTCGCGTTTCCGAACAGCGCCTGCCGAATGGCGGCGCGATCACCATCATCAGTGACATCACAGAATCCAAACAGGTGGTGGCGGCGCTGCGCAAGAGCGAGGAACGCTTCGGCGCCGTCGTCAACAACTCGCCCGCCAAGATACACATCAAGGACGCGGCCGGGCGCTACATGCTCGTCAATCCGCTGGCGGCAAAGCTGTTCGGCGTTACCGATGCCGAGGCCCGGGGCAAGACCAGCCATGAGATCTTCGACAAGCAGAAGGCGGACGCCTTCCATGCTCATGACCACTCCGTGATGGCCAGCCGGCAGCCCATCGAGAATGAAGAGACGTGGGAGGGGGAAGACGGCATCAGGACCTATCTCACGGTCAAGTTTCCGATCTTCGACGCGACCGGCCGGGTCACCGGCGTTGGCGCCATCGGCACCGATATCTCGGCACGCAAGCGGGCGGAAGAAGAGCTCGCCAGCCTGAAGCACCAGAACGATTTGATTCTTCGCTCGGCCGGAGAGGGCATCTATGGGGTCAATCGGGAAGGCCGCACCACGTTCGTCAACCCGGCCGCCGCGAAGATGATCGGCTGGGAGGCGGAGGACCTCATCGGCAAGTTGCAGCACGATATTCTGCACCACACCAAGGCCGACGGCAGCCCGCATCCTTGGGCGGGTTCTCCCATCTATCTGACCGCGCGCGAAGGCAGCGTCCAGCATGTGTCCGATGACATCTTCTGGCGGAAGGATGGGTCGAATTTCTCCGTCGAATATGTCAGCACACCGATTCGCGAACGTGGTGGGATCATCGGCGCCGTCGTGATTTTCCGCGACATCAGCGAGCAGAAGCGGGTGCAGGCGGCGGTGCTCGCCGCCAAGGAACAGGCGGAGATCGCCACCCGCGCCAAGTCCGTGTTCCTGGCCAACATGAGCCATGAATTGCGCACGCCGCTGAACGCGATCCTTGGTTTTTCGGATATCCTGCAACAGTCCGGAACGCTGCCTATCGCCGCCGGCAAGGTGCCCGAATACGCCGGCGATATTCATGCCGCGGGCCAGCACCTGCTGAGCCTCATCAATGACATTCTGGACATGTCGAAAATCGAATCCGGGGCCTTCGAGCTGGAAGACGAGTTCATCGACATCGCCGAGGTGGTCCGCTTCTCGCTGACCATGGTGCAGGGGCGCGCGACGGAGCACCGGATCGCCCTGCTGCTGGATATCGCCGAGGACCTGCCGCCGCTCAGGGCGGATATCCGCAAGCTGAAGCAGATTCTGGTCAACCTGCTGTCCAACGGCATCAAATTCACCGACAGCGGCGGCCGGGTCACACTCAAAGCCCGTTGCGATGCGGCCCGAGGCCACGTGATTCAGATCATCGATACCGGTATCGGAATAGCCCCTGAGGACATCGCTACGGCGCTCGCGCCATTTCTGCAGATCGACAGCAAGCTCAGCCGCAAGTACGAGGGGACCGGCCTGGGTTTGCCTCTGACCAAGGCCATCGTCGAAATGCATGGCGGCACCCTGGACCTGCAAAGCGAGGTCGGCGTCGGCACCACGGTGACCGTCAGGTTTCCGGCCGATCGCATCGTGGCGCCGCCGGGCAGTGCGCGGAGCGCTACGGGCGCAGGCGGCAAGAGCGGCTGAGGTCCGGCGCCGGCGGTCTCTTAATGCGCGTCCGTGCCGAGGAAGATGGTGCGCACAAATTCCCGGTAGAGCATGACCTGCTTGGGCAGAAGCGATTTGTCCCGGGTCACCTTGGACAGGATGATCCCGCCATCCACCAGGGCCGAAACCATATCGGCCAGAGAGTCCAGATCCACGTCCGTGCGCGGCGGATAGCGCGCCGCGATCAGGTCCAGGCGCTCGCGGAAGCGGCGGCGCCAGCCCAGAACGCCGGCCTCGGTGAGATCGCGCACGGTCTTGTTGAACAGCTGCTCCTGATAGCAGAACGAGGCGACCAGGCACCCGGGGTGGCTCTGGGGCAGATCGGTCAACATCTCGGCCAGCAACTTCAAGCCGACCAGGAACCCATGCAGCGGGTCCTCGTTGAGCTTGTCGGCCCGGTCGAAGAGATCGTCGAGGATCTCGTCTTCCATATCCAGGTATCGCTGCAGCAGGGCCTGGGCCAGCTCGCCCTTATCCCGAAAATGATAGAAAAAGCCGCTTTTGGTGATGCCGACGGCGGCGACCAGCTCGTCGATCGAGGTCGCGGCGAAGCCTTTTTCCAGGACCGCCGATTCGGCGAGTGCCAGGATTCGCTCGCGGGTGCCGCTATTTGGCCGGGCATGCGCTTTCTGCATACGAAACTGTACCACAAGTACACTTGACCGCAATTTTTCGTGTTTAATCGACCCGGCGCCGTCACCGGCACTCATCTGTAACTCTTTGTTGTATCTCGATGAAGCGGTTTTTTCCCCACCCTGGACCACAAGTCTTCTGGACCGCACGCGGCCGGATCATCATGTTCTGTGCCGTCAGCCGCATGGTGCGGCCGAAAAAATTCACAAGGATTACAACACATGTCAAAATACAGGAGCCACCTGCCGCAACTCGATGGCGGGTTATTCTTAAGTGATGGCGGACTCGAGACGACCTTGATTTTCCTCCAGGGTTTCGAGTTGCCCTTTTTCGCCTCCTTCCCGCTGGTGAACGACGAGAAAGGCCGGCAGACACTGCGCGATTACTATATCCGCTATGCTACGATCGCCAAATCGAATGGCACCGGTTTCATTCTCGAGAGCCCGACCTGGCGCGCCAGCACCGACTGGGGGGTGAAGATGGACTTTTCCGAGAAAGATCTGGCGGCTGTGAATCGCGCCGCCATCGCCCTCATGGACGAGATCCGGCAAAAACTGGAAAGCGCCGGCACGCCGATCGTGATCAGCGGCTGCGTCGGCCCGCGCGGCGACGGCTACGATCCGGGCACGATCATGACGCCTGAGGAAGCGGAAGCCTATCACGGCAAGCAAATCCGCGTCTTTGCCGATACCGCGGCCGACCAGGTCACAGCCGCCACCATGACCAACGTCAACGAGGCGATCGGGGTTACCCGCGCGGCGCAGGCGGCCGGCATTCCCGTGGTCATCTCCTTCACGGTGGAAACCGATGGCCGCCTGCCCACCGGGCAAAGCCTGGGTGAGGCGATCACCGAGGTTGATTCGGTGACCGGCAATGGTCCCGCCTACTTCATGATCAACTGTGCCCACCCGACTCATTTCGAGGACGCCCTGGCCTCAGGTGAGCCGTGGCTGCAGCGCCTGCGTGGCCTGCGCGCCAACTCCTCGGCTCTCAGCCACGCGGAGTTGGATCAGGCCACCGAGCTTGACGACGGCAATCCGGTGGAGTTCGGTGCTCAGCACCGGGCCCTGCGCCAGCGCTTAAAGCACATCAACGTGCTGGGCGGTTGCTGCGGCACCGACCACCGGCATGTGGAGCATATCTGCGGTGCCGTGAAGTCGGCGGCGTAAGGCGCGACGAAACCCGGACTCCCATACCGGAGTCCGGGCGGCCGCGTGGCGAAATTACGCCGCGGAGCGTTTGGCGGTGAGTTTTGCCGCCAGTTTCTCCAGCACGTTCTGCGGTGACGATTCGCCGTACGGGTCGGTCTCGCAGAGATCGGAGAAGCCGGGCTCCTCGAACCAGGCCTCGACGGTGCCGTCGTCGATGACGGCGGCATAGCGCCACGAGCGCATACCGAAGCCCAGGTTATCCTTGCACACCAGCATGCCCATCTTGCGGGTGAAGGCGCCCGTGCCGTCCGGGATCAGCTGGACGTTGTTCAGGCCCTGCTGCTTGCCCCAAGCGTTCATGACGAAGGCATCGTTGACCGAGATGCAATAGATCGCATCGATTCCTTTGGCCTTGAACTCGCCCGCCAGCTTCTCGAAATCCGGCAGCTGATAGGTCGAGCAGGTGGGGGTGAACGCCCCGGGCAGGGAGAAGAGCACCACCCGCTTGCCCTTGAAGTAGTCGGCGGTGGTGCGGCCCTGCCAACGGTACGGATTGGGCCCGCCCACGGCGTCGTCGCGCACACGGGTCTTGAAGGTCACATCAGGAAGCTTGCGGCCGATCATAAAGGTCTCCTTTGTCAACGATGAGGCCAAGGCATAGGCCGGTAATCGGCCAGCTTAACCAAGATTTTTCCGTTCTCTATAGTGATAATTAGTATCATTCAAATATAAGGATCGGCGCGCGCTTTGCAAGCCCCGGGCACGGGAATTTTCCTGGATTCAGGGTCGTTTCAGGGAGCGGGACGGCGGACGGCCGGCCTGGCCGGCGGGCGGCCCTTTTGGGCGGCCTCAGTGGGCGGCCGCACGGGCCCCGTGGCGCAGGATGAAGCGACGGTCGCAATAGGGGCAATCGATCTCGCCCCGGCCTTCCATGTTCAGCCAGACCCGGGGATGGCCCAGGGCCCCGCCGCCGTCGCAGGAGACGACCTCGCTCTCGGCGTCGACGATTTCCGGTGGCTCCAGAGGATTGGTCACGTCGCCACTCTCCATCGCGCTTGGCCGGCCCGACCGGTTGGTTGACCGCTTGCAGGGTGGATGATACCCATTGCCCGGATTCGATCAACGCCCCAACTTGGCAACGGTCGAACAGTCCACGCAGCCCGCCGGCGCGCCAATAGCGGATACGCTTTTTCGATGCCCGACGATATGACCCAGACCGCCCCGCCGGCGTCCGCCACCGCCATGCCCGAGTACGCCGTGGAGGTGCGCGGCCTGGACAAGCGCTATTCGGCCGCGGGGCGCGGCAAGGCGGCCCATGCCCTGGTGGAAATCGATCTGGCGATCCCGCGCGGCTCCCTGTTCGGGCTGCTCGGGCCCAATGGCGCCGGCAAATCGACCCTGATCAACATCCTGGCCGGGCTGGTCAACAAGACCGGCGGTACGGCCTCCATCTGGGGCTATGACATCGACCGGCAGACGCGCCAGTCGCGCGCCGCCATCGGCGTGGTGCCCCAGGAGTTGAATATCGATCCGTTCTTCACCCCGCGCGAACTTCTGGAGCTGCAGGCGGGCCTCTACGGCGTGCCGCCGCGGGAGCGGCGCAGCGACGAGATCCTGGCCGCCCTCGGCCTGGCCGACAAGGCGGAGGCGTATGCCCGCACCCTGTCCGGCGGCATGCGCCGGCGCCTGATGGTGGCCAAGGCCCTGGTGCACAATCCGCCGGTCCTGGTGCTCGACGAGCCGACGGCCGGCGTGGATATCGAGCTGCGCCAGCAATTGTGGGGCCATGTGCGGGAGCTGAACCGCCTGGGCACCACCGTCCTGCTCACCACCCACTACCTGGAAGAGGCGGAGGAGCTGTGCGATCGCATCGCCATCATCAACCATGGCAAAGTGATCGCCTGCGATACCACCGCAGCGCTGCTGCGCCGCCTGGACAGCAAGGTGCTGACCATCCTCCTCGGCCAGGATCTGACCGAGGTGCCCGAGACCTTGCGCCGGTTCCATGTCGAGCTTGTCGACCGCCGGCGTCTGGAGTTCCGCTATCGGCCCAGCGAAAGTCCGGTGCCTGATTTCCTGGCAGCGCTGAACGGCCTCGGCCTGACCGTGCAGGATTTGGCGACCGAGGAAACCGATCTGGAAGATCTGTTTCTGCAATTGACCCGCGGCGCCCATGCAGCCCCGCGCGAGGCATCGCGCCCGGCCAAAGGCCATGGCCGGTAGATCCTGTTCCGGGTTGCGGCGGCTCGGCCTGGTTCTGTTGCTGGCCGCTGCCGCCTGCGCACCGCGCCTGGCGCCGCCCGGGCCGGGGCCGGTTGCGCCGCGGCTGGATGAGATCGCCGGAGATTTCCAGGCCCGCGACGGTACGCGCCTGCCGATGCGCGCCTGGCTGCCCAAGGAGGCCTCGCCCAAGGCGCTGATCCTGGCCCTGCACGGCTTCAACGACTATTCCCATGCCTTCGCCGCACCGGGCCTCTATCTGGCCATGCGGGACATCGCCACGTTCGCCTATGACCAGCGCGGCTTCGGCAAGGCGCCCCACCGCGGCCTGTGGCCCGGCAGCGACGTCTTGCGCGCCGACCTGGTGGATGCCGCCCGCACCTTGCGCGCCCGTTATCCGGGGGTGCCGCTCTACCTCCTCGGCGACAGCATGGGCGGGGCCGTGGTGATCGCCGCCGTCACCGGTCCGGAGGTGATGCCGGTGGACGGCATCATCCTGGCCGCGCCGGCGGTGTGGGCCCGCTCGGCCATGCCCCTGCCGCACCGGGTCGCTTTGTGGATCGGTGCCCATACGGTGCCGTGGATGGATGTCTCGGGCCGCGGCCTGGATATCCAGGCCTCCGACAATATCGAGATGCTGCGGGCCCTGGGCCGCGACCCGCTGGTCATCAAGGAAACCCGCATCGATGCGGTGCACGGCCTGGTCGATCTCATGGACCGGGCCCTGGCCGCGGCGCCGAACCTGCACGCACCCGCCCTCCTCCTCTACGGGGAGAAGGACGAGGTGATCCCGGCGGCGCCGATCCTGCGCCTGTGGCACGATCTGCCGGCCGGGGCGCGGGAAAACCAGCGCCGGGCGCTGTATGCCAACGGTTGGCACATGCTGCTGCGCGATCTGCAGGCCCGGGTGGTGCTCGACGACATTGCCCACTGGATCGCCGATCCGCGGGCGCCGCTCCCCTCCGGCGCCGAGGCGCAGGCGCTGGCCCGCCTGGACGCCGCGGCGGCGGACTAAGACCGGCCAAGCCGGTTTACTCGGGCCGACGGCTTGCAGTATGGTCCGCCATCGCCGCCGATTGCCAAAACCCGGCGGCCGTGGACCCGTAGCTCAGCTGGATAGAGTACTGCCCTCCGAAGGCAGGGGTCACAGGTTCGAATCCTGTCGGGTCCGCCAAACACCTCAAGCCATATAAGAACTTAAAGCGCACCGCCCCGCTTGGCGCCACGGGCGAATGTGGACAGTCATGTCCGGGGAATGTCCGGGGCTGCCGGTGCCGTGATCCGGGCGTCGCCATCAATGGGTCCGGCGATCATCCTCGACGGCCCGGCGGTGTGCGGGTGTTTTGGCCGGGGCCAGGGGTGATTCTCCCGGTTCCACAGCTTGGCCCGGTTGTGCGTCTGCGGCGCCGATGGCGTGGGTGAAACGAAAGACGGCGGCACCGGCCAGCATGCCGGCGATCGGCCCCAGCACGTAGATCCAGTAGTGCGTGAAGTCACCGCGCGCCAGATAGGGCCCGAAAGCCCGGGCCGGATTCATCGCCGCCCCGGCATAGGCGCCCATCAGCATGACCTCGATGCCGACGGTCGCACCGATCGCCAGGCCGGCAAACGCCAGATCGGCCTTGCCGTGAAAGGCCGTGCCGCAGATCACCCACATGAGAACAAACGAGAGGAAAAGTTCGATCAGCAACGCGATGCCCGGCGTCACCCCGAGCACGCCGTTGGGCAGATTGGCGCCCATATCCGCAACGTGGCCGATGCAGGCGAGCAGAAACAGGCCGCCGCCGGCCGAGCCGGCCATCTGGGCAACGATGTAGCCGGGCAGCAGGCGCCCCTCCAGCCTGCCCAGATAGACCGCCGCGATCGAGAGCGCCGGATTGACATGCGCGCCCGACACATGCCCGAACGTGTAGATCACGACGGTGATCACCAGTCCCGATATCAACCCGGACCCGATGGATCCGATCAAGCCGGTCAAGGCGCCGACCATGACGGCCCCGGCCGCGAAGAACACCAGGGCAAAGGTCCCGATGAACTCGCAGGCATATTTCCGCACGTCGTCGAGGTGCATGGAGCCCGCCGTTCCGGTTTTTTCTAGCGTCCGGTCTCATAGGCGTGCGCCGCCCGCAAAACCGTCGATTCATCGAAATGGCGTCCGGTCAGCATGAGGCCCACCGGCAAGCCGGTCACGTCGCGGCAGGGGACGGAGATGGAGGGATGCCCGGTCAGATCGAAGACGCAGGTGTTGCGAATCATGTTCAACGCCTGCGCGATATGGGCCTTGCGATCGACCTCCGGCATGGGTGGAATCGCATGGGCGGTTTGCGGCGTTGTCGGCATGAGCACCAGGTCGAAGTCCGCCAGCACCCGATCGTAGGCCGCCGTCAGGGCCCGCGACATGTTCTGGGCACGGCCATAGAACACGCCGTGATACTGCTCGCGCATATAGTGGGCCAGCAGCGCACCAAGCTTCGCTGTCGGCGAGAAGTCGTCGCCATTCGTCTTGATCGCGCGGCTCATGGCCGACATCAGCTTGGGATTGTACCAACCCTTCGTCTGATACGCCGCATGGCCGTGATAGAAGCTGTCGACACCGCCCTCGATAGCGATCACGTTCCAGATCGGCACCGCGGCCCGGTGTTCGGGCACCGATATTTCCTTCACCGAGGCACCGAGCGTCTTGAGATAGGCCGCGGCTTCCCTCACCGCCTTGTCCACGGCGGGCATCGAGTCCTGCGTGCCGAAGCCTTCCTTGACCACCGCGATCTTCAGGCCCTTGAGCGAGCCGCCGAGGGCATCGGCATACCGCGGAACCTTGATCTTGTCCGGTTGACGGGGGTCCTTCGCCGTGTCGTCCGTGCCGGCGATCACCTGCAGCATGAGCGCCACGTCGGCGACCGTCTTGGCCATGGGTCCGATGTGGTCGATGGTCTGATCGAAACCGACGATCCCGGTGTAGGGGACTAGGCCATGGGTCGCCTTCAACCCGGCGATACCCGACCAGGACGCCGGAATGCGGATCGATCCGCCCTGATCGCCGCCGAGCGCGATATCGACGAGTCCCTTGGCGGGGGCGATCGCCGAGCCGCAGGAGGAACCGCCGGCCGTGTGCTTCGGATTGGTCGGGTTCAGGCCGACCCCATAGGCGGACGTATGGCCGCCGCCGGAAAAGGCGAAGTCGTCGGTGTTGAGAACCGCAGTGATATGCCCGCCGGCCTTGAGGATCCGGGTGATCACGGTGGCATCAATGTCCGGCACGAAGCCATAGAGCAGACGCGAGGCACAGGACATCGGAATGCCGGCGATACAGACGGTATCCTTGATGCCGATGCGTTTGCCGGCCAGCGGGCCCTTGGCCGCCCCGACCGCTTTGACGCTGCAGGTCCGCACCACGCCGTTGCAGGGATCTTCATCCGGCCCCGGGCGGGGTCCCGGAATGCGCACGGCGGGGATAACCTCCCGTAGCGGATCCGGGTATTGTTCGAGCTCGTCGTAACCTTCCATGACAGCGCCCACCAGCTCCGCCATGACATCCAACTCGTCCTCCGTGAGGTGGAGGTGATAACGCTCACCGATGTCGATCAGGTCCGTATCGGACGGTCTGCGCAGTGTCATGAGTATCCTCCCTCGAATCCTATTTTTTATGGTCAGGCGGTCAGCCGCAGATAGAGCATCGGCAGCCGCTCGGGCAGCCGCTCCACGCGATCGATCTGCACGACATTGCGCCGGCCGAAAATCCGCGTGAGATAGTTATCGCCCCCGGAATCCAGTCCGACGCAGAACACATCGATACCGTCATTGCCCAGCGAGATGACCGCCTTGCGGGCGTCTTCCACAAGATATTTGCGATCCGAGACATCGACATCGGATGGCTCGCCGTCGGTCACCACCAGCAGCAGGCGCCGATGTGTCAGCTGTTGCCGCAGATCGGCGCCGGCGTGGCGCATGGCGGCGCCAAGCCGGGTCGACAACCCCCCCGTCAAGCCGGCCAGATAGGATCGCGCCAGTCCGTCGTACGGCGCATCGAAATCCTTGATCCGGAGATAGTGTACGTCCTCGCGTTTGTTCGAGCAGAAGGCAGCCATCGCAAAGGGATCGCCGAGCTCGGCCATGGCATGGGCGAAAAGCGCCGTTGCCTCGCGCTCCAGATCGAGCACGGAGCTGCTGCTGTTCTTCACCCGGTCCTTGGTGGATTCAGAGATGTCGAGCAAGAGCAGCACGGAGAGATCGCGAAAGCGCCGCTGCGTGGTGGTATAGACGCGGGGATCCGGTGTGTCGCCGATTCGGCGGCTGATCATCGCCTCGACGCAGGCATCGAAATCCAACGCGTCGCCTTCGGCCTGGCGTTTCATGCGTTGCGGGCGGCTGACCCGGGCGGAGCGGATCAGCCCGGTCAGGCGGTTCACCACGTCGCGCCGCCGTTCCAGTATCTCGGCTATGACGTACGCTGGCCCGGGCGCCGGCCGGTATTCGACCAGGGTCGTCCACTCGCCTCTCTCGTGGCCGGTCACATAGTCGTATTCGGGATATCGGGCGACCGGCATGCCCTCGTCCTCATAAGCCTCGGGCGACACGGCGGCGCGGTTGGCCTCGTCCTCCAACTCCTCTTTCTCTTTGCGCTCGCGATCCGGCGGCGTGGTGTCGTGCTTCTCCTGCTGCTCGATGCGTATGGACTCGAACAATAGCTCGGCGTCGTCTATATCCGGCGATTGCTGGTCGCCGAAATCCCAAATCCCCATGTTGTCGTCCCGGTAGGGCGGTTCGACCACATACGTGCGCGCGTTGAGCTGGATGCGCATCTGGCCCAGGTCGTTCCCGAGGAGACCACCAATCTCGCGGCTGATCGCCGCGTTCTCCCAATCCGCCTCGCGCTGGAAGAACATGGCCTTGCCCTTCTCGACCCAGCCGTCGATATCGTGAAAATCCGGATCGATCAGCGCCCGCGCCAAGCGGGCGAGCAGGCTGGGCGCCGTGAAGGCGCCGCCCGACTGGGCGATGTGGAACGGCAGCCAAAGCCGGCGCAGGCCGGGATATTCCCGCATCGCCAGCTGCTCGACCCGCGCGTCTTCGATCAGCGATACGAGCGCGATCTGGATAGGCTTGAGACTGCGGATCGGGAATTTCTCGGTCGAGAACATGAGGTGTGCGGCGACATGGGCCAAGGCCGCGCGAAAGACATCCTCGGCCCGGGCGCCGCGATAGCCGGGATAGGTCATCGGAATGCGCACCAGCCTTCGGTCGAAGCTGGTCCGCCGCCGGGACGATTCCGCCGCCCGCGGCGAGGGCTCGCGGATCGGCACGCGCAGTTTCCAGAGGGCCGTCAGGTACGCCTTGAGGCGGCGCTCAACATCGGCAAAGACGATTTCACCGGCTTCGCGCTGCAGCCAGCGCTCGGCTTCCGGATCTTCCATGGAGAAGAAGCGCCGGCGCCGCTCCGCATCGCCGCCGGCCGCGCGAACACCGGCGAGCAGCCAGGCCTCGAGTCGCGATACGTTCAGATGGGCGAGCAGGGTTTCCATCCGGTCCAAAACCAGACCGGCAGATTCCGGCGCCAGCGCGGCGAAGCGGTGCATCAGATTCAGCCAGGCGCGGACTCTCGGCTCGTCGGTGAATTTGGCGGCCACCTTGGCGGCTGCCCAGGGCAGGGTCGATGCCGCCCGCCGGCCCGCCTTGATGGCGACAATGGACACCGTGTCCGCCATATCGAGTGCGACTTCCGGGCCGATCAGCTCGGCGACGGCAATGGAATGCTGCCGATAGGCCATGACGACGCCTTCGCCATAGCCGGCATCGGCCAGCATCCGGCAGGCGCGCAGCCAGCGGGCGGCCAAGCCCTCGGGAAAGGCCCGTTCCGCCCCTTCAATCAAGGGCCAAGGCTCCTTCCCCGGCTCCGTAACCACGCGCAGGAACGCTTTTGCCTTGTCGACCATGGCACTATGAGCACGCGGCGATCGCCGAACTCAAGGCATCACGCATGTCGGGGTCATCGGTGATCGGCAGGACCAGGGCAACCTGGCACGCTTCGCCCATGGGCACACCTTTCGACACCAGTTGCCCGGCGTGCACCAGCATGCGCGTCGAGGCGCCCTCGTCCAGACCGTGGCCCTTGAGATTGCGCGATCGTTCGGCGATCTGCACCAACTGCCGCGCCAGGGCTGTGTCGATCTCCGCCTCGTGCGCGACGATTTCGGACTCGATATCGGCCGCGGGATAACCGAAGTCGATGGCGCCAAAGCGTTGCTTGGTCGACTCCTTGAGATCCTTGAGGACACTCTGGTAGCCCGGATTGTAGGAAATCACGAGCTGGAAATCCGGGTGCGCCTTGATCACCTCGTTCTTTTTTTCGAGCGACAGGATGCGCCGGTCGTCGGTCAGGGAGTGGATCACCACGGTCGTGTCTTGCCGCGCTTCGACGATCTCATCGAGGTAGCAGATCGCCCCGTACCGCACCGCCAGGGTCAGCGGCCCGTCGTGCCACACGGTGCCCTCCGCTTCCAGCAGGTAGCGGCCGACCAAATCGGAGGCCGTCATGTCCTCGTGGCAGGAAACCGTGATCAGGGGGCGCTTCAGCCGCCAGGCCATGTGCTCGATGAAGCGGGTCTTGCCGCTGCCGGTCGGCCCTTTCAGCATGATCGGCATGCGCACGGCATAGGCCGCCTCGAAGAGACGTATCTCGCCGCCAACAGGGCGGTAGTAAGGCTCCTCGCCTATGAGGTAGTCGGTCAGGTGCATGCGCACTCCAAGTCGTTCCGGCCGGCGATGGCACGCGAGAGCGGCGGGAGCCACGCTCCCGCCTCTTCGCAGAAGATCAGCGGTGCGCCGCCTTCTTCTCGTTCGGAATGCCTTCCATCGGGCATTCGTCGGTGCCGACAGTCGAGCGGGTGATCGCCTCGACCATCTCGCGCGTGCCGTCCGGATCGGTGACCCACTTCTTATAGAAATCGTAGGGGCAGGCGGCCACGCCGGTGTCGCCCTCGCCGGAGTTGATCTTGCCGGTGTAACCGCGGTGCAGCAGCTTGAACAGATGGTTCTCCGACTGCATGTTGCGGCGCGCGTCGCGGATCAACGAGACCGAGAGCTGGCCGTACTGAATGCCCATCTCTTCCTCGCCGCATTCGCCCATGGTCCGGCCATCGAAGCCGATGATCGCCGAATGACCGAAATAGGAATAGACGCCGTCGAAGCCGGCCGCATTGGCGACCGCGACATAGCAGTTGTTGGCCCAAGCCATGGCCTTGGCGATCAGCACCTGCTGATCCTTGGACGGGTACATGTAACCCTGGCAGCGCACGATCAGCTCGGCGCCCTTCATGGCGCAGTCGCGCCAAATCTCGGGATAGTTGCCGTCATCGCAGATGATCAGGCTGATCTTGAGCCCCTTCGGCCCTTCGCTGACGTAGGTGCAATTGCCGGGATACCAGCCCTCGATCGGCACCCAGGGCATGATCTTGCGGTACTTCTGCACGATCTCGCCCTTGTCGTTTATCAGGATCAGGGTGTTGTAGGGGGCTTTGTTCGGGTGCTCTTCGTGGCGCTCGCCGGTCAGCGAGAACACGCCCCATGTCTTGGCCTTGCGGCACGCCGCGGCCAAAATCTCGGTTTCTTCACCGGGGATCGCCGATGCCGTCTCGTACATCTCTTTCTCGTCGTACATGATCCCATGCGTGCTGTACTCGGGGAAAATCACCAGATCCATGCCCGGAAGCCCGACCTTCATGCCTTCGACCATGCTGGCGATGTTGCGCGTGTTCGCCAGCACTTCCTTCTTCGTATGAAGGCGGGGCATCTTGTAATTCACAACGGCAACACCGACCGTGTCCTTACTGCTCGAAATATCGCCGTGGTACATGCTGTCCTCCCATATCAAAAATAAAAGTGCGGGGGTTAACCCCTCTGGTTCGTTCAGTTACACCGTCATGTGCCGATGAACGAGATCATCCGTCAGGTCCTGGACGGATCCTTGAGCCGCCACGCTGCCGCGATCCATGATCATGAAACGCTTCGAAGCGCGGCGGGCGAATTCCACATTCTGTTCCACCAGTACGATGGTCATGCCCCGATCCCGGTTGAGGGCGAGCAGGACCTTTTCGATCTGTTCGACGATGTTCGGTTGAATGCCTTCCGTTGGCTCGTCCAACAGCATGATCTTGGGACTGGTGAGCAGCGCGCGCGCAATCGCCAGCTGCTGCTGCTGACCGCCGGAGAGATTGCCGCCGCGGAGATTCAGGAATTCCTTAAGAATCGGGAACAGCTCGAAAATATGCTCGTCGATGTCCATCTTGCCGCTGGTGTCGGCGAACGTGCCGAGCAGAAGATTCTCGCGCACGGTGAACTTCGGCAAAATACCGCGGCCTTGCGGGACGTATCCGATTCCCGCCTTGGAGCGCTCGTGCGGCGGCTTGCCGTTGATCTCGTCGCCGCCGAGGCGGATGCTGCCATTGCAGCGGTCCATGAGGCCAACGATGGAGCGCATCAGCGTCGTCTTGCCGACCCCATTGCGCCCGAGAACACACATGAAATCCCCCGATTCGACGGAAAAACTTACATCCTGCAAGGCCCGGCTGTTGCCGTAGTAGGCATCGACGCCGCTCAGCTCAAGCATCGGTAATGCCCCCCGTGCCGAGATAGGCTTCCTTCACCTCCTGGTTCCGCTCGATCTGTTGCGCCGTCCCCTCGGCCAGCATGCGCCCCTGATGCATGACCGAGATAACCTCGCCTATCTCCTTGACGAAGCCCATGTCGTGCTCGACGACGATCAGGGTATGGCGGCCCTTGAGACGATTGAAAAGACCGGCCGTCTTGTGCGTCTCCTGCACCGTCATGCCGGCAGTCGGCTCGTCCATCAGGATCAACTCCGGATCCTGGGCCAGCAGCAGCGCGATTTCGAGCCATTGGGTTTGACCGTGCGACAAATGACCGGCCGTGATGTCCAACTGGTCTTGCAGGCCCACCAGCTCGGCCAGCTTTTCCAGGCCATCCGCCTCTTGGCCACGGCCGAAGCGGAAGGCATTGGCGAGAACGCCGGTGCGCTTGCAATAGGCGACCTGCAGGTTTTCCCGGACATTCAGTTCGCGGAACACGCTGGGCACCTGGAACTTGCGTCCGATTCCCGCGCGCGAAATCTCGTGCTCTTCCAGTTTGTTGAGGGACTTCCCCTTGAACATGATCTTGCCGGACGCTGGCTTGGTGCGGCCGCAGATCGTGTCGAGCGCCGTCGTCTTGCCGGCGCCGTTGGGCCCGATGAGGCAGCGCAGTTCGCCTTTCGCGACGCTCATATGGAGGCCGTTCACCGCGTGAAAGCCGTTGAAGTTAACCACCAAATCGGTCAGGACCAGATGACTTGATGCATCGCCGCTCATTCGGCTGGCCCCGTCTCGCGCCTGATCGCGTTATGAGAAGGTGATGGTTCGGTTCTCGCGCTGCCGGTGCCGGTGCCGGGCCGGATCCGTTCGAACAGCAGTTCCGCGGCCCCCGCGATGCCCTTGGGCAGGAACAGGACCACGACGACAAACAGGAACCCCATGATCAGGGTCCAGGTGTCGAGAAAGATCTCCGACTCCGATAGTGCGCCCTGCATGCCGGTGACGACGATGGCACCGAGCATGGCGCCCAACAGGCTCTGCCGGCCGCCCACCGCGCACCAGATCACGATCGACAGGCTGAGCGGCACGCCGAGGAACGTCGGCGAGGCGAACTCCATCACGATTGTATAGAGCATGCCCGCCAATCCGGCGATGCCGGCCGACACGGCGAAGGAGAATATCTTGAAGTTCGCCACGTCGTAGCCGAAGTAGCGCACCCGGTTCTCCTGATCGCGAATGGCTTGCAGGATCAGACCGGTCTTGCTCTTGGTGATCGCCAGGGCAAAAAACAGGCTGAAGGTCAACGACACGGCGATCAGGTAGTAGGACGAGCTGCCGTAGGCATCGAACTGCAGGCCAAAAATCTCGAGCTGCGCCAAATCGGTGATGCCGTTGAAGCCACCGGTAAAGCGTTGCTGGTCGATGATCAGAAGATTGACCACGACCAGAACCGCCAACGTGATGATGGCGACATAGACGCCGGTGACACGGCCGCCGAAGATGAACCAACCGAGCAGGATGGCGAAGATGACCGGCACCGCGATTCCGGCAAAGATCGCGAAACTCATCGAATGGAACGGCTCCCAGAACCAGGGCAGCGTCGCGACATTGTTCCAGACCATGAAATCGGGCAGCCCCGAGGACCCGGTATGCACGGGAACGGTGCGCAGCTTGAGCCCCATGGCCATGCAGTAGGAACCCAGCCCGAAACTGGTGGCCTGGCCGAGGTTGAGAATGCCCGTGTACCCCCAGGAAAGGCTGAGCGCGATGGCCAAGATTCCGAGGACCAGATAGCGGCTGTATTTGTTCAGGACAAACGCATCGTCGTAGAAGGTGGGCACCAGCAAAATTGCCAGGCACACGATGCCGTAGGCGACTATCTGCAGGACGGTGCGGCGCGACACGGTCAGACCCGTACCTTAGCGGCGAAAAGACCTTGCGGCCGGTAGCGGATGACGACGACGATCGCCATCAGCACCAGCGCCTTGGCGATCGTGTCGTTGCTGTAAAAGGCCAAGAAGCCGTAGAGCTGACCGAGGATCGCCGAGCTGGCCATGGTCCCGATCAGGCTCTCGACGCCCCCCAGCACCACGATCATGAACGCATCGACCACATATGTGGTGCCCATTTCCGGGGACACGCTCTTGAGTGGCGAGACCAACGCGCCGGCCAGGCCGGCCAGGCCGGCGCCATAGGCAAAGGTCAGGCTGTAGATGCGCCCGCTGTTGATCCCGAAACAACTGGCGATCTCGCGATTCTGCGTGATCGCACGCAGCTTCATGCCGATCGTGGTCCGGTACATGAGATACCAGGTGAACGCGAACAGAGCGATCGCCAGCACCAGAATAAAAAGCCGGAACGCCGACATCTCGATCCCGAGCAGGATAATGCTGCCGCCCATCACCGGGGGCATCTCGACGTAGCGCAGCTCGCCGCCAACGCTCAGGCGGATCGTCTGCTGCGCCATGATGCCGATGCCCCACGTCGCCAGGATCGTATCCAAAGGCCGCCGGTAAAGATGGCGAATGACGATTCGCTCCGCCACCCAGCCCAGCGCGGCCACCATGGCGAAGATCACCACCAGGCTCTCGATCAAGCCTATGCCGACGTAAGTTTGCAAAAACCACGCACTGTAAGCGCCCAGCATGACGAATTCGCCATGCGCCATGTTGATGACGCCGGTCGTGCCGTAGATGATCGCCAGGCCAAGCGCCACCAGCAGCAGAATCGAGGCGATGCTCAGTCCGGTAACGATCTGTGCCGTGACGATATCCATAGTCCGTCTATCCGCTGCTTCGCGCCAGACGGGAGGCAACATGCCTCCCGTCTTTTGCTCCCAAGCCGAGTGCCTGTACGACTTGAGCTCAGGATTCTTTCAAGCCTTCCTCCGTGCAGACCTGGTTCTCATAGGCCTTGTACGGGTCCGGCTCCAGCCAATCCGCGGATTGCTTGAGGATCTCGAACTGGCCGTCCGACTTGCAAACGCCGATCTTCGGCCACAGCCAGGTATGCAGGTTCTCTTTCTCGATGCGCACCTTGCCCTGCGGCGCGATCATTTCCTCACCCTTAACCGCCTCGCGAATATTCGGCGGCGTGATGTCGCTGGCCGCCAGCTTTTCGACCGCCTGCTTGAAGAGGTAGACCTGGAAGTAGCAGGGCTCGGACACAAAGTGGGTGACCTTATCCCCGCCCCAGCGCTTGCGATAGGCGTCGACGAACTTGGCGTTCTCCGGCGAATCCCAGACCATGAAATAGGGGGCCGAGGTGAAGTGACCGGCCGCCGCGTCGCCGCCCATGGCCGCAACCTCGTTCTCGGAGGTCGTCAGGCTGGCCATCGGCATTTTCTCCGGATCGAGACCATCGGCACGATACTGCCGATGCAAGGCCACCACCGAATCGCCGACCACCGTCGAGAAAATGACGTCCGGCTTATCGCTTTGGAACTTGTTGATGACCGAGGAGAATTCGGAATGGCCGAGCGGCACGTATTCCTCGTTCACCACCTCGGCGCCGAGACCCGCGAGCAGCTTCTTGCAGTAGTTGTTTTCTTCTTTTGGGTAGATGTAGTTGGAGCCGATCAGTGACCAGCGCTTGCCGAACTTCTCCACCAGCCAGGGCACGAATTCATCCTGCTGCTGATTGGGCACGGCGCCCGTGTAGATCACGTTCTTGGAGCATTCACGGCCCTCGTAGAGGGTCGGATAGAAGTACAGGTTGTCGCGCTTCTCGAACACCGGCAAAACCGCCTTGCGGCTCGCCGAGGTGTAGGAACCGAAGACGCTCACGCACTTGTCGCCCAGCACCAGCTTGCGGGCCTTCTCGGCGAAGGTCGCCGGATCGGAGGCCGGATCTTCGATCACCGGCACGATCTGCATGCCGTTGATCCCGCCTTGCGCGTTGATCTCTTCGATCGCCATCAGGGTCGCCTTGTTGAGCGATTCCTCGATGATCGCGGTGGTGCCGGTCAAAGAAAAGAGAACGCCGACCTTGATCTCGCCCCCCGCCGCGCGGGCGAGGGAGCTGTCTTTGATCCAAATATGGGGGAATCCGGCGGCTGCAAAAGCACCCGCCGCCACGGTCCCCTTCAAGAATGTTCGCCTTTTGAACGTCATGCTTGCCTCCCTTTACGCAGTCCCCGAAAACCCGTGGCGCATTGTCACGGGCGCTTATCAGTTCAATCTCGGCAGCCTTCCTAGGACCGATCAGACAACAAAAAACCCCGCACGAATGGCCACTTGACCAAATTCGTCGGGGCGTCATTGCCTATCAATTTTAAGAAAGCGGCGCCGTTGCCGCCTTTTGCAGCCAAAACTGCTGGTAAAAAGCTAGCCTAGCAATTCCTGCGAGTCAACAATCATTGCAGCCAGAACGCCAATCGGCACGCGCCGCTCCATCGCGGTGCGCCGGAGGAAGTGATAGGCATCCTGCTCGCTCAGCTTCTTGGTCTCGATCAGGATCGCCTTGGCACGTTCGACGCTGCGCATGGTCCTCAGGTTGTCGTCTAGCTTGTCGATTCGGCTGCGCAGGCGCCTCTCGTAGAGAAAGTGGTTCCGCGCGATCGCCAGCGCCGATAGGACGGCATCGGGCGTGACCGGCAAGTGCACCACCGCATGGGGCGCACAGATGTGCAGCAAGCCCAGATCCAGCGGCACACCGGCCGGAATCACCAGGATCAGCGCGGCGCCGGGCAACCCCGGCAGCCATGGCAGACGTTTCGGCAGATCCGGGCAGAGTTCGCACAAGACCAGATCGTAATCGACCGGAATCTGCTCCGGCATCGGCCACGTATGGCGCACCCGGGCCCGCGTCCTCTGCAGTTCGCGAATCAAATGCTCGACCGCCTCGTCGCGCCGCACCAAAACGCCGATATCGAGTTCGGCAAACGGCATCGGCGCGCCGCCGGACAACCCGTCGGCGCCGCGTTGGCGCGTGCCGGTCCGGATGCTCTCCTCCTGTTTCGCCGTCGGCATGCTTGAGGCCCCGCCGGGGTCCTCTTTGAAAAGCATGGAGCGATCAGTCTTCGTCATGACAAATGTATGCGCTAGCCGAAGGCGAAGGTGCGGCCATAGCCGATGAGGTAAGGATCGGCGCGTACCGGCGCGGCCGATTCATGCAGAATATCGAACTGACCCTTGCGGTTCGCCTGGCCGATCCGCGTCCACAGATCGGTATGGGCGCAGTAGGAGTTGATTGAAACGCGGCCTTGCGGCGCATCGAATTCGCTGCCCAGAACGGTGGGGCGCAGGATTTCCGTATCCAGGGAATTGGTCTGCGCGAGGGCCTTGGCGAAGATGTGCACCTGGAAGTAGGCCGCTTCCAGGCACATGTTTGTGCTGGCGTCCTCGCCATAGCGTTTCTTGTAGCGGCGCACGAAATTCATGCCGCTGACCCCGCCGATGCCTTCAAAGTAGGGCGCTGCCGTGATGTGCCCTTCGCCGACATCGCAACCCATTGCCTGGATCTCCGCTTCGGTGGTGGTCAGACTGGCGATCGGCGTGATTCGGGGATCGAAGCCGGCGTCGGCATAGCTCTGGTACAGATACGTCGTCGAATCTCCAACCACCGTGGAGAAGATCACGTCCGGCTGGGCCGCGTGGATCTCCTGCATGACCGGAATAAAATCATTGCGCTTGGCCCGAAGGCCGAGATAGCGCTCGCCAACGACCTGGCCGCCGTTGTGCCGCACGAGTTCGCGCATAATCCGGTTGGACTCGCGGGGATAAACATAATTGGAGCCGACGAAGTAAAAGCGCGAGCCAAAGCGTTCCATCAGAAAGCTACACAACTCCAGGCTGTTTTGATTGGGGGCGGCTCCCGTATAAATTACATTCGGTGAGAATTCGAAGCCTTCGTACAGGGTCGGATACCATAGAAGGCCGTTCAGCCTCTCGACCACCGGAAGCACCGCCTTGCGGGAGCTGGAGGTGTAGCAGCCGAAGATCGTGGTGACGCCGTCCTCGACCATCAGGCGCTTGGCGCAGCGCCCGAAAGCCAGCGCTTCCGAGCCGGGATCATAGAGGACCGGCTCCAAGGGGCGCCCATTTATGCCGCCGGAATCGTTGATCTCTTCGATCGCGGTCAGGGTGCCGCGCAGCTGTGTTTCTTCGATGACGGCCATGAATCCCGTCGCCGAAAACAGCACGCCCACTCGCCACGGCTCGGACGTCTTATTTTCTTTGATCAATGAGCCCCGTCTCCCTGCCTCTCAGGCTCTGGCCGATACCCCCGAGCTCGCCAGGGTCCGGCTTCTTTGATATTTATGACTTCAATCATGCGGCAAATAGTTATTCTAGTCAAACTAGCGTTGCATGCCCCCGGAGACTTGGCGCCGCAGGAGGATCATGATCAAGACTGGCAAAACCCGTTGCGCCTGGGTCGGCGCCGATCCGCTCTACGAGGCCTACCATGACGAGGAGTGGGGCGTGCCCGAATGGGATGACTGGGCGCTGTTCGAAAAGCTCATCCTCGACGGCTTCCAGGCCGGGCTGTCGTGGTTGACCATTCTCAAGAAGCGCGAGAATTTCCGCCGCGCCTTCGACGGCTTCGATCCGCACGCCATCGCCGCCTATACGCCGGCCGATGTCGACCGGCTGATGGCGGATGCGGGCATCGTGCGCAACCGGGCCAAGATCGCCGCGACCATCGGCAATGCTCAAGGCTGGCTGCGGATCATGGAGGAAGGCGGCTTTTCGGCCTTCCTGTGGGATTTCGTCGGCGGTGCGCCGAAGGTCAACCGCTGGTCGAAGATGACGCAAGTGCCGGCGGAAACCGCAGAGTCGAAGGCCATGTCGAAGGCCCTGCTGGAGCGCGGCTTCCGCTTCGTCGGGCCGACCATCTGCTATGCTTTCATGCAGGCGGTGGGCATGGTCAACGATCACACCACCGACTGCTTTCGCCACGCCCCGGATGAGCGCATGATCAAGCCCGCGCCGACCACCCGTAGGCCGGCCACCCGCAGAAGGAAACGCGCGTGAGCGAGTCGAAGCCCCGGCTGAAGCCTGTCTCCGGCAACGTCATGCCGCGCTTTTCCGGCATCGCCACCTTCATGCGCCTGCCCCATGTGGCCGAGCCGGAGGGTGTCGATATCGGCCTGATCGGTGTGCCCTGGGACGGCGGCACCACCAACCGGGCCGGCGCCCGGCACGGGCCGCGGCAGATCCGCGACATGTCGACCATGATGCGCAACGTGCACCACGTCAGCCGCATCAAGCCGTTCGATCTGTGCCAATGCGCCGATCTGGGCGATGTCTCGGTCAATCCGGTGGATTTGAACGACAGCATCGCCCGCATCGAAGAGCACTTCGCCCGCCTGCATGCGGCCGGGGTGACGCCGCTGTCGGCCGGTGGCGACCATCTGATCACCTTGCCGATCATGCGCGCCATCGCCCGCGACCGGCCCGTCGGCATGGTCCATTTCGATGCCCATACGGACACCTGGGACCGCTATTTCGGCGACTACAAGCTGACCCATGGCACGCCGTTCCGCCGGGCCATCGAGGAGGGCCTGCTCGACCCCAAGCGCACGGTGCAGATCGGCATCCGCGGCGCCCTGTATGGCGAGAGCGACAACGACTGGGGCACGGCGCAAGGCATCCGCGTCATCGACATCGACGAGATGTACCGCATGGGTATCGAGGCGGTCATCGCCGAGGCCCGCCGCGTGGCCGGCGACGGCCCGACCTACATCAGCTTCGACGTGGACGGCCTGGATCCGGTCTATGCGCCGGGCACGGGCACGCCGGAGATCGGCGGCTTCACCACCTTCGAGGCGCAACAGATGCTGCGCGGCCTGCGCGGCCTCAACCTGGTCGGCGGCGATGTGGTCGAAGTCTCCCCGCCCTTCGACCCCAGCGGCAACACCGCCATCGTCGGAGCGACCATGATGTTCGAGATTCTCTGCCTGCTGGCCGAAACCATCGCCAGCCGGCGCGGCGCCTAGAGCCTTTTCCGAACGGATTGTGACGGCCGTCACAGACGGCGGCTGGAATTTACCCTAAATCTCTCATCATCCTTGAGCCAGTCACCGACCCCTCGCGGGAACCGGCCCAGGGAAATGTGCCGCTCAGGCTGGAAGGGTTCAGATGCTTGTCTTGGGAAAACACATGACGCCAGGTTCGGCAGCCGCCTATGGAGCGGATCAGCAGGATGCGGGCTTCGCGGACAGCGCCAAAACCTTGCCGCCTCCGACCCGGCTCTCCCGCCCGCACCGCGGGGCGGCCGAGGTTCTCGTCGCCGGTCCGACCCCCCCTCGGACCGGCGACACCCACGGCACCGATAACACCCGGCACCGGCATGCCCAGCCGGCCAACGACAACACGCTTTCGGCAACCCTATCCGGTGATCGCCTGACCGTGACCTGCAGTTGCGGATGTTATTCGCTGGCGGCGCACAAACCGGCGGAGCCGCACGACGGATTGGTGCGCTGCCTGATCTGCGGCGCGCGAGCCGGATTGGCGGACTTGCTGACGGGCACGCAAGCCCGGCGCGGCCAACATTCTGACACGGAAAGATCATGAAATCGCCGCTTGAGATGACACCCTCCGGACCCAACATAGACTGGATACAGCGGGATAGTTCAGGCGAGGGATTGCGCGTAGTGCCAACACGAGATGACTGGCTCATGGGTGAGCCGCGCTTGCGGGAAATGATGACCGATCCGATTGTGCGCCTGGTGATGCGCCGGGACAATCTTGGTCCCGTCGATGTGTGGGCCGCCGTCGAGCAGGCGCGCGCCAATTTGCGCGGGCAGACCGAGTCATCGCGCGAGGTTGCATAGTCAACTAGCGCGGTGCACTGGCCGCATATAGGCGGATCGTGGTGCCAGGAATGCGCACGCCGGTTCCGCAATGATAAGAACCGGTCTCCAATTCACCGCGCGAGTATTGCCGGCAAGCGGCCCGATCACGATTCGCCCGCCGCATCGGGGGCGTCCTCGGCCAGATGATGGCGGTTCATCAGCGGAATCTGCGCCAAGGCGAAGGCCAGGGTCAGCCCCATCAGCCCGAACACCTTGAACAAGACCCAGACATCGGTGCTTTGCGTGCGCCAGACGATTTCGTTCAGTACCGCCATGGCGGCGAAAAAGAGGGCGAAGCGCAGGGACAGGCGGCGCCAGCCCTGATCATCCATGCTCCAGGCGGTGCCGAGCAGCGGCTTGAGCAACGGCCGGCCAAACAATAATCCGCCCAAGAGCACGGCCGAGAACAATCCCTCGATGATGGTCGGCTTCATCTTGATGAAGGTCTCGTCGTTCAGCCACAGAGTCAGACCCCCGAAGACGCCGACCACGGCGGCGGTGATCAACGGCGTCCATGGCAGGCGCCGCATCATGGCATAGGAGAGCGCCAGGGCCACGGCGGTCGCCGCCATCAGCGCGCCGGTGGCCGGGATCAGGCCGAATTTCAAATAGACGGCCAAAAACACCGCGATGGGACCAAAGTCCGTCGCCGGTTTCAACCATCCTGGTCCGTTTTCTCGCATACGCGCCTTCCGCTCTGCGCCAACACCGCCGGCACCCTACCTCAGCGCGCCGCCCGGTACAAAGCGCCCAAACACCCAAGGTTTCGAGCGACGGTGCGCAGCCGCGCACGCTTTACGATCCCCTTGGGGCTCGGTGCCTGAACCTGCTAGTCTCCGTCCGGTCGATGCGGGCGCAATGGCCGCGCGGTATCGGCGCACGTCGAAGTCCAGGTTAGGCCAAGGGGGTTGCGGATCACATGAGTGCGAGGATCACCGCCGGCGCGGCGCGGCCCCATTGGGCCTTGGCGTGGCGGGCCGGCATCGCCCTGGGATGTGCCGCCCTGGGATGTGCTGTGGCGGCCCCGGCGCTCGCCGAAACCCGTGCGCCCGCCGAGTACGAGGTGATCGGCACCACCGCGGCGGATGGCAGCGGCGCCAGCACGTCCTGGACCTTGGCCGCGGGCGCGCCGTATCTGTTTATTCCCTCTGTGAGCGCCGGGAGTGCGGACTCCGTGGCGGCGGTGACGGCCGGGGCCGGCGTCGGCGCGGTTCTGTTCCAACGGCCCTATTTCGGCACCCGTGATGCCGGTTGCGCCCCGGATTTGGGCAGCGATGCCCGCCCGGATCTGAAGTGGCGCGGCGCCACCGCCCGCTTCGCGCCGCCGGTGGAGGCCCCAGTTGAGTCCAATGCCAAGCCGGGGGCCAAGTCCGGAGCCGACGCGGAGCGGTTTGCCTCGCTCATCATCTATCGCAAGGATCTGGGGCCGCCGCCCGGTGCCCTGCTTCTGAACCGCCGGCTGATCCTGGGCCAGAGCTGCCCGCGGGCGATTCACAATACCTTCTTCGAGCGCCTGTTCGTGCCCATCGCCGCACCGCCCGAGGCGGCGCGCTGTTACAATCTCGCGGGCGCGTATCCGCGCGAGGGCGGCACGGATTTCAAGGTCGATTTCACCTCC
>DASWJP010000139.1:0-16569 GCA_036397065.1 Kiloniellales bacterium | reverse complement strand
GCCCCCGCAACCACCTTTGTTATAACTCGCTCGAGATCCAGATCTGATGAAAGGCCGCCAGGCACAAGTGCCTGGGCGGCCTTTAGATTTCGACTATTGGCCACTGCCGACTGCCGCGGCACCACGAACGACTCTCTGTGCGAGCCATTGATGCCCGCCGTCTAAAGCACGACCTTCCATCAAGGAGTAGAAGTCGCAAAGATCAGCGCCAGACGCAACAAGTCACAGCCGCACGAATTTGACGCTGACGAGCGCGCCGCCTTCTGTGGCATCGGGGATGCGAAGAGTCGCCCCACAGATATCAGCAATCTCTTTAACGATCGCGAGCCCCAACCCGCTGCCGCCGCTGGGACTTCCCGGTGCCCGCCAGAACCGCTCGAACACACGCTCCCGATATTCCGTTGCGATCCCCGGCCCCTGGTCTATCACGTCGAGCCTGCCATCGACGCTGACCGCGACTGTCACCTCGGCCCCCGCCGGCGACACGGCTAGCGCATTCTCGACGAGGTTCCTTCGGTTTGAGACAGACTATCGCGAACCCACCCGCAACGCACTAGACGGATGCGACGGCCTCGGCTTCGATCTCGACCAGCATCTCGGGACTGGCGAGTCCGGCCACGACCAGGTAGGTGGCCGCCGGCGCGTGCCCCTCGAGCATCCGGTCGCGGATCTCCCGATAGCGGGCCGTGGCGCCGTCCCGGGTGACGAAGGCGGTGATCTTGACCAGGTCCCGTTTGGTCATGCCGGCCGCCTTCAGGATGGCGAAAATATTGAGCCAGCAGCGTTCCATTTGCGCCTCGAGGCCGACGGCCAGGGTGCCGTCCGGGTCGAGGCCGATCTGGCCGGCGATGAGCAGGCGCCGCCCGGCGGCGGGCACCACCACGCCATGACTGTAGTTCGAGGCTGGCGGGGCGATGCCTTCGGGGATCAAAAGCTCCATTGCGGGGTCCTTCAAGCGGGTGTGGTCCGGGGTGTGGGGCTTCCAGGCCCCACCGAATCCGTGGCAAAACAATGCCCGAAGACTATCATCGACGGCACCGAAATCTCCTCCAAGCGGTAGATGGCCGAGGTCAGGCGGGTGATTCGGCGGGTTTTTTTGCCGGTTCGGCCGCGGCGGAGGAATTTGGCTGGAGTATCCCTGGCCAAAAGGGTAAACGTCGCCAATATTTGGTTATGGAAGAACAACATGCGATATGAAGCACCGGAGACGGTCAAAGGCGCCGTCAAGCTCCTAGCAGGCGCCAAGGGGCGTGCCCGCGTTCTGGCGGGCGGCACCGATCTTTTGGTTCAGATGCATTCCGGCATGGCCGAGCCGGATTTGGTGGTCGATATCAAGCGCATCGCGGGCTTGCGGACGATCAAGAAGGAAGCCGGCGGTTTCCGCATCGGCGCGGCGGTGCCGAGCGCCGTGATGGGCGAACATGCCGGGGTGAAGAAGGCCTGGCCCGGCGTGGTCGAGGCGGCCGGCCTCATAGGCTCGACCCAGATACAGGGGCGGGCGACCATCGTGGGCAACCTGTGCAACGCCTCGCCGGCCGCGGATAGTGTGCCGGCCATGGTGGCCGCCGGCGCCAAGGCGCGCATCGTGGGGCCGAAGAAGCGCCGCGATGTGCCGGTCGAAAAGGTGGTGTCCGGCCCTGGCAAGACCGCGTTGGGAAGGGGCGAATTCGTCGAATCGATCTTCCTGCCCAAGCGGAAGGCCCGGTCGGGCGATGCATACCTGCGCTTCATCCCGCGGACCGAAATGGACATTGCCGCGGCCAGCGTCGGAGTCAGCTTGACCCTCGATCGCAAGGGCGTTTGTACCGCGGCCCGGGTTGTGCTGGGCGCGGTCGGCCCGCGGGTGATTCTGGTCACGGCGGCGGCGAAGGCCCTGATTGGCACGTCCCTCGACAAGGCGGCCCTGGAAAAGCTGGCGGCGGCGTGTTCGGCGGCGGCGCGGCCGATTGACGACAAGCGCGGAACGATCGAATTCCGCAAACACGTGGTTGGGGTCCTGGCGCGCCGTGCCGCGCTGATCGCCCGCGATCGGGCAAAGGGTAAGTGATGTCTGAAATTCATGTCTCCACGAAGATCAATGGCGATGCGTTCGAGTATCTCTGCGACGCCGAGGAATCACTGCTCGATGTGCTGCGCGACCGGCTCGGGCTGACCGGCACGAAGGAAGGCTGCGGCACGGGCGATTGCGGCGCCTGTTCCATCACCCTCGACGGCCGGCTCGTGTGCTCTTGTCTGGTGCTCGGCGCCGAAGCCGAAGGCCGGGAGATCGAGACCATCGAGGGCATGGCGGACGGCGACGATTTGCATGTCCTGCAGAAGAAGTTTCTGGAGCATGCGGCCCTGCAATGCGGCGTCTGCACGCCCGGCTTCCTGATCGCCGCCAAGTCGCTGCTCGAGGCCAATCCCGATCCGAGCGAAACCGAGGTCCGCTATTGGCTGGCTGGCAATCTGTGCCGCTGCACGGGCTATGACAAGATCGTGCGGGCGGTCCTGGACGCGGCCACGGAAATGAGGAAGGCGTAAGCCATGACCGAACTACATCAGCAAGGCGCCAAGCGCACGTTCAAACTCGTCGGCACCCGGCCGCTGCGTCCGGATGGCATCGACAAGGTCACCGGCCGGGCCAGGTTCGGGGCCGACATGGACGCCCCGGGCATGCTGCACGGTCTGGTCCTGCGCTCGCCCCATGCCCATGCCCGGATCAAGCGGATCGACGTGTCCAAGGCGGAGCGGCTGGCCGGTGTGAAGGCGGTGGTGACCCGCGACGATTTCAAGCTGCCTGCGGATTCCGCACTGGCCGATATTTGCCGCAACGTGATGGCGCGGGAAAAGGCGCTCTATGACGGCCACGCCGTCGCCGCGGTCGCTGCGGTCTCGAAGGCGGTGGCGCGCAAGGCGCTGCAACTGATCAAGATCGACTATGAAATTCTACCCAATGTCACCGACGTGGACGCGGCCATGAAGCCTGGCGCGCCGATCCTGCACGAGACGTTGCGGACCGAAGGCGTTGAGCCCAAGCCACGCAAAGCCTCCAACGTGGCGCGGCGGCACGAGTTCGGTCATGGCGACGTCGCCAAGGGCATGGCCCAGGCGGATATCGTGATCGAGCGAAGTTTCAAGACCGCCGCCACCCATCAAGGCTATATCGAACCGCATGCGTGCCTCGCCAGCGTCGGACCGGATGGGCGTGGCGATTTGTGGGTCTGCACCCAGGGCCACTTCATGGTGCGCAACACTTGCGCCGGGTTGCTGGGCATGGATGCTTCGCAGTTGCGCGTGACCGCATCGGAAATCGGCGGTGGCTTCGGTGGCAAGACCACCGTGTTCATCGAGCCGGTGGCCCTGGCTCTGTCCCGCAAGGCCGGTCGGCCGGTGAAGATGGTCATGTCGCGCAACGAGGTGTTCCGCGCCACCGGCCCGACCTCCAGCTCGAGCATCGACGTCAAGATCGGCATCAAGAAGAACGGCCGCATCACGGCGGCGCAGGCCGAGCTTCGGTATCAGGGCGGCGCCTTTCCCGGCTCGCCGGTCGAGTTCGGCGCGATGACCGCGTTTGCCTGCTACGATTTGGAGAACGTCCACACCGTTGGCTACGACGTGGTGACCAACCGGCCGAAACAGGCGGCCTACCGCGCCCCTGGCGCGCCCATGGTGGCCCACGCGGTGGAGAGCGTCATCGACGAATTGGCCAAGAAGATCGGCATGGATCCCCTGGATTTCCGCCTGCTCAATGCGTCGAAGGAGGGAACTAAATCCTCCTTTGGGCCTACCTACGGCCCGATCGGCCTGAGGGCCACGTTGGAGGAAGCGAAGCGGCATCCGCATCATACGGCGCCGCTCGGCCCGAACCAGGGCCGGGGTGTTGCCTGCGGGTTCTGGTTCAATTTCGGCGGCGATACCTGCGTGTCGCTCAACATCAACGTGGACGGCACGGTGGGGCTTTCGGTCGGCACGCCCGATATCGGCGGCTCGCGCGCGTCCATGAGCCTGATGGCGGCCGAGGAGCTGGGGATCCCTTACGAGAAGGTGCGCACCATCGTCGCGGATACCGCCTCGCTCGGTTACAACGACGTCACCGATGGAAGCCGGGTCACCTTCGCGGCCGGCATGGCGACGATCAAGGCGGCGCGCGATGCCACCACCAAGCTGTGCGCGCGCGCGGCCAAGGTGTGGGGCATTCCCGCCGAAGCGGTGGTTTGGGAGAACGGCCATGCCAAGCCGGCGGGGCCGAACGCCGGCAATTTCGCGCCGATGTCCCTGGCCGAGATCGCCGCGGTGGCCAGCTCGACCGGCGGGCCGATCGCCGGACACTACGAGGTGAATGCCGATGGGGCGGGGGTCAGCTTCGCCACCCACATGGTCGATCTCGAAGTGGACCCGGATACCGGCAAGGTGACGGTCCTGCGCTATACGGTGTTTCAGGATGCGGGCAAGGCCGTGCATCCGAGCTATGTGGAGGGCCAGTATCAAGGCGGCGCCGCCCAAGGGATCGGCTGGGCGATCAACGAGGAATACATCTACGGTGCGGATGGCCGTCTGCAGAATGCCGGTTTCCTCGACTATCGCATTCCAGTGGCTTCGGATTTGCCGATGATCGATACGGTCATCCTCGAAATCCCGAACCCGGGCCATCCCTATGGCGTGCGCGGCGTGGGCGAGACTTCCATCGTGCCGCCCCTGGCCGCCATGGCCAATGCGGTGTCGGCGGCGGCGGGGACCCGCCTCACCGAGCTGCCCATGTCGCCGCCGCGGGTTCTCAAGGCGATCATGGAGAACGGCCGCGGAGCGTGAGTCCATGGTCAAGGTGGTCCTCTGGGGTTCGCTCAAGCATGCCGCCGATGGACAGACCGAAGTCGATCTCGAAGCGGAGAATGTCCGCGAAGCGCTGGATGCGCTTGCGGCACGATTCCCCAAGCTGAAGCCGCTCCTGGATCGCGGCGTGTCGGTGGCCATCGATGGCGTCTTCTACCGTGACGCCTGGTTCGCGCCGATCAGACCGGACAGCGAAGTCTATATCCTGCCTCGCCTCGCCGGCGGGTAGCCGCCGGGCCGGTTTCGGATCAGAAACTCTCGAACTGGGGTAGGGTGAAGGTCTTGCGGTAGGCGCCGGGCGGCATCCCGGTCAGCCGCTTGAACAGGCGGCGAAAAAACGCCGGGTCTTCATAGCCGACCTTCCACGAAATTTCGTCGACGGACAGCGCACAACTCTCCAGCCATCGCTTGGCCTGGTCGATTCTCAGGTGCTGAACATATTGAATCGGCGACAGGCCCGTGGCCTTGGTGAAGCGGCGCTTGAAGGTCCGCTCGGGCGCGTCCGCCAGCGATATCATCGCTTCGACCGGGCTGGCGGCGGAATAGTTTGTTTGCAGCCATTGTTGTGCCTTCAGCACCAGGTTGTCGCCATGATCGAGGGGCGGCGTGAAGATGATGAAGGGTGCCTGTCCATCCGAATGCCATTGCATGGCAAAGTATTTCGCCACGGCATAGGCGGCCGGATAGCCGAGTTGCCGTGCCACCAGATAGAGCACGAGATCGTGCCAGGACGTTGAGGCGCCGGACATGACCAGCTCGCTCCGGCCGCCGGCCGTCACCAGCATTTTTTCCAGGCTGAGCTTGATTTCGGGAAAGGCCGTTTGGAACGCCTTGGCGTGCGACCAATGCATGGTCGCTTCCTTGCCCTCCAATAGCCCCGATTCGGCGAGCAGAAAACCCCCGGAACAGGTCGTGCAGATCATCGCACCGGCTTCGTGCATCGACCGCAGCCACGCCGAGATTTGCGGAAAGCCACCCCGCGGCCACGAGCTGACGTCGGTCATGATCGACGGAATGATCACCATGTCCGTCCGGTTGATCGCATGGATCGACCGGTGGGTTACGATCGGGATCTTGCTTGCCGTCATCACCGGCGCGTCCGTCTCGGAAACGATCTCGACCCGATAAGGCGGGTCCGCGGGTACCGCGCTGTCGAACGCGTGCAGATCGCTGATCATGTTCAAGACGTCATAGATGCTGACAAGCGGCGAGGCGACGGTTTGGGGCGTCGCCAGGATGCTGACATGAAGGGGAAAATCTGTCGTCATCGTACTATTTTGGCATAAAAGAACCGATTTTCGGTTTCTTAGCCGATTTTGCCTGGGGCCGCAAGGCTCCATTGCCCCCTCGAGAGGCCCAGGATGGCAATCAGGTGTTTTCCCGGGCTGCGGCCCATCCGCCTAAGAATCCAATGTTTCTCCACGAAATCTCCAAACCATCTCCAAGCAAAGCCCGTGATGTAACCCTAGATTGTGCCGATGGAGCAGACACCCGTCGCAACACCGCTTTGGGCAGAATCCTCGTGGAAGGCTGTGACAGACATGCGCCTCCGTTTCGTTGATGGGGGCGTATTCCGGCAAATGCGCGCGGTACCCGCTCCGGTACGGCACCGCCAACCAACCGGCGGTATTCGGCGAAGGAATCGGTGTGGGTCGGTTATCAGGGTGGCTACCGCGACCCCCATGAAGGCACTTTCGTCGCTTTTGTTGGCATAAAAAGACCGATTTCGGTTTTTTAGCCTCTTATACGGGAGAGCAGAAAGGTCCATTTTCCCCGCCATCGCTTACTGGCCCCCATGTCGAACGGGCCGTGCGTGGAGGGTATCAAAAATCGAAAACCCAGCACTGGCCATCGCTCTAGCTTTGCCCCGGTTTTGACCGGGGCCATGGGTGCGCCATCGCCTAGATCAGCGGTCACCTGACCGCGGGCGCGGCACCGGGCGATTGAACGGCCTTTTCGCACATTCATCACTGTTTCGGATGGCCTGAAGGAAGCGGCATCCGATCCGACGACGTTTGCTTCCATTTAAAGGGAACTACGATGACCTATCCTCAGACTTTGGCCCTGCACGCGGGCTATCGCGCCGATCCCACGACCAATGCGGTCGCGGTGCCGATCTATCAGACCACGTCCTATCAGTTCGCCAGCGCGGAAACGGCATGCAAGCTGTTCGCCCTGGAGGAACTCGGTAACATCTACACCCGGGTGATGAACCCGACCAACGATGTGCTCGAGCAGCGCATGGCGGCGCTCGAAGGCGGCGTGGCCGCCCTGGCGGTCAGCTCCGGCCAGGCCGCCACGGCGATTTCGATTCAGAATATCGCCGGAACCGGCGACAACATCGTCAGCTCGACGGATCTCTATGGCGGGACCTGGAATCTCTTTTCCAACACCCTGAAGACCATGGGCATCGAAGTGCGTTTCGTGGATCCCGCGGACCCCGAAAACTTCCGCCGGGCGACGGACAAGCGCACGCGGGCCTACTACGCCGAAACCCTGCCGAATCCCAAGCTGCACGTCTTTCCAATTCGCGAAGTTGCCGCGATTGGCGACGAGCTTGGCGTGCCCCTCATCGTCGATAACACGGCCGCGCCGGTGATCTGCCGTCCCATCGATCACGGCGCTCACATCGTCGTCTATTCGACGACCAAGTACATCGGCGGCCACGGCACGTCCATCGGCGGCGTGATCATCGATGCCGGCCGGTTCGATTGGGAAGCCCATGCGAAACGCTTCCCCATGCTGAACCAGCCGGACCCCAGCTATCACGGCGCCATCTGGACCCAGGCGGTCAAGGAACTGGGCCCGATCGCCTATATCATGAAGGCCCGTTGCACGCTGCTGCGCGACCTGGGTTCGGCGATGAGTCCGTTCAACGCCTTTCAATTCATTCAGGGTCTGGAAACCCTGACGCTGCGCATGCGCGAGCATTGCCGCAACGCCGAGGCGGTGGTGGAGTTCCTGGAGTCCCACCCGGCCGTCGAGTCCGTCATCTATCCCACCTGCACCGAGGGTGAGACGAAGCGGCGGGCCGAAGCCTACATGAACGGCGGCATGGGCGGGCTCGTCGGATTCGAAATCAAGGGCGGGCAGGAAGCCGGCATGCGATTTATCGATGCCCTGAAGATGGTCTATCACGTCGCCAATATCGGCGATGTCCGAACCCTGGCGATTCATCCGGCAACCTCGACCCATCAGCAGCTCAACGCTAAAGAACAGCGCGCGGCTGGTGTGACCCCCGGCTACGTCCGGCTGTCGGTGGGGATCGAACATGCGAATGATATCATCGCGGATCTGGACCAGGCATTGAACGCTTCAGCCAATGCAAGTGGAGCCGCTGCTGCCGTTGCCGCCTGAAGGTGCGAGGGCCGATCCGGTATCGGCCCTCACTCACCCGGTTGCGTGACGAACGGATACGCTGAGTACCAGAAAGAATGCTTCCCATGACCATCTATTTTCCCTCTGGATTGCCTTCTGCACGAAAGTTGTGGGCCGAAGGCATGACCGTGAGCGATGCGTCAGCGGCGCCGGGCACCGGGACGCTGCGCATCGGCTTGCTCAATCTCATGCCGGACAAGCCGGCGACGGAACTGCACATCGCCCGCCAACTGGCGGCGCCGCGATTGACGGATGGCGCACAGGACATCGAACTGATCCTGCTCAGTCTCAAGACCCAGTGGGGCCGTACAACCTCGCGGACTCATATCGAAAGCTTCTATCGAACCGTCGACCGGGTCAGGCATGCAGGCCTCGATGGCCTGATCGTCACCGGAGCGCCGGTCGAGACTCTCGACTTCGATCAGGTCACCTATTGGACGGAACTGCGGGGTTTCCTCGATTGGGCCAGAGAGAACGTTGCGGTCAAGTTGTTCATCTGCTGGGGCGCCCAGGCGGCGCTGTATCATTACCACGGAGTGCCGAAATATCCATTGCGGAACAAAGCTTTCGGTATCTTCCAGCACCAGGTGTTCCGGCATGAATCGCCCATCGTCCAGGGGCTTGGGCCGCAATTCCCATGCCCCGTGTCGCGGCACACGGAAGTGCGCTGGGACGACCTGAACAGGGCGTTCGGTCTGCACGTTGCCGCCGCATCGCACGAGACCGGCCCCGGGCTGGTCGAGGATATGGCCGCCGACTGCTACTACATGTTCAATCATCTGGAATACGAAGCCGATACGCTTGCCAAGGAATATCGGCGGGACCGGCAGTGCGGCTCGCGGATCGCACTCCCGGCGAATTATTTTCCCGGAGACGATCCCACGGCTCAACCACGGAATACTTGGGCCGGTGCCGCCAGGCGATTCTACACAAATTGGATTGGCCAGGTGGCTGCTCGCGCGACCGAGCGAAATCTGGCGAGGGGCACTATCATCAGCAATCAACCGGCGCGTGATGCGCTCATGCCAAAGGCGGTGTCACTGTGAGTCATTTCCCCCGCGCATCGCTTCTCTCGCCGCACCGCACGCCCGCGCGGTCATCCGCGCCGCACAGTGAAGAAGGGTCGAACATTTTGGATATACATGATTTGACGGACCATGGAGGGACTGCGGGCGTGGCGGCCACGGCAATCCATCGCCCTATGTGGCCGCGGTTTTCCGGCCGGTCTGCGCCAACCGTTCTATCCCGGGGTATCGCCGCATTGATGGCCTGGATGAAGGCGTTCGCCGGACGTATGTGCGAGACACACCGCCGGAATATAGCCATTCGGCAAATGCACGACTTGCCCGACTCTTTACTCCGCGATATCGGACTCAGCCGCTCGGATATCCATCGTGCCGCTCATATTGGCTGGCACAAGAACGATCGCGAATAAGTGCGCTGACTGTCGAAGGAAAATCACGCGCCGGTCACCCGTCGGCGAGGCACAACAGCAGCGGTTGATGGTCCGAAGCATCTGTCTCGGTATTGACGGAAACATCTTGAACGGCCGTGGCGATGCTCTGAGAGACGAAGAAGAAGTCCCGGCAATGAGGGCCCTGTGGCCACTGAACGCGGTCATGAATTCCGCAGGTCGGATCGTGCGGCCGGTCGGGATGGGCGATTCTCCAGGCATCGTGGAATGGGTCCACACCTCCGGCCAGGGGCGCCAGCATCGCGCCATACTCGTCGAAATTCGTCTCTATGTTGAAATCGCCGCACATGACGCAATCCTCGGGCCGGGCCAGGTCCTGGTACGGTCCGGCCGGGTCGTGCTTTGCCGGGGCGCGCCTGTTCGCGGCGATCTCTTGGTGAATGTCGCGCAGCCGCCCGATCTGAGCGCGCCGTTGGCTGGCGGCATGAAATTCGAGATGGGTATTGACCACCCGCAGGGGACCCCGGGGCGTGGCGACCGTAACCTCGGTTGCCTGCCGCGCCATGTGGCGCACCCCGCCTTGTGCCGGTTGCGGCAGAGGATGGTGAAAGACCGAGGTGACGGGTAGGCGCGTCAACGTCGCATTGCCGAATTGCCAGCGCGGCACGGCGCCATCGTGTGCGGCTTCGATGGCAGCGCCGAAGATCGTCACGAAACCGGGAAACAGGGCCGAGATTACAGCGATCTGATCCGCCGCCGCGCCGCCATCGGACAGCGCGAGATGGCGCGAGATTTCCTGCAGGCAGATGACGTCTGCATCGCCCATGGCCTTGATCACGGCGGCGATCCGCTCGAGCGAGATCACCCCGTCGCAGCCCTTGCCGTTCTGGATGTTCCAGGACAGTAAAACGGTCATTTGATTCCCGCATGCATGAAGGATTGGATGAACTGGCGCTGGAACAACAGGAAAGCGATCAGCAGCGGGGCCACGGACAGCAAGGTCGCCGCCGAGAGAATGGACCAGTTGACGCCGGATTCCGGGGCGCCGAACACGCCGAGCCCCACGGTCAGCGGGCGGGTTTCCACCGAATTGGTGACGACCAGGGGCCACAGGAAATTGTTCCAATGGTGGCTGATCGACACCAATCCATAGGCCAGGTACGTCGGGTGGGCCAGCGGAACGTAGACCCTCATCAAGATCGCGAAGGTGCCGCAGCCCTCCAGCCGGGCGGCATCCTCGAGCTCCTTGGGCGTCGATTTGAACGCCTGGCGCAGCAGGAAGATACCGAAGGCGCTGGCCATATAGGGCAAGCCGATGCCGAGAATGGTATCGATCAGGTTCAAGTCGGCCAGGGTGGCGTAGTTCTCGACGATCAGAATTTCCGGCGTGATCATCAACTGCACCAGGACCAGGGCAAAGGCGATGTCACTGCCGTAGAAGCGGTATCGTGCGAAGGCATAGGCGGCCAACGTGCAGATGACCAACTGGGCGCTCAGCAGCATGGTGACCAGAATGAAGGTGTTGAGCCCGTAGCGCAGGAATGGTGCCTGGGACAGGGCCTCGCGGAAATTATCCAGGGTCAGGGGCGCAAAGATATCGAAGTGAATCGCATATTCGCCGGCATGAAAGGCGGCCCAGAAGGCATAGAGCAGCGGCGAAATCCACAACAGGGCCAGCACCCACGCGGCCACGGTTTCGAGGCCGTCGAACAAACGCCCGGCCAAGGGTGCGCGTTTGGTCATCGGTAGTGGATCCGCCGGTCGAGCAGGAAGAACTGCGCCAGGGCCATGACCGCCAGCAAGGCCAGCAGCAGAACGGTCAACGTCGCCGCATAGGTCGTGTCGAAATAGGAAAAGGCGCTTTCGAAAATATAATAGAGCAACAGATTGCTGGCATTGTCCGGTCCTCCCTTGGTCAGCACGAACAGGTGGTCGACCAGCTTGAAGGAATTGAGCACCGCGTTGATCAGCACGAACAGTGTAGTCGGCATCAGCAGCGGGAACAGCACCCGGCGGAAAAAATACCAGCGCGAGGCGCCTTCCAGCCGCGCCGCTTCGCGCAGCTCCGGCGGTATGTGCTGCAACGCCGCCAGGTAGAAGATCATGAAGAACCCGGCTTCTTTCCAAATCGTCATGACGATGATCGCCGGCAGCACGGTGTTGGGATCGCCCAGCCAATTGTGCCCGGGAATGCCGAACCAGGCGGCAATGTTGTCGATCAGGCCGATGTCGGGGGAATAGAAGAAGAGCCAGATATTGGCCACCGCAATCATCGGCAGGACGGTCGGCGTGAAATACGCCATGCGCACGAACGAGCGACCGGGCAGGGCGCGGTTGACCAGCAGCGCCATGACGATGGCCAAGGCGATGGAGGTGGGAATGGTCCCCAGGGCGAACCACATGTTGTTGAACAGGACCTTCCAGAAAATCGGGTCCTCGGCCATCAACTCATAATTGGCCAGGCCGACGAAGCGCGAAGGCCGGATCGCCGTGCCCTTGGAATACAGGCTGTTGATGACGGTCGCGACCGTCGGATAATGCGTGAAGGCGACGAGCAGGATGACCGCCGGCGTCAGCAGCAGCCATCCATGCACGTGCCTCATGACATTCGGCGACAAGTACATTCGTTGTTTCCGCGCGCCTGGTTACTTGGATGTAGCGGGGAGGGGGCAGGGAGGACGTGCCCCGCTCCCCACTTCGCCCGGCGCTACTGGTAAGTCTTGAGCAGGCGGTCGGCCGTCTCCTGCGCTTCCTTCAGAGCCTCCTCCGGGCTCTTGCTGCCGGTCAAAGCCGCCTGGATCGCGTCATCCAGGGCCTTGCGCACCCGGCCGGTCTGGTAGGTCGAGAGCTCCGCCGTGGCGAATTCCAGCTGGTCGCGGGCCACCGCGGCATACGGGAATCCCTTGACGTACTCCTGGAGTTTCGGCGTGTCGTAGGCCGCCTGGCTGACGCCCATGTAGCCGGTCTCGATGGACCAATCGGCGGACCGGTCGGGGCTGGTCATGAACTTGATCAACTTCATGGCCGCCGTGCGTTCCTCCGGCGTGGTCTTCTTGAAGATGTAGAAGTTGCCGCCGCCGGTCGGGGTGCCGAGGCGCTGCTTGGCCGGCAGCATGGCGACACCGAAATCGAAGGTGGCGCTTTTCTTGACCGTGGTCAGATTGCCGGTGGAATGCCACATGATGGCGGTCTTACCCTCCAGGAAATTCTGGCGCAGGGTGCCCCATTCGATGGTTCCCTCGGGCATGATTTTGTCCTTGGCGCCCAGGTCCTTCCAGAATTGCAGCGCTTCGATCGTCGCCGGGGCGTCGAAATGGGTTTTACTGCCGGCGGGGTTCATCAACACCTGGTTGTTCTGCATGGTCAGGGCGCCGAACATCCAGTACGGGTAGCCGGTCGACGGGATCATCACGCCCCATTGCGAGCCGTCGCTCTTGGTCAGCTTCTTGCCCGCATCGACCATCTCGTCCCACGTTGCCGGGGCCTTATCCGGGTCCAGCCCGGCGGCGCGGAAGGCATCCTTGTTGTAGTACATGACGATGGTCGATCGCTGGAACGGAATGCCCCAGGTCTTTCCGCCGGTCACGCCGTTTTCCATCAAGGTCGGATAGAACGACTTCAGCCAGGCCTTATCCTCGTCGGTGGTGACGACGTCGTCGAAGGCCACGATGGCATCCTGTTCGATCAGCTCATAGAGATCGATCGAGAACATCACGGAAAGCTGCGCCGGACTGCCGCTGCTCAATGCCGCCAGGGCCTTGACGCGGGCGTCGTTGTAGTTGCCGGCATAGATGGCGCTGACGTTGATGTCGGGATTTTCCTTCATGAAATCTGCGACCATGCCGTCGATGACGGTGGTCAACGGGCCGCCCACCGCGATGGGGTAATACATGGTCAGATCGGTCTTGGCCTGTGCGGTGGCCGGGGCGCCGGTGGCCAGGGCGGTCATGCAGGCTGCCGTGGCGACGCCGGTCAGCGTCTTCTTGATACTGTTCAACATCGGATTCGTGTCCTCTCCTGTGGGTTTCACTTCATGGGATCGAGCTTTCCCGATCCCGCACGTACAGCCGGTACGACACGCGTGTCATGCCGGCGTTGGCGGTACGGCCTCCATGCCTCCCCGCCTTATTCCCTTGTCGTCAAACAGATGAATGTCGCCGCCGTGCCAGGCAATGCGCAGGGTATCGCCCGGCGCGGCCGTGGCGCGGCCGTTGATCCGGGCCATCAAGTCTTGCGTTCCGTGGCGCAGACGCAGCACCGTCTCGGCGCCCATGTAATCGACGGCGCCGACCTGAACGGACAGGCCCCGGTCGGCAACAAAGACCTTTTCCGGACGAATGCCCAGGAACCAACCTGGCTTCGCCGGAGGCAGGGCGCCATTCAATGCCCCGTCATCCTTGATCTGGTCGATGCGCATCACGTTCATCGGCGGCATGCCCAGGAAGCTGGCGGCAAAGGTCGTGGCCGGCGCATCGTAGATATCCGCGGGGGCGCCGATCTGTTCGATCCGCCCATCCTTCAGAAGCACCACCTGATCGGCCATCGACATGGCTTCGGTCTGGTCATGGGTGACGTAGACCATGGTCAACGCCAGCTTGCGCTGCAGGGCATGAATCTCGTCGCGCATTTCGGCGCGCAGCTTGGCGTCTAGGTTCGACAGGGGCTCGTCCATCAGGCAGACCGGCTGGTTGGCGACGATGGTCCGGGTCAGGGCCACCCGCTGGCGTTGTCCGCCGGACAGGTTGGCGGGCTTGCGGTCGAGCAGTTCTTCCAGGCCGACCATCTGCGCCGCCGCTTTCAACCGCCGGGCGCGCTCGTCCTTCGGCACCCGGCGGACTTTCAGGCCGAACAGGATGTTCTCCCGCACATTCAAATGCGGAAACAGCGCATAGGACTGAAACACCATGGAAACGCCGCGCTTGGCCGCGTCCTGGCGGGTGACGTCGCGCCCGTCGATAAAGACCTGGCCGGATCCGACGTCCTCGAGGCCGGCGATCATGCGCAGGATGGTCGATTTGCCGCAGCCGGACGGTCCCAGCAGCACGGTCAATGTGCCCTGCGGGACTTGAAACGAAACGTCGTCAACGGCGCGGACATCGCCCCATTGCTTGACCAGGTTGTGGATGGCAATACCGGTCATTGCGGCCCGTTTCCTTGGCAAATCACCAACTCGGTGTCCGACTGGGCGATGATGTCGAGGATGCTTTCGGGCGGACGGGCGTTGCAGAACACCTTCGTCGCCTCGCCGATGTGGCCGCCACGCACATGGGCGGCGCGGCCGAACTTGGTGTGATCGAGAACCAGGAACGTCATGCGGCTGTTCTCGCGGATCAGCTTTCGCGCGCGCACTTCCTCCTCGTAAAAATCCAGCAAGGTGCCGTCTTCCCCCACGCCGGCGACCCCGTAGATGCCGATATCGACCATATAGGACGACAGGAAATCCTCCAGGCCGGCGCCGAGGATGTCGCGGTCGCTGTTGCGCAGGCGGCCGCCGACGATGTTCACTTCGAAGGTCGGATTGGCGCAGGACAGCATGGCGATGTTGAGATTGTTGGTGAATACGCGCAGCCGCTCGTGGCTCAACAGCGCCTCGGCGACGACCTGGGGCGTGGTACCGATGCTGAAGGCCAGGGATGAATCGTTTGGGGTGTGCCGCGCGACCTCGCGGGCAATGGCCTGTTTGGCGTCGCGGGCGAGAATCTGCCGCGAGCCATAGGTCAGGTTCCCCGAGTCCACCAGACGGGCGATGCCGCCATGATGGCGCCGGCCCAGGCCGTGATCGCACAGGGTGTTCAGGTCGCGCCGAATGGTTTGCGTCGTCACGTCGAAGCGTTCGGAGAGCGCTTCCACCGTGAGAAACTTGTGCTCGCGCACCAATTCGGCGATTTCCGCCTGCCGTTCCGACAGATCCACTGCCGTTTCCTCCCATCGGCATGTTTTGTCGACTATGGCACATTATTTTCAAACGCGAACCAGTTATTTTCAAATGAGCATGATATTTGCCAATTTGTTATTTCGTATGAACATTCTATGACGATTTTTTTGAAATCCGCTGCCTTCGATCCGTGGGCGCTTAAGGCTCATCGTGGCGCAGCAGGCATAGAAAAAGGCCCGCGGCGGAGGCCGCGGGCCCTGTCGTTAGGCTTGGATCGAGCCGTGTAGCTCAGAACAGGCCTTCGATCATGCCGTTATCGTTGAGCCGGATGCTGTTCGCCGCGGGTACGCGGGGCAGGCCCGGCATGGTCATGATTTCGCCGGTGATGACCACCAGGAACTCGGCGCCGGCCGATAGCCGCACCTCGCGCACCTGGATCGTATGGCCGGACGGGGCGCCTTTCGCGTTCGGGTCGGTGGAGAAGGAATACTGAGTCTTGGCCATGCAAATCGGAAACTTGCCGTAACCCGCGTCCTGCAACTCCTGAAAGCGCTGGCGCACGGCCTTGTCGGCGGTCACTTCGCTGGCGCCATACAGCTTCGTGGCGATGGTCTCGACCTTTTCCCACACCGGCATGTCGTCCGGATACAGCGGCTTGAAATCGGCCTTGCCGCTTTCGCAGATGTCCACCACGTGCTTGGCCAGGTCGATGATGCCGGCGCCGCCCTCGGCCCAGTGGTTGCACAGGATCGCCTTGGCGCCGAGGGCTTCGGCAGCCTTGCGCACGGCGTCGACTTCCGCGTCCGTGTCGGTGACGAAGCGGTTGATCGCCACAATCGGCGGCACGCCGAATTTCATCACGTTTTCCAGGTGGCGGGCGAGGTTGGAACAACCCTTCTTCACCGCGTCCACATTCTCGGTCTTCAAATTATCCTTGGTCACGCCGCCATGCATCTTGAGGGCGCGGATGGTGGCGACGATGACCGTGGCCGCCGGCTTGAGGCCGGCCTTGCGGCACTTGATGTCGAAGAACTTCTCGGCACCCAGATCGGCGCCGAAACCGGCTTCGGTCACCACATAGTCGCACAGC
>DASWJP010000138.1:0-1581 GCA_036397065.1 Kiloniellales bacterium | reverse complement strand
TTGCTGCCGGTGGGAAAGACCGCGCCGACGCCCACGTAATCGGCCAGACCGGCGGATACCGTGGCCGCCTCGTCCATGGTCCCCGCCGAAACGCCGATGATACCGCCGGGGCCCAGCAGGGACCGGGCCTGACCGGCGTGTGCATCGTCCTGGCCCAGATGCACCCCTGCGGCACCGGCGGCAATGGCCACCTCCACCCGGTCATTGATGATCAAGGGCACCCCCAGGGGCGTGAGCAGATCGACCAGCGCCCGGGCGCACGCCACCAACTCGGCATTCGGCAGGGATTTTTCGCGCACCTGCACCAACGTGACGCCGCCTCGCACCGCCGCCGCGACCACATCGGTCACGGCCCGGCCGTGCACGGCATCGCCACCCACCACCAGATAGAGGGTGGGATCGAAGGCCGGCCGGCCGTACATGGGTTTTTGTTGCATCGCCCTCTCGCCCGGCATTTGCCAAGCCGGCGTCCCGAAGTTAATTAGATGTGCCAGCCCCGTCGAGGACGCATATGCCCGAAAAAAACCAAGCCACCCAACCCACCGGCCAGACGACCGCCGGCATCCTGATGGATATCGAGGCCATCCTGTTCCGCCCGGAAGATCCGTTCGTCTTCACCTCGGGCCGGGCCAGCCCGGTCTATGTGGATTGCCGCAAGATCATCTCGTATCCCCGCGAACGGAGCCGGTTGATGGACATGGCGGTGGAGCTGATCGGGCGCGACATCGGCGCCGGGGCCATCGACGTGGTGGCCGGTGGCGAGACCGCCGGCATCCCCTTCGCCGCCTGGATCGCCGAGCGCCTGGACAAGCCGATGATCTATGTGCGCAAGAAGCCAAAGGGGTTCGGCCGCAACGCCCAGATCGAAGGCGCCTTCGCCGAGGGCGCGCGCATCCTGCTGGTCGAGGACCTGGCCACCGACGGCGGCTCGAAGCTGACCTTCGTCGATGCCATCCGCGCCGCCGGCGGCCAGGTGGCCCATACATTCGTGATCTTCCACTACGGCATCTTCCCGCACGGCATCGCCGCCTTGCGCGAGCGCGGCATCACCCTGCACGCCCTGGCCACCTGGTGGGATGCCCTGGCGGTGGCGGAGACGCGCGGCTACCTCGCCGGCCCGGCGCTGGCCGAAGTGCGGTCGTTTCTTGAGGCGCCGGATGCCTGGTCGGAAAAACATGGACGCACGGCGGTCAAAGGCGAGACCTAGCCGAACTCTGGATTTCGTGACTTCGCACATGCTCCGGGCGGAAGCCCATGCCGATGATTCGGGCGGGCAGGCGGCGTAGCGCCGGGAAATGCTTCATCAGCCGGAACAGCAGAGGCGGTGCGATCTGTTGGCGGCTGCCGAGCACCGGCGCGATCAGCCGGTTTTGCATGAAGATCTGCAGGCGCTGGGTCATGCGGGTGGGCCAGGCGCGGCGGCGTTGCACCTGGCGGAGGTGATCCGTGGTCAAGCGGCCGTCGCGCAGAGGCGCCGCCAGGATGTTGGCCGCGGCCACCGCATCCTGGATGGCCAGGTTGATGCCCACACCACCCACCGGCGACATGGCGTGGGCAGCATCGCCGATGCACAGCACGCCC
>DASWJP010000137.1:0-5505 GCA_036397065.1 Kiloniellales bacterium | reverse complement strand
GATTTGCGTCGGCATGCAGCTGATGGCCACCACCGGACGCGAGCATGGCGATCACCCGGGCCTGGGCTGGATCGCGGGCGACGTGGTGGCGCTGGCGCCGGAGGATGCATCCCTGAAAGTGCCGCACATGGGTTGGAACGGTCTGGCTATAGCCAGCGATCGTCATCCGCTGCTAGCGGGCCTGATGCCGGATGCCCATGTCTATTTCGTGCACAGCTATTTCCTGCGTCCCGCCGAACCGGATCACGTTCTGGCCACCGTCGACTATGGCGGGGTCCTGGCGGCGGTGATCGGTCGCGATAATCTGGTGGGGACTCAGTTCCATCCGGAAAAAAGCCAGGCTGTCGGCCTGCGCCTGCTCGGCAACTTCCTGCGGTGGCGGCCATGACGGCGGCCGCCGGCTCCGGCGATGAGTCCGGCCGCGCGCCGGCCACGGCGGTCGAAAGCCTGACCGAGTTCACCGGCACCGAATTGCACGATCTGTGCGATGCGGCCGAGGTGGCGATCGTCGCCGGCGGCGGCTTCGGCTGGCTGTCGGTGCCGCCCCGGCAAGCCATGGAGGCGTACTGGAAAGGCGTCCTGGTGGTGCCCGAGCGCGAGCTTTTCGTCGCCCGGCTGGATCGGACCATCTGCGGCTCGGCGCAGTTGCAGCGGGCGCCGCGCAACAACGAGGCGCAGGCCCTCTCCGGCCAACTCACCACATCGTTCATGGCCCCCTGGGCGCGCGGCCACGGCCTGGCGCGGCAATTGGTCCTGGCGGTCGAGGCGGCGGCGCGCCAGGCCGGCTTGCGCATCCTCAATCTGGATGTGCGCGAAAGCCAGGAGGCGGCCATCAAGCTCTACGAAACGCTGGGCTATCAACAATGGGGCCGGCATCCGCACTATGCCTGGGTGGAAGGGCGCTGGGTGCCCGGCCGCTACTACTTCAAGGACCTGCGCGTCGGCATGGCCGCCGGTTCCGGCGGCTGACGGGCTGCGCTGCCGCACGGCCATGATCCTCTATCCCGCCATCGATTTGAAGGACGGCCAGGTCGTGCGCCTGGTGCACGGCGTCCTGGAAACGGCGACCGTGTTCAACGACGATCCCGCCGCCCAGGCCCGCGCCTTCGCCGCCGCCGGGTTTGCTTGGCTGCATCTGGTCGATCTCAACGGCGCCTTCGCCGGCCGCCCGGTCAACCGCTCGGCGGTGGCGGCGATTCTCGCGGCCGTCGATGTTCCGGTGCAATTGGGCGGCGGCATCCGCGATCTGCCGACCATAGAAACCTGGCTGGCCGCCGGCGTGGCGCGGGTCATTCTCGGCACCGCCGCGGTGAAGACACCGGAGTTGGTGCATGACGCCTGCCGGGCCTTTCCCGGCCGCATCGCCGTCGGCATCGATGCCCGCGACGGCATGGTTGCGGTGGAAGGCTGGGCGGAAGACGGCGGCATTCCGGCCGTGGATCTGGCGCGCCGCTTCGCCGATGCCGGGGTGGCGGCCATCGTCTATACGGACATCGGCCGCGACGGCGCGCTGACCGGCGTCAACGTCGCGGCAACCGTGGCCTTGGCGCGCGCCGTATCCATACCGGTGATCGCCTCGGGCGGGGTTGCCTCGCTCGACGATATCAGCGCCCTGCGCGCCGTGGAAAAGGAGGGCGTGGCCGGCGCCATTCTCGGCCGGGCGCTCTATGACGGCCGCATCGATCCGGCGCAGGCGTTGGCTCTAGCAGAGGGACCGGCGTGATGCTGAAGGCGCGCATCATCCCGTGTCTCGACGTCAAGGACGGCCGCGTGGTCAAGGGGGTCAACTTCGTCAACCTGCGCGATGCCGGCGACCCGGTGGCGCAGGCGCAGGTCTATGACCGGGCCGGCGCCGACGAGCTGTGCTTCCTCGACATCACCGCCAGCCACGAGAAGCGGCCGATCATCCTGGATGCGGTCGCGCGTACCGCCGAACACTGCTTCATGCCGCTGTCGGTGGGCGGCGGTGTGCGCCGGGTGGAGGATTTCCGCGCCCTGCTGCTGGCCGGCGCCGACAAGGTGGTGATCAACACGGCGGCGGTGGAATCACCGGAGCTGATCGGCGCTGCGGCGGAAAAATTCGGCAGCCAGTGCGTGGTGGTGGCGATCGATGCCCGGCGCGATGCCGCCGGCCGCTTCGAGGTGGTGACCCACGGCGGCCGCCGGTCCACGGGCCTGGAGGCGGTGGCCTGGGCGCGCAAGGTGGTGGCCCTGGGCGCCGGTGAAATCCTGCTCACCTCCATGGATCGGGACGGCACCAAGCAGGGCTACGATCTGCCGCTGACCCGCGCCATCGCCGATGCGCTCAGCGTGCCGGTGATTGCCTCCGGCGGCGCCGGAACCCTGGATCATCTGGTCGAGGCGGTGCGCGACGGCCATGCCGCGGCGGTGCTGGCCGCCTCGATCTTCCATTTCGGCGTGTACTCGTTGGCGCAGGCGAAAGTGCATATGGCCGCGGCCGGTGTGCCGGTCCGGCCGCCGGTGCCGTAGGGGCGCCGCGGGCTGACACGGCGGCCATTTCCTGATACCGATGGCGCGCACGGGATACACGAGGATTTGCCGATGAGCACCACCGACGATACCCCGGAAAGTCTCAGCCCGGAGAGCCGCGAGGGCCACGTCCTCGATCGCCTGTTTGCCGTCATCGATAGCCGCCGCGGCGCCGACAAGAACAGCTCCCACACCGCCAAGCTGTTTCACAAGGGAACCGCCAAGATTGCCCAGAAAGTAGGCGAGGAAGCGGTGGAAACCGTCATCGAGGCGGTCTCCGGCGACAAGGAGGCGGTGGCCGCGGAAAGCGCGGACCTGCTCTATCACCTGCTGGTGCTGTGGGCGGCGCGCGGCATCCGGCCGGAGGCGGTGTGGGCGGCGCTGGAGTCGCGGCGCGGCGAGTCCGGCATCGCCGAAAAGGCGCGCCGCGAGGAGGAGGACTAGAAAAAAATGGCGTACGACCCGAACAACATTTTCGCCAAAATTCTGCGCGGCGAGATTCCGTGCTCGAAGGTTTTCGAGGACGCGCACGTGCTCGCCTTCAACGACATCAACCCGCAAACCGCCACGCACGTGCTGGTCATCCCCAAGGGCGCCTACGTCTCCTTCGACGATTTCTCGAAAGATGCCAGCGAGGTTGAGATCGCCGCCCTGGTGCGCGCCGCCGGGCGGATCGCCCGCGAGTTGGGGGTGGCAGACTCCGGCTATCGCCTCCTGGCGAACACGGGCGCCGATGCCTTGCAGGAAGTGCCGCACTTTCATCTGCACATCTTCGCCGGCCAACCCCTGGGCCGGATGATCAAGCCGCCGCGGACTTAGGCCTCGGACGCGAACTAGGTGTTGGCGCCGGCACCTGCGATCGGCCGCTGTACATGCACCGGTTCGACCATGCGCTTGATCTTGCAAAGATCCTGAAGATTTTCGATTTGCGCCCCGCTTAGCTCTTCCCCTGAGCTCAGAATTAAACGCGCATCCTGGGTCGTGACGTGGGCGGACAAACGATCGCCCGGGCGCAGGTCGGCGATGGCAATCGACAGGATTTCATAGGGCAAGGGGGCGCCGGTGTCGCGCTGACCGCCGACGAAAAAGTCTCGGATAATGGCCAGGACCTCCGGATCGTAGATCTTGCTGTGCTTGTTGAGCGCGGCAAACGTCTGCTGGTTTGGCGTTCCGTCCTTGGCGGCCTTGGCCAGATCGATCAACACCTTCATCACCCGGGCGCCCAAGGGGATGTCCTTGCCGGCGACATAGTCGCTGGGAAAGCCGGAGCCGTCGAAACCCTTGTCCTGGAAATAGATGATCCGGCTGACATTCTGCAGGCGCGGAATGTTGCCGATCAGCTTGCTGCCGATCACCGGTACGCGGTTGAGAATGTCCATCTCGATCGGTGTCAGGGGATGTCCGGAGCGGTATTTCACGGTGACCTCGGCCGGCACCACGATCTCGCCGATCGGCGACAGCATGGCCGCCAGATCCAACTCCCAGGCATTGCGCATGTTCAATGCCGGCTGCAGAGCGCGGGCCCATTTGCGCAATTGGCGGGATATCTTGAAGGCCTCCGGTGCCACCACCGACAGGACATCGACCAGAACGCGAACGCTGCCCGACAAGGTCTGTTCGAGCAGGGTTTTCTCGGCGGTGATCAGGGCGTGGTAGTCGACTCCCGCTTGGATGGCGGCTTGCAGCGCCTCCGGCGGGCAAGGTTTGTCGCAGAAACGGAAGACACTCCCTTCATTGACCGCGGCGACGGCGGTCTTTTGATCGGCGTTGCCGGTCAACATGATGCGGCTGATGTCAGGAAATTTGGTCCGAACTGCGGCCAGAAACTCGATTCCATTCATGCCCGGCATTTGCATGTCGGAGACGACCACCGCGACGTCCTTCTCGCGCCCCAGGATATCGAGCCCTTTCTGCGCGTCGGTCGCGGTCAGAATGTTAAATGGCTGGCGCAAATGCCGCGTGAACGCGGTGAGGATATTTTCCTCGTCGTCGACCAGCAGCACCTTGGGCTTCATGGGGTGCGGCCATTGCAGGCTCATGGCGTGGTACCCGTGCGGCGCGCGGCGGCTTGCCAGCCGCGTATGCGGCGGGTGAATGCGGTGCGGCGAGGGGTCCAAAAATCGGGCATGGTATGGCCCAATCGAATACACCCTCGGGTTTAAAGATGACTTAATTATTCACGCAATGACTGCGCTACCCCCGCCCCGGCGACAGGCGGCGGTAGGTCAGCGCCTCGGCGATGTGCAGGCGGCGCACGCCCTCGCTGGCGGCCAGATCGGCGATGGTGCGCGCGACCCGCAGGACCCGGTGATAGCCGCGCGCCGTCAGCTTCATGCGCTCGGCCGCTTGAGTGAGCAGGCTCCGGCCTTCCGCATCGGGTCCGGCCACCTCCTCCAGCAGCGTGCCGTCGGCTTCCGCGTTGGTGCGCGGCGGGGTGCCGGTGCCGGTCTCGGCATAGCGCGCCTGTTGCCGGGCGCGGGCGGCGGCCACCCGGGCGGCGACCTGCGCCGAGTCCTCCGCCGGCGGCGGCAGGGACAAATCGCTGGCGGCGACCGCCGGTACCTCCACATGCAGATCGATGCGGTCGAACAAGGGCCCGGAAATGCGCGACTGATAGTCTTGCGCGCAGCGCGGCGCCCGGGCGCAGGCCAGGGCCGGATCGTCCAGATGGCCGCACCGGCACGGGTTCATGGCGGCGACCAACTGCACCCGCGCCGGATAGGTCACGTGGCTGTTGGCGCGGGCAATGGCCACCCGGCCGGTTTCCAGCGGCTGGCGCAAGGCTTCCAGGGCGGGCCGGGCAAACTCCGGCAACTCGTCGAGAAAGAGGACTCCGAGATGGGCGAGCGAGATCTCGCCGGGCCGCGCGCGCAAGCCGCCGCCGGTCAGCGCCGCCAAGGTGGCGGAATGATGCGGGTCGCGGAACGGCCGCTGGCGCAGCAACTTGCCGCCGGCCAACTGGCCGGCGACCGAGTGGATCATGGACACCTCCAACGCCTCGGCCGGCGCCAACGG
>DASWJP010000136.1:0-34742 GCA_036397065.1 Kiloniellales bacterium | reverse complement strand
AGTCGGACGAACGCTCCCCAAGGATACTCGGTCGCCGCATTCCAGATCGCCCGAACTTCATCCTCAGAGAGTACGCGGTCCCGGCGAGTTTCTTTGCCGGGCCCTGTCACCTTGGTGACGGGGGAGGCGTCGAGGATGTCTCGGCTGAGCGCCCAATTGAATAGTTTCCGGACCGCCGCCAAGGTCCGGTTCGCCATGATCGGTGCGGGCCGATCGGCGATATCATCCAGAAGCGCAATCACGTCACGGCGGGCAATAGAGCGAAGCGGACGATCGCCCCATTTGGGGAGGACTTCCCGCTCAAATAGCCGTTTGGTTTCTCTCCATGTCCGGTTATGCCGTTTTGCGTGGCGCTCGATAAATTCCTCTACCACGGACTGAACGCTATCGCGCTCAGCCTTGAATTTTAGCGGTCGGGGGTCTACGCCACCCTGTGCTTTGAGAATGCGCTGGCGCGCCTCGTCGCGGGCATCCTTGAGGGAAAAAACGCCTACCTTGCCTAGGGTGTCCCGGCGCAGCTTGCCGTGAAGCCGATAATGGCAGGTGTACGACTTCGCGCCCGTGGCAGACACCCGGACTGCGAATCCAGGCAGGGCCGCATCGAAATGCTCGATCTGGCTGGTCTCAGGTGGGCGAATTCGCTTGATCGCGGCATCGGTTAAAACCCTATTTGATTTCATCAAGCACTCTCCCAGGCAACATCTAGGCAACAAAATGGGCTGAAACGATTTGTTTCCTTACGAAAGGAAATGTAAGTTAGGGAAGAGATATTTTGCAAGGATTATCGATGGTTATGGTTTCCGGCCCACCTGAATTGAATGGAACTGAAATAATGTTGGCGCTGACTCTTAATCAGCGGGTCCAAGGTTCGAGTCCTTGTGCGCCCACCAATCATTTCAATCTTAGGCACCTCGCCAGGGGCGCGCCGTCATGGGGCGGTCCGTGTCGGTCCGCTGCTAAGAGCGGCTGAAAGCCGTGTTGGCAGCCTAGGTCGCGTTTGGTTCTATGCGCCGCCGATGCCTGTGGAGCCATTGCTCCACAGGCTGAAAATCCGGTAGCGACGATATCTTTTCTTCGGTCCAGGCCATCAAGTCGTCATCCGGCAGTGAAAGATCGATCGGGAACCGAAGCGGCTGGGCGACATGCCATGGGGTGCTGACGAAGAGCTCGATCCGGTTGCCTTCGGGGTCGCGGAAATAGATCGACCAGGTCGTGCCATGGGAAACCGTCTCTATCGCCAGGCCGCCATAGGACTGGAGCGCGCCGTGAAGCCTGCGCAGGCTCGCCAGATCGCTGATCCGGAAGGCGAGATGATCAAGTGTGCCGGCAGGAAAGGCGCCGTGATCGGATTCGGCCAGAACGATCTGGTGATGCTCTCCTGCGGTGCCCGACAAAAAGACCATTTGGTGGCCGCCCGGCGCGCTCCGGTCGGTGACCAGGAAACCAAGCGTACCAGTGTAAAATTCTTCCATCCTGGGAAGATTGCGGACCCGGATCTCGAAGTGGCTCAAGGAGATGGGCATGACTGGTCCGTATGCGACTCTGGCGATCGAGGAAAGGTGACGAACACCCCTTTCGCGCCGGGGGCGCCGATGCCACCCTGGGGCGCCCGACCGCCAGGGCACCCAGCCGAACGATAGCACGTGACGCGCCACGCCACGACCCCAGCCGCCCATGAGTTTTCACGGTAGCGCCGGGACGGCATCCCGGGGGCGGAAAGGGCGGAATGGTGCCAGGAGTTGCTATTCGGCCCTCACGCTTTGAGCTAGATTGCGGCAGCCGCACTCAAGAGGTTTTCATGTTCCAGCGACGCATCCCGGAATGGCTTCGCCACGCCCCGCACCCGAGCATTCGAGGGGTGGCGGTCCTGGCCGGAACGGAGGCCATGGCCAGGGGCATCCTGATCTCGGTTTTTCCGATCCTGATGTACCGCGTGTTTCAGGATGCCAGCCTGGTTTCGCAGATTTACTTCCTGGTTGGCGTGCTCTCGATGGTCTGGGGCCTGCTGGTTCCGTGGCTGGTTCGCTTCGTGCCGCGGCGATGGCTCTATACGTTGGGCGCCGCAGCCTATATCGGCAGCGCGGCCGTGGCCACCCTGGGGGGCGGACACCTGATCGCGGTGGCTCTGATGTTGAACATGGCGGCAACCGTGACGGTTTTCGTCTGTTTCAACGCCTATGTGCTGGACTACATTGCCAGCGTTGAGCTCGGCCAATGCGAAACACTCCGGATGTTCTATAGCGCGGCCGCCTGGACCGTGGGCCCCGTCGGCGGCGTCTGGCTCATGCAGTGGTGGGAACCGGGGCCGTTCCTGGTTTCCGCGGCCGCGGCCGCGGGCCTTCTCGTCTTGTTTTGGTGGATGCGCCTCGGCAACGGCAAGCTGATCACCAAGGCCCGGGCGCCGACCCCGAACCCGGTCGCCTATCTCGTGCGCTTTTTCGCCCAGCCGCGGCTGGTGGCCGGATGGCTGTTCGCGGTTCTGCGGTCGTGCGGGTGGTGGGTCTATGTCGTCTATGTTCCGGTCTTCGCGATCGAAAGCGGCCTGGGCGAAAGCGTCGGCGGAACCATGCTTTCGCTCAGCAACGCCATGCTGTTCCTGACCCCGCTCATGCTGAAATGGGCGCAGCGGCACTCCGTCCGCCACGCCGTGCGCGTGGGGTTCCTGTGCAGCGGCTTGGCATTCATCGCCGCGACGCTGACCGCCGGCGCACCGTGGCTGACCGTGGTGCTTCTGATCATCGGTTCGGCGTTCCTGGTCCTCCTCGACATTTGCGGCGGGTTGCCATTTCTGATGGCGGTCAAACCGTCGGAGCGAACTGAAATGTCCGCGGTCTATTCCAGCTTTCGTGACGTATCCGGCATATTGACCCCAGGCGTGACCTGGTTCGTTCTCCTGGTCGCGCCCCTTTCGGGCGCCTTCGCGGCCGCCGGCATCGGGCTTTTGGCAGCCTGGTCCATCGCCGGGCACCTCCATCCGCGGATCGGCGGCAAACGCGGAAAACGCGTTCACTCGGCCGTTGCGCCGCTGGCACCGGAGACGATGGGCGATCCCCGATGATGTGCAAATTTCAGACGGCAACGCCGCCTTGCCGTCTCCCGGCATAGGTGGGACTCAAATCCACGTCTCTCTGATCGAGCCGCCGCTCGATAACATTTAGACTTGCGGCCATTACCGGGAAAGATACTAACATCAGATAAATAGAACAATTAAGTCAATCGATTCCCCAGTTTGGTGGGCGAATCCGTCGGTCACGCTTCAACTTGCGTTGATCCATCTTATCATACTAACCTTAGTAACATACGGCTGGGGGGCATGCGAAGCCCCTGGCGGGGGCGTCGCTAGGGCGGCAAATACGGAAAAGAATCCGGATCGGGTCTCGATCTGAACAAGGGGACAAATGACATGGCATCTGCATCATTTGAGATGATCGACGGCGTTCCCACCTACAAGTTGTTCATCGACGGGAAATGGATGAATTCGTCACGCAATATCGTTGCCGATGACCTCAACCCCGCGACGGGCGAGATCTTTGCCCGGGTACAACAAGCAGGCGCCGAGGAGATCGAACTGGCGATTGCGGCCGCCTACCGCGCAAACAATACCTGGGGAAAGTCGCTTGTTGCGGAGCGGGAGGAGTTGCTGCTGCGCACGGCCAAGGTAATCGAGTCGCGCACGCCGGAGATACGGGATGCGCTGATCGACGAATGCGGGTCGGCCTTCAACAAGGCGCTATGGGAGATCGAGTATGTGCTCGATCTGCTGCGCAGTACCGCCGGCGACGTCCGCCATGTCTTCGGCGAGACCATGCCGACAACCATGCCGGGTCAGATGTCCATGTCGGTGCGCCGGCCCCTTGGCGTGATCGCCGGGATCGCTCCATTCAATTCTCCGTTCCTGCTGTCCATGAAGAAGATTGCGTTTGCGCTCGCGGCGGGGAACACCTTCATCCTGAAGCCATCGGAGGAAACGCCGGTTTCCGGCCTGAAGATCGCGGAGATCTTCGAGGAAGCCGGATTGCCGCCGGGTGTCCTGAATGTCATTCCCGGTGTGCCGGCCGAAGTTGGCGAGAAAATCATCGCCGATCCGCGGGTGCGCATGATCACCTTCACAGGGTCCACGCGAACAGGGAAATACCTCGCGGCGGAAGCCGCCAAGCACCTAAAGCGATTCACCCTCGAGATGGGCGGAAAAAGCCCGTTGATCGTGCTCAAGGATGCGGAACTCGACTATGCCGTGGATGCGGCCGCCTTCGGCATCCTCCTGCACCAAGGACAGGTTTGCATGGCAAGCTCGAAGGTCATTGTCGAGGCGCCGCTGTTCGACGAATTCTGCAACCGTTTTGTCAAGAAGGTCAAAACCGTCAAAGTGGGCGATCCGCGCGATCCGGAGACTGTCGTCGGCCCGCTGATTCGCTCGAAGCAATGCGGGTTTATTGACGGCCATATTGCGGATGCCAAGGAAAAAGGTGCGAAGGTCATATTGGGCGGGTCTCACGATGGCAGGTTCTATCAGCCCACTGTCTTGACCGGCGTGACCCGGGACATGCGTATCTACAACGAAGAGACCTTCGGGCCTGTCGTTTCGATCATCCCGGCAAGCGATTCGGAAGAGGCGCTGGAGATCGCAAACGACACGACGTATGGCCTATCGGCCGCCCTTATCACGAACGATCTGCAAAAGGCATTCGACCTTTCGCTGCGGCTTGAGTCCGGCATGGTTCACGTGAACGATTGCACGATATCCGACGAGCCTCACGTACCCTTTGGTGGTGTCAAGGATAGCGGCTTCGGGCGCGAGGGCGGCCGCTACTCGATCGAGGAAATGACCGAAGTGAAATGGATCACGATCCAGCTCGGCAAGCGGGCGTTCCCTTTCTAGGACGGCGTTGCCCTCTCGATGAGGGGAACGTCCACGGGCTCAGGGCGTTACAAGCTTGCCGCCGCCGAAGAAGGTCGAAACGTAGCGGGGCGCGCCGATGGCCTCGGAAAATCGCTGTTTTGTCCGCATTGGGTCCAACGGCATCGGTGGCATCACGGCCTTGAGATCCGGTTCCGTGGCCAATACCAGCATCGACGGGCCGGGTCTTTTCAGCGAGGCCGCAATGGCCTTTCGGAAGCTGACCGCAGAGGCGATATTCTCGGTGTGAGCCAGGCCCATGGTGCGGCCGATCTCGGCGAAATCCAGGTTTGCGTTGGTCAGTGCTTGGCCGCCTGAGGCTGCATGGACACCGTTTTGAATCAGCAGCACCGTCAAATTCTTCGGGGCGACGGCGCCGACGGTCACCAACACGCCCAAATGCATCAGCAATCCGCCGTCGCCTTCGACGACGACGACCTTCCGCTTGGGCTGCGCCACGGCGAGGCCCAGTGCCAGCGGCAAGGCGAGGCCCATCGCATCCTCGAAATAGAAATTCTTCGGCCTATCCTGGATCTTCGCCCACAGATACGAAGCGTTGCCAAGCGCGGTGACGACAAGGGTTTCCTCGGTGAGGCATTCGGCGAGGACGTGGTAATAGTCCGCGCGAACTGGTCGGTTAGCGTTTACCATTGAACATCCGCTTTCGACAGAAGTAGGACGAAGGGATTGGACGATTCTTCCGCGTACGTTGCCGCCTGCACCACCTGCTCTCCGATCGGGCGCTTCGGGTCCGCTAGGGCATGACTCAACCCGTATCCCCGCAGCACCGGTTCGGTCACGCGCGCCTTGGGGATGTGATAGAAGATTGCATCCTCTTTCGTGCCCCGATAGGAGGCCAGGATCAGGAGCGGAAACTGAAAACGCATGGCCAATGACACCATGCCTGCACCGATGGTCAGCAACCCCACGTTTTGGATCATGAGCACCGGGCGGAGCCCCCCCAGTCGTGCCCCGCAGGCGATCGCCAGCGCTTCCTCTTCGTGGGTGGCGCGAATCAACGACATCGCCGGGTCCTGATCGATGCGAATCAGGATCTCGCCGAGCCAGCTGTCCGGAACGGACACGGCCATCTGCACGCCGAGTCCGCGGAGCGCATCGAGCAAATCGGATGGTCGGTGCGGCTCCCCCGCAATCTTTCGTGCTGTCATGATGAAATAATCCCGCCAAGCGCCGAAATATCGCCATGGCCGCTTGCATGCGCGGCACCGTGAGACTTGTCCCATCCACCGATACTGTCCACACGATTGTTCGTCATTTCGATCCCCCGCATCCAAGCCGCGCCGATGGTCCAGCAGTTTTCCTATTGATTTTCAACAAAGGTACCATGTATCATACCATAGTAACAAGATAGCCGTAGAGATTTTGGTCGCATGGACCAAGGTTTCGAAAAAAAATAGGACAGGGGGAGGCTAGCGGGGGACTTCGCGACGGCGCCATGTGGTTGTACCGAGAGGCGTGGCTAAGACACAGCCACGTCGGGCGTCCTCACTCTTGTTCCCGCACCTCTCGATGGATTCGAAGGAACCTGCAGGTCTAGGGTCACCGTGTGCCCACGAGGCATCGCTTTTTCATCCCGAGACTTGCGGCATCACTATGCGAAGCGTGGGCATATAAGGGGAGAAGTTCGATGCGGTACTTCAAGCGATCTCTACAAGTGATGGCCGCCGGCGTGGCAATGTGCCTGATCGGCATAACCGGGCAAAGCCATGCGGCCGATCCTATCAAGCTCGTTATGGTTGGCGCGTGGAAGCCCGGCGTATCGCCGGCGGCCGATATCGGCATCAAATTCATGGAAACGGTGAACGAGATGTCCGGTGGCAAACTGGTGATCGAGTTTAAGGGGGCCTCGGACGTCATCCCGACATTCGATCAGCCCGAGGCGCTGGTGCGCGGCGTGTTCGATGTATGGTACGGCGCACCGAACTATTGGGCCGGCGTCGTTCCAGGCGGTTATTTTTCCGAGCTTTCGTCCTATGAGATTCCGGATAACGGACCCGGCAGCGATCTGTTCGAGTTTATCGTCAAGATGTACGAGAAACATGGTGTTCGTTACCTGGGGCACTACTCCGGCTCGCTCGGTACCGGCAATCATTTCATGTATACACAGAAAGAGATCACCGGTATCGCGGAGCTCAAGGGGATGAAGGTTCGGGTGCCGCCGCTGACCCGCTTCTTTGTCGACGCCATTGGCGCGGAACCTGTGACGATGCCTCCCGGTGAGATCTATCTGGCACTCGAACGCGGCACGGTAGAGGGATTTACCTGGCCGTATTACGACGGATTCACGAATTTCGGCTGGCAGGAAGTTTCGAAGTATCTGGTCGATCATCCGCTCTATCGGGATGGCATCAGCGTCAACGTTAACCTGGAAAAGTGGAATAGCCTGCCAGAGGATATGCAGCAGATCATGTTGAAGGCCGCGGGCCAGACGCAGGCATGGTCGGTCGGTTGGGTTACTGACGCCCAGGCCAAGCAACTGGATGGCATGCAGGCCGGGGGGATGAAGTCTATCAAGTTGTCTCCGGCAGAGGCCGAGCGGTGGCATCAGACGGCCAACGAAGCGCTTTGGGGCCACTTCAAAACGGTCATGACCCCCGAAGACTATGCCGAAGCCCGGCGCCTTCTCGGGAATTAGCAGGCGGAACCGGGGTGATCCTTGATCGGAAAATTGGCGGGCTTCGCCCTCGGGTGAAGATTTGTGGGGCGAGCCTGCCACTGATCGAATCGACCGGCCATCACGGCGAGATTCAATGACATTGCCCTTGGCCGACGAGGGTAAAGATCCAACCCGTCCACCGACGCGTCACTCCGCGGCCGTGCGCCTATTCGATATGTTCGTGGACGGCGGTGCCGTGCTCGCCGCGGTCATTCTGATCGCGGTCATGCTGGCGACGGTGATCAAGGTCGTCTTCCGTTATGGCCTCCGCGAGGGGCTGGTGGGGATCGATCAGATCAGCGGCACGATGCTGCTATACATCACCTTTCTGGGCGCCGCCTGGGTCTTGCGCCGCGACGAGCATGTCACCATCGATCTGCTCGTCGGCGGGTTATCGCGGCAGATTCGACGGCGTCTGCACATCCTCAGCTCCCTTGTAGGTGCCGGGATTTGTTTTTGCATCCTCATCTTCGGAACCTTCGAGGTGCTGAATTCCCTGCAGAAGGGGATTCGCATTGCCGCCGAGATCGAGATGCCTCGGGCGGTGAATCTGGTTGTCATCCCGCTGGGCAGTCTGTTCCTCGGCCTGCAGTTTTTGCGTAACGCTTGGCTGTCGTTGGAGCGATCAAGTCCGAGCCATACGACCGCGACACGGCTGGATTAAAGCGCCGTGGAGTGGTGGTTCTATCTGCTTTTCTTTTTCGGCGGCCTGGGTATTCTGCTGCTCGCCGGGGTTCCCGTCGCGTTCGCCTTCATGCTGGTCAATCTGATCGGTGTCTATGTCTTCTGGGGCGGGGCGATCGGCCTGAGCCAGTTGATCCTCAGCATCGACAGTTCGGTATCGTCCTTCGTCCTCGTGCCGGTTCCCATGTTCATTCTGATGGGGACGGTGATGTTTCATTCCGGCATCGCCTTCAAGATGATCGACGTCCTGGACCAATGGCTTGGGCGTATCGCCGGCAGGTTGGCGGTTCTTGCCATAGGTGCCGGCGCTTTGTTCGCCACGCTGACCGGCGTTGCCATGGGCAGCGTCGCCATGCTCGGGTCGACTTTGGCGCCGGATATGGAGCGCCGGGGCTATGCGAAATCGATGTCGCTCGGGCCGATCCTGGCGAGCGGCAGCCTGGCGATCATGATTCCGCCCAGCGCCTTGGCCGTGATCCTTGCCAGCTTCGGCAAGTTCTCTGTTGGTAAGCTGCTCATTGGCATCATTATTCCGGGGTTTCTGCTGGCCATCGTGTACATCGTCTACATTGTGATTCGCTGTTGGCTGCAGCCGTCCCTGGCGCCGCCCTACACCGTTGAACCCACGGCGATACCACAGCGCCTGAGAAACACATTCGTCCATGTGCTGCCGCCGATGTCGATTATCATCATGGTCATCGCGGCGATCTTCTCCGGGGTCGCGACGCCGACCGAGGCCGCCGCGGTGGGTGCCTTGCTCAGCTTCCTGGTGGCCATGGTCTATGGAAGACTGAACTGGGAAATCGTCAAGAAGGCCGTCGGCTCGGCGACATCGCTTTCCATCATGGTGTTGATGATCCTGACCAGCTCGGCCGCTTTCAGCCAACTCCTGAGTTTCTCGGGGGTCACACCGGCGATCACCAATCTGGCCACGGGCCTGCCGGTCGACCCCATCGTCGTTCTCATTTTGATGCAGATCGTCGTGATCTTTCTCGGCATGTTCATCGAACAGACGTCGATCGTCCTGGTTACGATCCCGATCTTCATGCCGATTGTCGGGGCCATGGGCTGGGATCCCATATGGTTCGGTGCGATCATGATGCTGAACTTGGAGATGGCCACCATTTCGCCGCCCTTCGGGCTGTCTCTGTTCGTCATGAAGGGCATAGCCTCCCGGGGCACGACCATGGGCGATATCTATCGGGCCGCGCTCCCCTTTATCGGCCTGAACCTGTTCGTCATGGGGCTCATGATCGTCTTTCCGGCAATAGTGCTTTGGCTGCCTGGCTTCATGAAGTGATCCGGGTCAGGGGTTGGCAATCCCGCCCAAACCCGCTGCGATAGATAGCGTTTTCACAGATCATACTAATATTGGAATGATAAGATCTTTCGAGTAATATACCCTGTCGCGCGACGGCCGCCCCGGCGGGCCGCCCAGGGGAAGTCCCAGGGCCGGCCCTAGGGGCTGTCCCGGGGCCATTTGCAGCTTGAGGACCTCTATGAACCCGTTCGACCTACCACGCGAAATCGGCGATAAGGCCACCTACAAGTCTGCCACGGCCCACCTTCGCCAAGCCGGTGTGCGCCTGCCCACCTTTACCGAGCTGGCCGAGGCGCCCGAGGCGTTGGCCAGCCGGATGGGGCAAATCGCGGCTATCGATCCAGATGCCCCTGATCCGGCAAATCTTTTCCGGGTTCACTGGAACAACGACGAGGCCCGCCGCGGGCTGGAAGCGGTTCCGGGGCATCTGCGCCTGCCGCCGTCCCTGACCGGGGTCGAGGCCGATATCGTCGTAGCCCTGGGTGAGCGCTTCCCGATGATCTCCGCCCATAAGGTGCTGGCCGCCTATGGCTGTCTGGTGCCGCGGCTGGCCTCCGGTGGTTTCGACCCCAAACGCCACCGCGCGGTCTGGCCCTCGACCGGGAACTATTGCCGGGGTGGGATCGCGATCTCGCGCATCCTGGGCTGTCGCGGCGTTGCCGTCCTGCCCGAGGGCATGAGCCAAGAGCGTTTCCGCTGGTTGGAGGAATGGGTGGCGGCCCCCGGCGACATCGTGCGCACGCCCGGTACCGAGAGCAACGTCAAGGAAATCTATGACGAATGCGCGCGGCTGGCCGCCGACCCCGAGAACGTGATTCTCAATCAATTCTCCGAATTCTCCAATTATCTCGTCCACAGGTGCGTGACCGGGCGTGCCATGGAGCGCATCTTCACGGCCGTGGCCGAGGGGCGGCCGGGCGCGCGGCTGGCCGCCTTCGTCGCGGCAACCGGATCGGCTGGCACCCTGGCCGCCGGCGATGCCTTGAAGCAGCGCCACGGGGCCAAGATCGTCGCCGTCGAGCCTGTGCAATGCCCGACCATGCTCTATAACGGCTATGGCGAGCACAATATCCAGGGCATTGGCGACAAGCACATTCCCCTCATCCAAAACGTGATGAACTCCGATCTCGTGATCGGCATTTCCGACCACGACTCCGACGGACTGAACGCCTTATTCAATACCGAAGTGGGACGCCGCTTTCTCGTCGAACGCAAAGGCATGCCGCGCGACATCGTGGCTCGGCTCGGCTGCCTGGGCTTCTCCGGCATCGCCAATGTGCTGGCCGCGGTCAAGACTGCCAAGCGCCTGCGGCTGGGCCGGGACGACGTTGTCATCACGGTTGCGACGGATAACGCCGCGATGTACCGCACGGAACTCGACATGTGGACCAAGAGCCATGCTTCCGGCGGTTTCGACGAAGTGGCCGCCGCCGAGACCTACGGCACCTCGCTGAAGGAGGTGCGCGACGAGCACATTCTGGAGCTGACCTCGGTCGATCGCCGGCGGATTTTCAATCTGGGCTATTACACTTGGGTGGAACAGCAGGGCATCGACCTGGCCGACTTTGACCGGCGCCGGGAGCAGAGCTTCTGGGACGGTTTGCTGGATCTGATTCCGATCTGGGACGAGATGATCGACCGTTTTAATCGTGACACAGGCATGGGTGCTCAGGCATGAGTGCGGCCGGGAGCAACATCGGCCATTGGACAGCCTGGCGGGGAGACCATACGGGATGGTGAAGCCATATGTGAAATTGCGCGAGGAAACGACGGCGCGTGACCGCAGCCTGCGCGAGAAGGTGATGTCGCTCGAGGAAGCGGCCTCGATGGTGCACGACGGCGATGAAGTCGCGTTGGGCGGTTGCACCATGTCGCGCACGCCGATGGCCATGATCTGGGCGCTGATCCGGGCGGGGCGCAAGGATCTGACCGTTTCGCGCAGCATCGTCTCGACGGAAGGCGATCTCCTTTATGCGTCCGGCGCCAGCCGCCACATCATGACCAGCTGGTTCAGCCAGGGCATTGTCTGGGGCATTTCCAAGGTTATGCGCCACTATACGGAAAGCCACGCGGCAAAGTTCGAGGAGTGGAGCCACATGTCCATGGGACTGCGCTATCGCGCCGGTGCCATGGGTATTCCATTCATTCCGACACGCTCGATGCTGGGCTCCGGCGTGCGCGATGTGATTGGCGACTCGGTCCAGGACATGATCTGTCCCTTCACCGGAGAGACGCTTCTGCTGCTTCCCGCGCTCAATCCGGATGTCGCCCTGATTCACGTGCAGCGCGCCGACGAGTACGGCAACGCCCATCTGGACGGACTGCAATTCATGGATATCGACATCGCCATGGCCGCCAAGCGCGTCATTCTGACGACCGAGCGGATCATCTCGAATGATCAAATCCGCAGATCACCAGATCTGACGAAGATTCCCTTCTTCACCGTGGACGCGGTGGTCGAGGTACCATTCGGCTCGGCGCCGCACGAATGCTACGGCCTTTACGAGCCCTTCTTTACCCATCTCGATTCCTATGCCGAATCCATCAAGGGCGACCCGGTTGCCGGCGTAATGAACTATCTGGATCGATACTATCGAGAACCGAAATCCTGGACGGACTATCTATCCCGCCTTGGCATGGGCGAAATGCTCGATGCGGCCCGCCGTGGACGGAGCATCTACAATGACTGAACGTAAAAATTATACCGCCTCAGAGTTGCTCGCGATCATGAGCGCGCGAATTCTGCAAGACGGGCAGGTCGTATTCGCCGGCGTGGGGGTGCCTTTGTTGGCCGCGACCCTAGCCCAGCGCCTGCACGCCCCCGGACTGACGATTCTGTTCGAAGGCGGCGTCCTCGGCCCATTCGTCGTGCCGGGGCAGCTTCCCCCATCGACCAACGAACAGCGTTGTACACGCCGCGCCAACATGCTGTTGCCGATTACCGATGTCCTGCTGCTGCTACAGCGCGGCTACGTTGACGTGGGTTTCATGGGCGGCGCACAGATCGACAAGTTCGGCAATCTGAACAGCTCCTACATCGGCGAAGTCGAAAATCCGAAGATCCGCCTGCCGGGCACGGGCGGCGGCAACGATATCTCGAGCCTGACGCAAATGATCGTCACCATGAAGCACGAGAAGCGCCGCTTCGTCGAAAAGGTCGATTTTATAACCAGTCCCGGCTTCATTGAAGGCGGCACCAGCCGCAAGGATTCCGGCTTGCCGACTGGCGGGATGTTCAAGGTGGTCACCGACCTGGCGATGCTCGGATTCGACCCGCGAAGCCGGGAGATGATGATCGAGGCGCTCCACCCCGGTGTCACGTTGCAGCAGGTGCGCGACAATACGGGTTTCGCCATCAAGGAGAACGGTATCGAAACGACCATGCCACCGACCGAGCGCGAGCTTTCGGTCCTGCGGGTGCTCGATCCGGACCGCATCTATACGGCATAGATCCAAAAAGAATAAGGGAGTCAGAAATGGCGAAAACCACCGAGTACGGCATTGCGTTGCGCAATTTCCAGGCCTATCCGGATGTTCCCGATCCACAGCAATTGATAAAATTCGCACAGCGCGCCGAGGAACTGGGTTACGAGTCGCTTTGGGTATGGGATCATATCCTGCTCGGTGTCGATCCCTGCTTCCCGATCATCGATTCCCTGACGCTGCTTTCAGCCGTGGCAGCGACGACCAAGACGATCAAACTGGGTACCGGCATTCTCGTATTGCCGTTGCGCAATCCGGTCACTCTGGCCAAGCAATTGACCAGCATCGATCACATTTCCAACGGGCGGTTGATGCTCGGTATGGCGGCGGGCTGGTACAAGCGCGAATTCGATGCTGTCGGCGTCGATTTTCATAAGCGCGGCGATATCATGGATCTCAATCTGGATGTCCTGAATTCGCTGCTGACCGAAGACTGGGTAACCGGCGAATTCGGGCCTTACAACCTGCGCGAAGCACGCATGTTTCCGAAGTCCGTCCAACAGCCTCGGCCGCCGCTGTTGATCGGTGGCTATGTCGATCGCGTCCTGAAACGCGCCGCCCTCAAGGGCGACGGTTGGCTGACCTATTTCTACACCGCTGAATCGTTCATCGCGGATTGGACAAAGGTCTGCAACTTCGCCGAAGAAGGCGGCAAGGACCCGTCCACCCTGATCAGCGCCAATCAGCTGCCCATCGTGGTCGGCCCGCGCGCCAAGGTCGAGGGACCGATGAACGAGTGGCTACGGACGGAATGGGACTTCGCCAAGTGGAGCAAGTCGACCCCGGACAGCGCCATCATGGGAACGCCCGAGGAATGCGTCGAGCAGATTCAGGCGCATATCGCCACCGGCATCGACCGCATCATCTTCGTTCCCTACCGCTACGAGATGGAGCAGGTCGAGGCGATCGCGCAGGAGATCGTTCCCCGTCTGAAGGCGTCTTAGGCACCACTCAGGACACGGCTCCTGCCAGCTTGCCACGCCGGACCGGAGTATTCACCACGGGCTGTGCCTGCGCGGCGTTGTAGGCGGCGGCGCGGCGGGCCTCCGGAACCGGCCCGTAAAGTGTCGTACGCTGACGTGGTACGCGTCCAGCGGAATGGATCAGCGCGTCCAGCCTGGCTGGGCTCATCTCCTGACCGTGGTCTGCCCCCGCCGCGCGGGTGATCGATTCGTTCATCAATACGCCGCCGAGATCGTTGGCCCCGGCACGCAGGCATTCGCGCGCACCCTCCGGCCCCATCTTGACCCAGGAGGCCTGGATGTTGCCGATCAGCGGGTGCAGAACCAGCCGCGACACCGCGTGCATGAGAATGGCCTCGCGATAGGTCGGACCGGACCGTGCCCGGCCTTTCAGCCAGATCGGGGCCTCCATATGCACGAAGGGTAGGGGCACGAATTCGGTGAACCCGCCGGTCTCCTCCTGCAACGACCGAACCCGCAATAGGTGAGTTGCCCAGTGCGCCGGCCCCTCCACATGGCCAAACATGATGGTTGCCGTTGTGCGCAAGCCGAGCCCGTGCGCCGTGCGCATCACGTCGAGCCATTCCTGGCTAGAAACCTTGTCAGGGCAGATGATTTTCCGGACGTCGTCGTCCAGTATTTCCGCCGCCGTTCCCGGTAGGGTATCGAGTCCCGCTGCCTGCAACTCTGCCAGGAAGTCACGCAGCGGCAGGCCCAAGGTCTGTGCGCCATGGGTGACCTCAAGCGGCGAGAAGGCATGGATGTGCATATCGGGCGCGGCTGCCTTCACCACCTCCAGGACATGCAGGTATGTGCGCCCCGTGTATTGCGGGTGAATGCCGCCCTGAAGGCACACCTCTGTGGCGCCGCGCTCCCAGGCCTCGCGGACCCGCCGGCCGATCTCCTCGTCCGCCAGATCGTAGGCCGGGCCGCGCAGGGACGCCGCCGTGCGACCCTTAGAGAAGGCACAAAAGGCGCAACGGTATTGGCAGACGTTGGTGTAGTTGATGTTGCGGTTGACCACATAGCGGACCGTGTCGCCAACCGCTTCGCGGCGAATCCGGTCGGCGGCCGTGACGGCGGCCTGAAAATCGTCGCCGCGTGCGGCGAATAAGGTCACAATCTCATCCGACGACGGAGCATGGCCGTCTTCGATGCGATCGAGACAGCGCCGGATTTCAAGTGTCGGCCGGTGCACGACTGGTGCCGATGGGACCGTTGCCGTGCCATTCGGCAAAGGGGTGCGCATCCCGGCAAACCAACCGTCCTCACGCACGTAGCCCTCGCCGTCGGTCCAATGCAGGGTCCGGGTGCGCAAAGCGGGTTCCAGCCAACCTGCCTCATCGCGCAGATACGGCGGATGTACCGCCAGGCGCTCAATCAAGACGCGGCCGCCGGCCGCTGTTTCCGCGGCCAGCGCGTCAAGGTGAGGCCAGGGCGCTTCCGGATTGACGTGATCCGGAGTGACCGGCGACACGCCGCCCCAATCGTTGATGCCCGCGCGAATCAGGGCCGCGGCGCCCTCGGGCCGCAGGTTCGGCGGCGCCTGGATCGTCGTATCGGTGCCGAACAGAATGCGGGCGACGGCGATGGTCCAGAGCTGCTCCTCCAGGCTCGGCTCCGGGGCCGCCACCATGCGCGTGCCCGGCTTGGCCCGGAAATTCTGCACAATGATTTCCTGGATATGTCCATACTCATCATGCACGTCGCGTAACGCCAGCAGCGACTCGATACGCTCAGCGCGAGTCTCGCCGATGCCGATCAGGATGCCCGAGGTAAACGGGATCTTCAGTCGTCCCGCCGCGCGCAGGGTGTCGAGGCGCGCGGCCGGTCTCTTGTCGGGCGAACCCCAATGGGGGCCGCCAGGCCCGCATAGCCGTTCGGACGAGGATTCGAGCATGATCCCCATGGAGACGGAGTCACGGCGCAACACCGCCATCTCATCTTCCGACATGAGGCCTGGGTTGAGATGCGGGAGCAGCCCGGTTTCCTCGAGCACGCGTTTTGCCACCGCCCCAAGATACGAAAGGGTCGTTTTGTGGCCGAGCCGGGCAAGAGCCTCGCGAGCCGCGCCGTAGCGCTGCTCGGGCTTATCGCCCAGGGTAAACAGAACCTCCTTGCAGCCGGCAGCGGCACCGGCGCGGGCGATGGCCAAAACCTCGGCGGGCCTCAGAAACGCCTTGGCCAAGTTCCGTGGCGGCTGGGCGAAGGTGCAGTAGTGACACACGTCGCGGCAGAGCTGGGTCAGCGGCACGAAGACCTTGCGAGAGTAGCTGACGTTCCGGCCGAACCCGCGCAGAGTCAAATCCTCGGCCACCTCCATGAGGGCGCCGAGGTCATCGAACTCGGTTAAGGCCAGGGCCTCCTCCCGTGGCGGCCGCAGGCCTTCTCGCGCCCGCTTCAGGATCGCTTGCGCGTTGTTCATGGGGCCACCGCCATGGTCGGGGTCAGAAAGCGATACGCCGGCCGGCCGGCCGTGGCCTGCCGAAGATCGCTGAGCGCCGCGGCATCGTCGATATCGAAGCCTAGGCCGGCCAACCTCAGGACCACCGGCTCGATGCCGAGTGCCCGAGCCATGACCGCATGGCGAGCCAGACTGGCCGCACCGAACGCCGGCGCCATCCGGGTCGGCGGCGACAGCAGCAGCGCATTGGTGCCTCGCTCCTGTCGATCCGGCACGATCACGATCGGTGACTGGCGCCCGGCAAGCAGAACTCTCTCGATCTCATCGCGGGTGATCAGCGGCACGTCGGCGGCAATCGCGAGGATCGTGGTCGCGCCTTCGCTTTGCAAGATGGTCGCCGCCAGTGCCAAGGCGGCGTTGAGGCCGTCGTCCCGATCTTCGATCCGGCGCATGCCGGCGGGAACCAAGTCCCGTTCGCTGGTCACCACGGCGATTCCGGCCAGGCCGCGCACCGTCGCCAACGTGGCCAGCACGTCGTCGCACATGGTCCGGGCGAGTCGCCGCCGGCCAGCCGCGTCAAGCACCGGCGCCAGACGTTGCTTGGCTTGATCCAAGGCCTTGACCGGGACGACGGCCCAAACGCTCATGACGATGCCCTCCGTCCTTCGCCAGCCGCCGACAGGTCGCGGGCAAAGTCGACAACGGCCTTGGCCAGGTGGATCTTGTCGTCGCGGTCGACCATCACGGTGTTCGTGACCAGGGTCGGCACGGCGATCTCACCCGCCAACGCCGCATCGGCGCGGTCCAGGACGAAGCCGTCGATCAATCCGTCATAGTGCGCCGCGATGGCAGCCGCGGAAACCGGCAGTCCGAGCTCCGTCATGATCTTGGCGGTCGGTCCCTTGATCGCCCGCCCACCGACAATCGGCGCTACCGCGACCACCGGCACCGACGTCTTGGCCAGCGCCGCACGCACCTGAGGCATCGCCAGGATGGGATCGATGCTCAGATAGGGATTCGAGGGGCCAATCACGACCGCCTCCGTGGTCTCGTCATATAAAGCCGCCATGACGTCGGGGTGCGGCCGGGCCGCCGCCGCACCGTCGAAGCGAATCGCCATGACTCGCGGCGCGCAGTGGCGGGCCACGAAATATTCTTGAAAGGGCATCGTTCCCTGGTCGGTTTCGACGATGGTCCGCAGCGGATCGTCGCTCATCGGTAGAATATCGGCCGCCACGCTCCAGCGCCGCGCCACATCGGCCATGATGGCACTCAAGGACTCACCGGCCTGCAGGCGGCGGGTACGCTCCACATGCAATGCCAAATCGCCGTCGCCGAGTTGGAACCATGTCTCGCCGCCGAGGGTTTCCAACGTGTGCATGAAAGTCCATGTCTCATCGCGCCGGCCCCAGCCGGTATCGGGATTGTCCAGTCCGGCGAGGGTGTACAGCACCGTGTCCAGATCCGGCGAAACGGACAGGCCAAGGTGCACGAAATCGTCCCCGGTATTGACGACCACGCAAAGCGCATGGCTCGGCAGAGCATGATACAATCCGAGCGCCAGCTTGGCGCCGCCAATTCCCCCCGACAAGGCAACCACACGGGCCTGACTCATCGGAACAAGTCCTCCGACCTGGGCCGTATCAGCGACGCCGCATTGACCACCGGCGCGTCCGGAAACACCCCTCGGGCCAAGACAACCGGCATGCCCTCATCGCCCTCGCCCATGACCAATGCGGCACCGGCTGCCACGGCATCGGCAAAGGCGATCTGTGTCACTTCCAACCTGCGACCGTTCCGGTCGCACCGCCCCCTGGCATCGATCAACGCCGGCAGGCCGGCGGCACCGAGGGCAACATTGACGACCCCGTTTCTCCAGGCGCGGCCGAAGCTGTCGCTGACGATCACGCCCAGAGGAATCCTGTATCGGGTCTCCAGCGCGCGGCGCAGCAGTTCCGCCGTGGCATCCGGGTCACGCGGCAGAAGCAGCACCCGCTCACCGCCGTCCGGGCCGAGATTCGAGTGGTCGATTCCCGCATTCGCCATGACGAAGCCGCGCCGATGGGCGACGACGATGACGCCCTGCTTGATCCGTAGAACTTCGTCGGACTCGGAAAGAATCACCTCGACCAGCCGCGGGTCCTTCTCGGTGACTGTGGACAAGTCGTGTGCCCGGGGCGATGGCCGGACCGTGGCCAAATCAACATAGCGATCCTCCATCTTGGAGACGATTTTCTGCGCCACGATCAATATGTCGTGCGGGGCAGGCGGGGTGTCGCCGGCATCGAGCGCCGCGGCAATCAGAGTTGCCAGATCATCTCCGGGGTTCACCTCCGGCAGACCCTCTAGCGCCATGAAGCTGACGCGTCTGGCCATGGCTCATACGTCTTTCGGCGGGGCCAACTTACCGGTGATCCGCAGGCCGGCGCCGTCCGCCGCGTATATCCGGTTGATAAAAACGAGCACCGACGTCAGCGCCTCGGCCGCCGTCGAGTTCGCCAAAGCACCGCCGTGCAAGCCGCGCAGACCCAACGCCTCCACCAGGCTCACGACACGGGCGCGCGCCGGCTGGGAATCGCCGAAGACCAGGACGTCGCAGTCGACCGAGTCTCTCGCCAGATTGTGGGCGGCGACATTGTGAAACGCCGAAACAACGGTCACCTCCTCGCCGAGAATGGCCTGTCCGGCGATGGCGGCGGAGTCCTCCGGCGGAAGTTGCACCCGCGCCACCTTGGGGGGCACCAGCGGCACCGTGGTGTCGACCACGAGCTTGCCCTTCACCACTGGTCGGATCTCTTCCAGGATCCGGCGCTGATGGGAAAAGGGAACGGTCACCGCAATGATGTCGGCAGTCGTGGCGGCCGCCAGATTGTCGGCGCCCGTCACCGTGCCTCCGGTCTCCGTCACCAGGGCAGATGCCGCCTCGACGGCGCGGCTTGCCTCGCGCGATCCGATGACTACCGGATATCCGGCTTTGGCCCAGCCGCGGGCGAGGGCGGCGCCGAGGTGGCCCGTGCCGCCGACGACAGCAATGATCGGCAATTTACCAGCCACGGGAGACTGCGTCATGACACGCCCTCACGCGAGATCCATTTCGGTTAACGGCACGACCGCGACGCCAGCCGCCTCGAGGCTCGATCGCACGGCGCGGGCGACATCGACAGCCGTCGGTTCGTCACCGTGCACACAGATGGTATCGATACGGCAGGGAATGGTCTTGCCGCTACGCGCCGTCACGGCCTGCTGTGTCACCATTTTGACCACGTGCGCGCTGGCGATGGCGGGATCATGGAGGATGCTTCCGGGAATCTTGCGCGAGGTAAGATTGCCGTCGTCCTCATAAGTCCGGTCGGCAAATCCCTCACAGGCGATCCGCAAGCCCAATTCCTCGCCGGCCGTCTGCATCTGGGACCCGGCCAACGCCACATAAATCAGGTTCGCATCTACCGCCTTGATCGCCCGGCCGATCGCCTGTGCCAGATCGCGGCTCTCCGCGGCCATGTTGTTGAGCGCACCGTGCGGCTTGACATGGGTCACCTCTAGACCGGCATAAGAGGCCATCGCCTGCAGGGCGCCGATCTGGTAGGCAACGATGTACTCGAGTTCTTCGGGACGCATGTCGATCCGGCGCCGTCCGAACCCCCAGAGGTCGTTGAAGCCCGGATGCGCCCCGATACTGACACCTTCTTCCTTGGCCCGCAGAGACAATCGCCGCATGACCAGCGGGTCGCCGGCATGGAATCCACAGGCCACGTTGGCCGACCTGACAATCTTCAGCAACGCCTCGTCGTTGCCGATATTGTAGGCGCCGAAGCCCTCGCCCATGTCGGCATTCAGATTGATCTTACGAACCATCGAAATTCTCTTTTCCGGACAGCCGCTTTGGTTGCCCATGGTACTTTCAGGCTGACAAAGTCAAGGTTTCTTGGTATATTGTATTATGATTAGAAAGATAGTACAACATGAAAGCAGAAATGTCGCCTGTGACGGTGAAAGAACAGCTCGTTAAATATGGCCAGCATAGAGCAAAATCAGACGAAATGGGATTTGCGTTTCCTGCCTAGTGGCGATACCGCCCTGACCGTCGAACAGGGCGAGGGGGTGGATCGTGGTCTGAGCGTTGCCGTCGTAGACCTGGCCAGCCGTATCGAACGCGCGGCCCTGGCGGGGGTGGTCGAGATGGTCCCGACATTCCGGTCGCTCCTGGTCCATTACGACCCGCTGGTCACCTCCGCGGCCGCCCTGACCGAGCAGATCGGTGCGCTGTTGGATCAGGGGCCGGCTGTCCAAACCGACAGTCGACAATGGTGTATCCCGGCCTGCTACGAGGGCGATTTGGCGCCGGATCTTGAAGAGGTGGCGGCGCGCACCGGCCACACGCCCGCGCAGGTGATCGAATTGCATGCGGCCAGCGCCTATCACGTTTACATGCTCGGGTTTCTGCCCGGGTTTCCCTATATGGGCGACTTGCCGGACTCCTTGCATCTGCCGCGGCTCGGCACGCCCCGAGTCCGGGTGCCGGCGGGTTCAGTGGCCATCGCCATGGGTCTCACCGCAGTCTATACTTTCGAAAGCCCAGGGGGGTGGCACCTGATCGGACGCACGCCGATTCCGTTTTTCAACCTGCGCCGCGAACCGCCGGCGTTGCTGCGCCCTGGAGATACCGTGAAATTCGCGCCGATCTCACGCGAGACCTATGATCGCATCGCCATGGATGTGACCAACAGCACCTTCGAAATCGACTCGGTCCTAGCGGCATGAACGGAACGCTTGGAGTCATGGCACCGGGCATCCATACGACGGTGCAGGATCTTGGGCGGGTCGGTTATCAAGCCTTGGGCGTGCCCAGTGCCGGGGCTCTCGACCCGGTTTCCTTGCGGCTGGTCAATGCGCTAGTCGGCAATGAACCGGCGACAGCGGCCCTCGAGTTCCTGTACCAGGGCCCGACGCTTGAGGTGCATGCCCCATCGATCCGGGTTGCCGCCGCCGGCAGTGACATCGAAATACTGGGTGAGCCGCCCAGGCGGATTCCGCCCTGGCAAAGCATTCGCTTGACCCAGGGTACACGCTTTCGTCTTCTTGCCCCGCAAAGGTCAGCCTGCGGCTACCTTGCGATTCAAGGAGGCTTGGCGTTGCCTAGCGTCTTGGGTAGCCAATCGACCTATACACGCAGCCGAATCGGTGGATTTGAGGGCCGCGCTCTCGGCGCCAAAGATGCGCTACCGTTGGTGCAGCCAGCAGCGGAAACACGCGCCGAGGTTCGTCTGTCCGCGCCGCCGGACATGGCACAGCCGGAGCGGATCCGGGTCGTCCTCGGCCCGCAGGACGCATACTTCACCGAGGCCGCCATCGCGACCTTTCTGGCGGACTCCTTCATCGTCTCGAAGGAGGCGGACCGCATGGGCCTGCGCCTGGAAGGCTCCGTGTTGACTCACGCCCGCGGGTACAACATCGCGTCCGACGGCATTGCCACCGGCGCCATTCAGGTGCCGGGATCCGGCCATCCGATCATCATGCTCGCGGACCACCAGACCACTGGTGGTTATCCGAAGATTGCAACGGTGATATCGGCGGACCTGCCGGCCGTGGGGCGTTTGCGTCCAGGCGATACGATACGCTTTCGCGCAATATCCACGAGTGAAGCCGAAGCGGCGCGCCGCGTGCTTGAGGCCGACATCAAACGGCGTTCGCGTAATCTCGTGCCGGCCATTGAAGTCGGCATGTTGAACGAAACGGCTCTCTATGCCAGGAACCTGGTAAGCGGTATCGTCAACGCAACCGATTGGTCGTCCGAGGATTCGCCTTGAGGCTGGACGGCGGCCGCCTAACATGAACTAAGAGAACGGTGAACACATGTCGAGAAAACCAGCCCACAATCTGACCGAGACATATGAGCGCAGTCGCATTCCCCTGTATGCACAGGTCGCGGACACCTTGCGGCGGCGTATCGAGGAAGGGCACTGGAGTCCCGGCGACCGGATTTCCACCCTAGAGGAGCTCGAGCAGGAGTTCCAAGTGGCGCGCGTGACCGTCCGTCAAGCCGTCGACCTGCTGGAAAAGGAGGGTCTCGTCCAACGGCAGCAAGGGCGCGGCACCTTCGTGATCGGAACTCTGCCCGATCGCCGCTGGCTGCGATTGGCCACGGACTGGGAAGCCCTGGTCGACAGCATCAAGAATAATGTCCCGCGCCTGCTGCCGGTCGATGGCCCGCCACCGGCCCCGCGGCTCGATTCGGGCGACGGCGAACCGGCGGCGCAGTATGCGTTCCTCAAGAGCTTGCAGATGCGCGACGGCGTGCCATACGCCTGTGCCCGTGTTCACGTCGCGAGAGACTTCTTCGACCGTGCGCCGGAACGGTTTCGGTCACAAACCGCGCTCTATGTGCTCTCCACCCTGAAGAGCTTCAAGATCGCGCGCGCCCATCAGACCTTCGTGATTGGCGCGGCCGACATGGAATCCGCCCAAAGCTTGGGTATTGCCTTGAACTCGCCGACCGCTGAAGCTCATTGCGTGGTGGTTGATGATCGTGGCATCGCCATCTATGTCGGCGATATCGTCTACCGCGGCGACTGCGTAAAGTTCGACATCGACCTGCTCAATGCCACCACCGAGTAAGAGCATGGGCGGCCAGGGTGTTGGTGCGTCTGTCCCGCGCAAGGAGGACGACCGCTATATGCGCGGTCGCGGCCAATATGTTGGGGATATACGGCGCCCCGGCATGTTGGACGTCGCCTTTGTCCGCAGCCCGCTGGCCCATGCCCGTATTCGTGCTATCTACGTTCCCGAGGCCCTAAAGGGACGGGTCTACACCATGGACGATCTAGATGGTGTCAAGCCGATCCGTGCCAATTCGTTGTTACCTGGATACAAGCCGACAGACCAATGGCCATTGGCGCGTGGCAAGGTGCGGCAGGTCGGCGAACTTGTCGCCATGTGCGTCGCGCCGACTCGTGCCGAGGCGGAAGACGCGGCGGTCGAAATCGAGCTCGATCTGGAGGAGCTGCCCGCCGTGGTCGACATGCTGGCGGCGCGCGAATCCGATTCGCCGCTGGTACACGAGAGTTTCGGCGACAACATCTATCTCGTCTCCAACTTTGAGGGCGACATCGAAAGTGTTGCCAAACGTGCCGATGTGAAGGTCACCCGTGAGATCCGCACGGCACGGCAATGCATGCTGCCGATCGAGGGGCGGGGCGTTGTTGCCGAATGGAATGCGCGCCTCGATCAGTTGACCGTGTGGTCGTCGGCGCAAATGCCGCATATCGTTCGCACCGGACTATCCGAAGTGCTGAACCTGCGCCAGGCACAGGTCCGCGTCATTCCACCCGATGTGGGCGGCGGTTTCGGCTACAAAGGCATCCTCTTGCCCGAGGAAGTGTGCCTGTCCTGGCTGGCCATGCGGCTTGGCCGTCCGGTGCGCTGGCTGGAAGACCGGCGCGAGCATCTAACGGCCAATGCCAACTGCCGCGAGCATCACTACAAGATCACCGGGTATGCCACGCGCGACGGCAGACTCCTGGCGGTGGAGGCGGAAGCGAGCGTCGATAGCGGCGCCTATTCCGGCTACCCTTTCTCCGCCTGCCTGGAAGCCGGGCAGGTGTCTAGCATTCTGCCCGGCGTCTACGACTTCGAGGCCTATCGCGCCCGTGCCTACGCGGTAGCGACCAACAAGCCGTCGATCCTGCCCTATCGCGGAGTAGGGCGGACCGGTGTGTGCTTTGCCATGGAACTATTGATCGATGCGCTGGCCCGTGAGATCGGCATGGAGCCGTACGAATTCCGCCGTCGCAACCTGGTTCGCCCAGACCAGATGCCGTTCGAGAACATCGCCAAAAAATATTTCGATTCCGGCGATTATCCCGAAGCCCTGCGCCGCGCCGTCGAGGCATTCGATGTCGCCGCCTGGCGCCGGCGTCAGGCGGAAGGCGAGCCGGATGGGCGGCGGATCGGCATCGGCATTGCCATGTATTGCGAACAGGCGGCACATGGCACCTCGGTCTACGCCGCCTGGGGCGTGCCGATGATCCCCGGATTCGAGCAGGCCGCGCTGCGGATCACGCCCGACGGCGGCTTGGAAATCCGCGTCGGCACCCATAGTCACGGCCAAAGCCACGAGACGACGTTCGCCCAGGTCGCCCACGAGGTGCTGGGTATTGCACTTAAAAAAATTCATTTGATTCATGGCGACACTGCGCTCACCCCGTATTCGACCGGCACCTGGGGCTCGCGAGCCATGGTGATGGCCGGTGGCGCCATCACGGCCGCCTGCACCGAGCTGGTGCCGCGCCTCCTCGGTATCGGTGCCCATCTGCTGCAGCAGCCGGTCTCTAAGGTCCGGCTCGAAGGCGACCGCGTTGTCGGGCCGGAGGGCAGCGTGTCGATCGCTGAGATCGCCAAGGTTTGGTATCTGACGCCGCAAGACCTGCCCCTGGATGCGGATGCCCACGGCCTAGAGGTTACGGCGGGTTACAAGCTGAAGCGCGACACCGGCACCTTTAGCTATGCAACCCACGCCGTGGCGCTCGCCGTCGACCCCGCGACCGGGATGGTCGAAATCCTCGACTACGTGATCATCGAGGATGGTGGCACGCTGGTAAACCCAATGGTTGTCGATGGGCAGATCTTCGGCGGCGTGGCCCAGGGTATTGGCACCGCATTGTATGAAGAGATGCGCTTCGACGCACACGGCCAACCGCAGGCTTCGACCTTATCGGATTACATGATTCCAGGGCCGACGGAGGTTCCCGCGATCCGCATCCTACACATGGAAACACCTTCGCCGTTGAGCGCGTTCGGCATGAAGGGTATTGGCGAAGGTGGGGCGATTGCGCCGCCCGCCGCGATAGCCAATGGGATCAACGACGCGCTCGCCCCGTTGGGCGTCGAAATCACCGAATCGCCCATAACCCCGCATCGCATCTTTGACGCGATTTGCGCGGCCCGCGACGGTACAGCCGCGTGAAACCGTCCCGCTTCGACTATGAAGTGCCGCGGACGCTGGACGCGGCGATCACCTTGCTCGATAGTGATCCGACCGCCAAGCTCGTCGCCGGCGGGCAAACCCTGGGCCCCATGCTCAACCTTCGTTTGGTGCAACCGGGGCTGCTGATCGATATCACGCGCATTCCGGATTTGACCCGGGTCGAGGAGACCGGCGACGGGGTCGTTTACGGGGCCTGCGTCACGCATGCCGCGATCGAGGATGGCCGGGTTCCGGATCCGGCGGGCGGCGCCCTGCGGCGGGTCGCACGCGGTATTGCCTATCGGGCGGTGCGGACCCGCGGTACCATCGGCGGCAGCCTGGCCCACGCCGATCCCGCCGCCGACTGGTTGTCCTGCCTTGCCGCCCTCGGTGCGGAGACCATCGTGTTCGACGGGCGGGCGCGGCGGACGATTCCAGTTGCAACCCTGATGACCGGCGTATTCGAGACCGCCATCACCGGAGGCGAAATTCTCGATGGTGTCCGTGTGCCGCGCCTGTCGAAGCAGGCGCGCTTCGGGTATCACAAGATCTGCCGCAAGACCGGCGAATTTGCCGAAGCGATCGGGGTGGTGCTGATCGATCCGGAGCACGGCGTGTGCCGCGCCGTGGCCGGGGCGACCGAATCGACGCCGATTGTGATCGAGAACGCGGCGGCATTCCTGCCGCCTGACGGCAGCTTCGATACGCTCAAGGCCGAGCTTGGCAGGCGCGGCCTGACCGACGCGTTTTCGCTTCAATTACATGCGGTTGCCTTGCAACGGGCGGCGAGCGAGGCGCGGCTGTGAGAACCATCACACTCGCCGTCAACGGACAACCGGTCACCGCTCAGGTGGAGCCGCGCACCCATTTGGCCGACTTCCTGCGCGAGCATCTATCGCTGACCGGTACGCACTTGGGCTGTGAGCATGGCGTGTGCGGCGCCTGCACCGTGGCCGTGAACGGCGAGATCGCGCGCTCCTGTATCACCTACGCGGTGCAGTGCGACGGGGCCGAGGTCACGACCATCGAGGGCTTCGACGACGATGACCTGATGGCACGGTTGCGTGCCGCCTTCACCGCCAACCATGCCCTGCAGTGCGGCTATTGCACGCCCGGCATGTTGATCGCCGCCCGCGACTTGGTGTGCCGCTTTGAACAGGCCGACGAGCAGCTTATCCGCGAGGAAATGAGCGGCAATCTGTGTCGCTGCACCGGCTATATGGGAATCGTGGCGGCAGTCCGGCAGGTGATCGCTGAGCGCGCCGAACTTGCTGCCTTGCCACCTTCGCGGGCCACCGTTGGCCCGGCGCCCGGTCCGGCGGCGCAGATCACCGAGCAAGGCAGACGACAGCCGGCGGCTGGCCGGGTGGAGGAAACCGAAATTCGCCGCGCTGAGTCGACCGACGATGTCGGGGAGGTCTCCGAGGAGGGCTTGATCACCCTGCAGCAAAGCTTCGTGGTCAACCATCCGGCCGCCGAAGTGTGGGATTTTTTTGGCAATCTGCCGCAAGTCGCCCGCTGCATGCCGGGCGCCGCGATCACATCGGTCGCCGGCGATCGATTGGCCGGCGAGATCCGCGTCAAGTTGGGGCCCATCACGGCCGCTTTCGCCGGCCAGGGCCGGGTCACGCGCGACGAAGCCGCCCGGCGAGCCACCATCGTCGGGCAGGGGCGTGATACGCGCAGTGGTTCGCGCGCACGTGGGCGTGTCGTCTATGTGGTGCGGGAGGGCGAGAACGGAGACGCGCGCGTCGACGTCGAGGTCGGTTATGCCCTGGCGGGCACCCTGGCTCATTTCGGGCGCGGCGGTATCGTCATCGATATGGCCAACCGGCTGACCAAGGCCTTTGCCGAAAACTTGGAAACTCGGCTTATGGGCGGTGATACCCAGGCCGCGGACGGCCATGCGCCGACGCCGCTCGATGCCGGCGGGTTAGTCTGGTCAGTTCTGTGGGAGCGCCTCAAGGCAGCGCTGCGGCGCCTGTTCGGCGGCCGTTAGCCGGCCACCGTTCAGCCGCCGAGATAGGCCTCGCGGACGGTCGGATCTTCCAGCAATTCCGTCCCACTGCCATGCAGCACGACCTTGCCGGATTCCAGCACGTAGGCGCGATCGCATAGCGCCAGCGCCGCGTAGGCGTTTTGCTCCACCATGAGGACGGTCACCCCCTCTCGGCGAATTTCCTGGATGATCTCGAAGGTCCGCTCGACGATGTTGGGGGCCAGCCCCAACGAAGGCTCGTCGAACATCACCAGCTTCGGACGTGACATCAGGGCGCGGCTGATTGCCAGCATCTGCTGCTCGCCGCCCGACAGCGTGCCGGCCGCCTGGCGCCGCCGCTCCTTGAGGATCGGGAAGCGGTCGAAGAGGCGCTGAAGATCGCTCTGCACCCGGTCCTTATCGGTACGCAGATAGGATCCCATCTGCAGGTTTTCCTCGACGGTCATGTACGGAAAGATTCGCCGGCCTTCGGGGCAATGCGCAATGCCCTTGGCAAGGATATCGCCCGGCTCCGCCTTGGTGATGTCCTTTCCCTCAAAGGTAATCCGCCCCTCCACCGGGCGCACTAACCCCGATATGCACTTCAGCGTCGTGGTTTTGCCGGCCCCGTTCGTGCCGATCAGCGAGACCAGCTCGCCTGCCTTGACCTCGATCGAAAGACCGCGCACCGCGCTGACTCTGCCATACCGGCATTCAACATCGTGGATCTCAAGCACGGGCCGCTCCACTCCCGAGATAGGCACGAATAACCTCGGGATTGCGCTGGATTGCCACGGGTGGTCCCTCCGCAATCACCACACCTTGATTCAGAACCACAACACGATCCGATATCCCCATGACCATGCGCATGTCATGTTCGACCAGAAGGATTGTGATGCCCCGATCTCGGATGTGCTGGACCGTCTTCATGAAGGCGACGGTCTCGGCCGGGTTCATGCCTGATGCCGGCTCGTCGAGCAGCAACATTTGAGGCCGCGCCGCCAAGCCAACCGCGATTTCCAGTAACCGCTGTTCACCGTACGGCAAGGCCGAGGCGAGCTCTTCCGATCGATCCGACAGGCCGATGAACTCCAGCACGTCTTGTGCCAGCGCCCGCAGCCGACGTTCTTCGTCGCGCATGCTGGGAAGACGGAGCAGAATACCCATTAGTGTTTGCTTACCCGCCTGATGCAAACCGATCAGGATATTTTCAAAGACCGTGTTGCCCGAGAATAGGCTGGTCTTTTGGAACGTACGCACGACGCCGATGCCGGCGACCTGGTTGGGTTTCAATCCAGTCAGGTTCTGCCGGCGATACCGCACCTCACCCGAACTCGGCTGCAAATAGCCGGTGATCGCATTGAAAGCCGTTGTCTTGCCGGCTCCGTTGGGTCCGATCAAGCTGACGATCTCGCCTTCCATGACATTGAAACTCAGGTCGGCAATGGCGATCAGCCCGCCGAAGCGCACGGAAAGGCCCTCGACCTCGAGCAACGGCTGCGGAGCGGAGGTGCTCATGCCGGGTCATCCCTGGTGGCCGTGGCCACCCCTCGGTCAGGCGCGGCACGGCCGCTGATCCACTTGTTTACCGCGGGTACGACGCCTTGCGGCAGGAAGAATACGATGACGATCATGACGGCGCCGTAGATCACCCATTGCACCTCGGGCGCCGCCATATCGCGCAGGAAGTCAGGTAGAATGCCGAACAGAATGCCACCGACGATGGGCCCCCAAAGGGTTCCCTTGCCGCCGACGACGACCATGATGACCATGGTCACCGTGTAGATGAACAGGAACACGTCCGGATCGACGATCCGGATGTAGTGTGAATACAGGCCTCCGGCGGCGCCGGCGATGGCGGCGGAGATGACCGTGGCGACCACCAGCGAGCGGGTAACGTCGATACCCACGGACATGGCCAAGGGTTCATTTTCACGCAAGGCGATCAACGATCGGCCCAGGCGCGAATGCACTAGGCGCCGGATGATCTCGAAGGCGACCACGCCGATCACCAGAACCAGATAGTAGTTCGGCGTCTTGCGCCAGAATGTCGTTTCTCCGAGCAACGGGAGCCAAAGGGTCAAGGGCGGAATATTATTCAGGGCCATCGGTCCTTCGGTCAGGTCCACCCAATTGAGGGCGACAAGGCGCACGACCTCCGCGAAGCTGATGGTCACGATCACGAAATAGGCGCCGCGCACCTTGAAGGAGACCTTGCCGATGAACCATCCGGCAAGCCCCGCCAGTAAGATGCCGCAGAGCATCGCGACCCACACCGGCTTAGGATCCAGGGTGGCCGTCCAACCGAGGAGGTTGACATCGAAGCCGAGCGAGACCAGCGCGCTGGTGTAGGCGCCGATGCCGAAGAAGGCGACATGGCCAAGGGAAAGCTGGCCGGTATATCCAAGCAGCAGGTTCAGACTCATCGCCGCGATGGTGAAAATCCCGGTGCTGATCAGGATGTGCAGGAAATACTGATCGTCCATCCACAGCGGTACCGACGCGAAAAACAGGGCGACAGCCCAGGGGGCATAACGACTCATCCGATCCGCTCCTTTTGGGCAAAAATGCCCGTTGGCCGGAAGATCAGGATGATGATGATGAGCACGAAGCCCATGGCGTCGCGATAGCCGGAGGACAGATAGCCGGCACCGAATTCCTCGACGAAGGCCAGGATGAAGCCACCCAACGCCGCGCCCCAGAAATTACCGAGTCCGCCAAGGATGACGATGGCGAACGACTTGAGCGCGGCCATGTCGCCCATCGTCGGGTAGACCACGAAGACCGGCGCCAGCAGGGCTCCGGCGGCGGCCGCCAAGCCGGAGCCGAGCGCGAACGTTGCGGTGTAGATGCGATTGATCTTGACGCCCATGAGCGCCGCCGTCTCGCGATCCTGAAAGGTCGCCCGCATGGCTTTGCCGAGCTGGGTGCGATGAATCAACGCATGCGCGCCGACGATCAGCAAAATGGCCGTGGTGAACACGAAAACCCTGTCCCAGCCCACGGAAACCGAGCCGATGACCAACGGATCCGATGGGAACGGCGTCGTGATCGACTTGGCGATACCACTCCAGGTCAACTGCTCGAGATTCTGCATGGCGATCCAGGCGCCGATCATCACCAGCATGGTGGTGTCTATGTCGGCGCCGCGAATCGGCCTGAGCAAGGTGATCTCGATCAAGGCGCCAAGGATCATGCCAAGCACGATCGCCAGACCGATGCCGACGAAGAAATTCACGCCCAGCGGCATGACCAGCATGAATAGCATATAGGCGCCGAACGTATAGAGTTCGCCATGGGTGAAATTCACCACGCGCATGATGCCGAAAATCAGTGTCAGGCCGACGCCGAGCAGTGCATAAGTGCCGCCCAGAACCTGCGCATTGACGATGTGTTGGAGAAACTGGTCCAAGAATTAGTCCCCCGATAGCAGCCCACAGACAAAGGAACCGCCGGCTCTTCCCAAGGCTTACGCGCTCAGGGTTTGTTGCGAGCCGGCGGCTCTCGATCTCAAGCGGCGCCGTTTCTTGCGGCGCCCGGTCACGTTTAGACCATGCTGTCGATAGTTACTTGACGGGCTGAATCTTGCCGCCCTCTATCTTCACCAGATAGATGTTCGGCTGATTCTGCCCGCTCTCTTGGCCCTCCGGCCCCTGCTTAATGAAGGCGATGTTGCCGTTCACCCCTTTGACATGGATACCCCAAAGGGCCTTCTGAATGGCGGCGGGCTCGGCCTTGCCGGCAGCCTCAATGGCGGCTTTGATGGTCATGATGCCGTCATAGCCGCGGAACCCTTCGGTCAAGCCAGCGAAGTTGTAACCGCGCTTGTTCCACTCGTCGACGAACTTCGTCGCCACGTCCGGGTTCGGCGCGGTCTCCGGGAACCAAGGGGCGAAGAACAGAATGTGCTGGCTGCCTTCCGCCGCCTCGCCGGCCTGCTCGATCAACTGATCGGGCGAGGACGATCCGCCGGTGGTGATGATGCGTGTGGAAAGCTGCTGCTCCTTCGCCTGCTTCAGCACCAGGGTGATCTGCTCGACGCCGGTGGTCACGAAGAGCGTATCGCCGCCGGCCGCCTTGATCGATGCCAGTTGCGCCGAAAGATCCGTCGCCTTGGCATCCATCGTCTCGGTGACACCGACTTCGAGGCCGCTTGCCTTCAGCATGGTGGCAAACTCGTCGCCGGCACCCCGGCCCCAGTCGTTGTTCACCACCAGGAAGTTCGCCTTCTTGATCCCCAGCCCGGCGATTTTACCGGCGAAAGCCTTGGCTTCCATCTCGGAGGTCGGGCTGATGCGGAAGATCCAGGGATTGCCCGACGTGGTGATCTTGCCCGAGGATGACGTCTCCACCACCATCGGCACGCCGTATTCCATCAGCTTCGGCATCACCGCCAGGGTGTAGGTCGAGCTCCAGGCGCCCATCATGACCGGCACCTTGTCCTTGACGATCAGCTTCTCTGCCGCGGAAACGGCTTCCTTCGGGTTCGACTTGTTGTCTTCAATGATCAGTTCGACCTGGCTGCCAATCACGCCACCTGAGGCATTGATCTCATCGGCGGCTATGCGCGCGCCGTCGGTCACGTAATTGCCGGACGCTGCGACCGCGCCGGTCAGGGGCTGGTTGACCCCGATCTTGATGGTATCCGCCGCCATGGCACTATTGCCGGCAACAGCCATCGCCGCCATCACCATGGCAGACTTGATCCAATTCTTCATGTTGTTTCTCCTCCCTAGTTTGGGGCCGCGAATAGCACTGCCCAAGCCTGATCGATACACGGTACCCATATGTTAATTATACTAACAATAGTATGACCATACCTTATCTCAATGAATTCTCGAGCGCAAGCCGATGATTGCACCTTGCCGCGGCGCCCATCGGGTAAAATGCCGGGCCTCTAGGCATTGTCACACTAACGTTCTAACGCCCCCCGGTATCTGCGGTAGCCTGCCGGGATGGGTATCATCAGCTATAAACGCCACCGCTTTCCACCTGAAATCATCCGCCACGCCGTTTGGCTCTATGCCCGCTTCACTTTGAGCTATCGAGACGTAGAGGATCTAGAGGCGGAACGGGGATTGGACATCTCCTACGAAGCCGTGCGGCGTTGGTTCCTCAAAATTTGCGCGCCGATTGCTCGAAACCTGCGCCTATGCGACCAACGCACAGCGATTATTGGCAACTCGACGAGATGGTCATTGTTATTCGCGGGCGACTAAACTCAGGTCTTATCACGTCGCAAATCGAATCCTCGGCTTGACCGCTGAACACATCGCAAATTAGCGCGCGAACAATCGTGCGGAGCACTCGCATCAGCCAGTGCGACGGAACGGGTGGAAACAGCAGCGATTCAAATCACCAGGTTCTGCGCAACGCTTCCTGAACATCCAATCCGCCGTAGACAATACCTTCGATGTCCAGCGTCATTTGTTCAACAGACACACGTTCAAGCGGATTCGAACCGACGCATTCAACGTTTGGGAAAGTGCGAGCTCGGGCGCCTGAAAGGGCAATGACACGGCTCTTTGTGGCAGCTTCCGATTAACATGGCATTGCCGGATGGACAGCTATCCGCTCGATAGGAGGACTCGGTTCAGCGGCGACGCCGGGCGATCAGGACGACCGTGCCGGGTTCGCAGCGGAAACCTGCGCTCAGCCCGGCGAATAAATGATCGCCCGGACTGGTGTGGGCTTGTAGCCGGCCGCTTGATTGTCGCGTTCGGGGCAGTTCGAGATCACCACCAGCAGGTCCATCTCGGCGCGCAGGTCCACGTAATCGCCCGGTTTGGATAGCCCCTCGGCTATCGCCAGCGCGCCGTCGGTCTCGACCGGCACATACATGAAGAAATTGATATTGGCGACGATGTCCTTCTCGCCCAGGCCATGCTTGGCCAGCTCGGCCTCGAAGTTGGACTGGCATCCCTGGGTGTTGGTCTTGCCGAAACGCACCTCGTCAACCTCGATCGAACAACAGCCATAGAGCGTGTCGTGTCCGCCGCAGGTGTCATCGACGATGGTCATCATCTTGCGCGCCCGCACCGACCATAGGCCGCAGCCCTTGCTCAGGTAGATGTTCTGGTTGAGTTTGAGTGTGTTGGCCGCGTTGTAACGCTCGGCGGGGTTGTCGGTGTTGTAGCATAGAAAATCCACCGCCTGCCGGCCTTCCAGGTCGATCAGGCGCAGGGTGTCACCTTTCTTGATCCGCGCGCTCCACGGTGCGCAAGCCGGGACGATTGTGTCCTCGCGGACGGTCATGCCCGGAATGGGGCGGTTGGTGACACTCGCCATTTCCCTTACCTCTCGATTCGACATGATCCGAATGTCCTCACCTTGTGCACGTGAAAGGTAGCATGAAGTTGTTTTGAAGGGAATTCTCGGCCTCACGCCCGGACAGTTGGTGCAGCTCGAACTAAAGGCGCTTGAAATCAGGGGGAGCACGGCGGCGGCGGTTGCCGTGGTGGCAGCCTCACGTCCGGGCGGTCAGGTTCGCCCCTTTCAGCGCCGCCGCCAATGAGGCGCCGTCCGGGCGCGCGGCGATGTCGCGGTCCATGATCTTCAGCAGCGTCGCCAGGGTGATCGATGTCAAGGTGGCGGCGGCGATTTCATTGATCTCGTTCATCACCCGGCCGAGCGCCCGGCCGACATCGGTGTCTTCGCTCGAGTCAGCCCGGTGGGGGCCTTCGGCGATATCCTCGAACAGGCTGATCACTTCGTAGAGTGTCACGCGCTTGGCATTGCCGGAGAAGCGATAGCCGCCGCCGGCGCCGCGCACCGACTCGACCAGGCCGGCCCGGGTCAAATCGCGCAGCACCTTGGCCAGATGGTTTGCGGAAATTCCATATCTGTCGGCGATCTCGGCGGCCGAGATCTGTTGCTCCGGATGCCGGGCCAACTCGACCAGGGCGTACAGGGCGCCGCTGGATGCCTTCTGTAATTTCATTGCCGCCCCGTCCCGTCGCGTCCGGTCTTGTCGCCGGCACTTGCCGAGGCCAGGGGCATTTCGAGCTGTATGAACGGCCCGCCCATCATGCCCTGCGACCGGAAAAACGCCATGTTCAAGCCGTCGTCGCGGGCCAGCATGGTGCGTACCGTATCGACTCCGGCATCGGCCAGGCACTCGCACATGGCGGCGAACAGCCGGCTGCCGACCTTGCGCAGGCGGCGGTCCGGATCGACACCGAGGGCAAAAATCCACCCACTGGGCGGAGAGCCGAACTCCCAAGCCCGCACCTCGCCGATGATGAAACCAAGCAGGCGGTCGGGGCCGTCGTCCGCGATCAGGAAAAAGCGGTTCGGCCGTTTGCCGTATCGCTCGAACATGTCCTGCCAGTAGGTCAGCTTGGCGATGCCGGTGATGCGCGCATCCAGATCGGC
>DASWJP010000135.1:0-18353 GCA_036397065.1 Kiloniellales bacterium | reverse complement strand
TGGTCCCGGCGGACGCGCGAGCGCATGCGCGGATGGTTCAGATCATGCGGATCATGGACAACTATGCCTATCCCAGGCTGGTCTGGGGCATCTTCGTCGAAGAAATCGAGCGGGGCCGGGCCGGGCAACTCAACGATGCGGAATTCGACTCCGCGCGCCGCACATTGGCCGTGCTCGACGGGTTGGCGGAAGATCCCTATCTGGTTGGCGCCCACCTGACCCTCGCCGATCTCTGGGCCTTCCCCATGCTCAGCTACCTGCGCCTGGCCCCCACCGGGCAAAAGCTCTTGGCGGACTTTCCGAAAATCACCGCCTGGATGGAGACGATCGGCCGCCGGCCATCGGTGCTGGCGACGCGTTTCCCACGCGAGGGTACGACTAACCCGTCACACCACAAGCAGGACTAGGTTGCGCCCACATAGAGGCGTCATCCCGGACGCGCCTTTCCTCCAAATCTTGGATTTGGAGAGGAAAGTCAGCGATCCGGGATCCATGGCCCGGCAGCGCGGCGGTGGAGAAATGGATCCCGGATCGCAAGGCTCGCCAGCCGAAAATCGTGGATTTTCGGGCTTGCCTAACGTCCGGGATGACGGGGAGAAAATGACGAGATCACGACCTAGCCCAGATCTTTCTGCAGGTCGCGGAACCAGTTCAGGCGCTCGCGGGTCTGGGCGATCTCGTGCGCCAGCCAGCGGTTCAGGTGTCCGGGGGCGGTGCTATGGTGGCTGTGCAATTCGGTCAGGCGCACCAATTGCCGTTCGCACATTTCGGCCAGCATGTCGGCTTGCAGACGCCGGTCCTTCGCGTCCAGCACATGCAGGAAACGCATCTTCAAGGTGATGATCAGCTTGTTGATGTCGCTGACCGGTTGCCGGACGTTGGAGTTGAGCAACCGGGTCAGCTCGGTGCGGCCAGCCTCGGTGATGCGCAGGCGGGCATGTTCCGCCAGGCTGTCGCCGTCAGTGGTTTCCACCAGCCCCTCGACCTTCAGGACCTCGATGGGCGTGCCCACCAGATCGAGGGAAGGGCCGACGACATGGCCGGTGAAATACCGCACTTCGCCCGCCAGATCGGCATAGGCGGTTTCGCCGTCGGCGAGGATGCCCAGGGCCAGCAGGCGAATCGCCTCGCTCGGGATCAGGCTGTTGTCGCGGTACATGGGCCGCACCTTAGGACGAATGCGTGATCCTTAAGTTAAGCCGAAGCCGAGAGTCTGTCCAGGCAAGCCGGGAACGTCGGAACTTCGCGGATCGCGCCGTCCCGGCTCAGGCGGCGGCCCGCGCCAGATCCAGCTCTTTCCACACCTGGGACAGGGCGGCGACCAGGCGGTCGATGTCGGCGTCCGTATGCACCGGCGAGGGGGTCAGGCGCAGGCGCTCGGACCCCCGGGCCACGGTGGGATAGTTGATGGGCTGCACATAGATGCCATGCTGGGCCAGCAGCCGGTCGGTGACCTCGCGGCACCGGACCGGGTCGCCCACCAGCACCGGCACGATATGGCTGACGGAGGGCATGACCGGCAGGCCGGCGGCCCGCAGCTTGCGCTTGGTGGCGGCGGCGCGCTCCTGATGGCGCTCCCGCTCGGCGGTGCTGGCTTTCAGGTGGCGGATGCTGGCCAGGGCTCCGGCGGCAACCGCCGGCGGCAAGGCGGTGGTGAAGATGAAACTGGAGGCGTAGGAGCGGATGAAATCGACCAGGGCCTCCGAAGCGGCGATATAGCCGCCCATGATGCCAAAGGCCTTGGCCAAGGTGCCTTCGATGACGGTTAGGCGATGGGCCACCCCGTCGCGCTCGGAGATGCCACCGCCGTGTTCACCATACAGGCCGACCGCGTGCACCTCGTCCAGATAGGTCATGGCACCGTAGCGATCGGCCACGTCGCACAACTCGGCAATGGGGGCGATGTCGCCGTCCATGGAATAGACCGACTCGAAGGCCACGATCTTCGGCCGCGCCGGGTCGACCTTCGCCAACTGGCGGGCCAGATCCTTCGGGTCGTTGTGGCGGAAGATGCACTTGTCCGCCCGGCTGTGGCGGATACCCTCGATCATCGAGGCATGGTTCATGGCATCGGAGAAGACGATGCAGTCCGGCAACATGGCGGCCAGGGTCGCCAGCGAGGCCATGTTCGAGACATAGCCCGAGGTGAACAGCAGGGCGGCTTCCTTGCCGTGCAGGGCGGCCAACTCCCGTTCCAGCAGCACGTGGTGGTGGTTGGTGCCGGCGATGTTGCGGGTGCCGCCGGCACCGGCGCCGCAAGCGTCCAGGGCCGCGTGCATGGCCGCCAGAACCTTCGGGTGCTGGCCCATGCCCAGGTAATCGTTGCTGCACCAGACCGTAACCTCGCTCACGCCCTCCGGCCCATACCGCTTGGCCTGTGGAAAGGCGCCGGCACAGCGTTCCAGGTCGGCGAAAATTCGATACCGGCCTTCCGTTTTCAACGCCTCGATCGCGCGTTGGAAAATACCTTCGTAATCCATGCCGTACGCTCCAACTCGCCGCAAAGCTCGAATTCAGATCGGCAACCGCAAGTCTATAGAATGCAGTTTACAGTTAACTATTGGCTAATTAACCGGCAAACCGCCCTGATATATGTCAATCTTGCCGGCATCGGGCGACGGAGGCCAGCCCTTCCTCGGCGATCCAGGCGGCGGTCTCGTCCAGGGCGATGCCAAAGCGCCGGAACATCTCCTCGATCTGTGCCTCTGTGATGATCAGCGGCGGCGAAAAACCCACTGTATCCATCATGTTACGGATAATAAGGCCGTACGCTCATGGCGGTCTCCGGGATGGCGGGTGGCGGTGATATGGCGGCGCGAGCCTACTCCGCCCGGTGTCGCCGAGGCAAGGTGGCAGCGGCTTGATACAGGTCAATGCCGGCCCGGGCTGATTCCGGCGATGCTGTTGCTCGTATTCGGAGGCTGCGGCATGGGAGAATTGGCGATGACCTTCAAGAACCTGCTCGTTCATCTCGATGACAGCCCGGGATGCGCCGGCCGCCTGGCGGTGGCGATCGACCTGGCGCGGACCCATGAGGCGCATCTGACCGGCCTGCATGTGGCCGCCGATCCGATCCTGCCCGGCGGCATGCGCGGCGAGCTTCCGGCGCACTTCCTGTCGGCCCTGGAGGAACAAACCGTACTGCGCAGCCAGACCGTGATGGCGAATTTCAACAAAACCGTGGCCAAGAGCGGCCTGGCGGCCGATGGCCGGTCGGTGCGCGGCCCGGCGGCGGAGGTGGCCAGCATGGTCAGCCAGCACGCGCGCTATACGGATCTGGTTATCCTCGGTCAACCGGAACCGGAGCCGAGCAGCGATACCGGCCCGCACTTCGCCGAGGACGTGATCCTGTCCTTGGGGCGGCCGGCGCTGGTGGTGCCCTACATCGGCGCGGGCAAGAGCCTGGGCCGGCGGGTGCTGGTCGCCTGGGATGGCGGGCGCGAGGCGGCGCGGGCGGTCAACGACGCCCTGCCGTTTCTAAAGGCCGCGGACAAGGTGGCCGTACTGGTCATCAATCCGGACCAGGGCGATCACGGCCCCGAGCCCGGCGCCGATATTTCCTTGCATCTCGCACGGCACGGGGTCCGGGCCGAGGCGCAGCACCTGACCGCCGACGATCTAAGTATCGCCAACGCCCTGCTCTCGCGCCTGGTGGATCTGGATATCGATCTTCTGGTGATGGGCGCCTACGGCCACTCGCGTTTGCGCGAATGGATTTTGGGCGGTGTCACCAAGGAGATTTTCGAGCAAATGACCGTGCCGGTGCTCATGTCTCACTGATCGCTCTCGGATCGAGGGCGTCCTGCAGGCCGTCGCCGAGGAAGTTGAAGGCGATCACGGTGACGAAGATCAGCAGGCCCGGATATATCGCCAGCACGGGCGCGTCCCAAATCAATTCCTGGGCATTGGTCAGCATGTTGCCCCAGCTTGGAATCGGCGGCTGAATGCCGAGCCCAAGGAAGCTGAGCACCGATTCCAGCAAGATGATGCTGCCGATGGACAGGGTGGTGGCGACGATCACCGGCGACACCACGTTGGGCAGGATGTGCACCAGCATGATGCGCCCATGGCCAGCGCCCAGCGCCTCGGCGGCGCGCACGAACTCGCGCGCCTTGGTGGCCAGGGTCGCGCCGCGCACCAGCCGCGCCACTGTGGTCCAGCCCACCAGGGCGATCAGCGCGATGATCCGATAGAGGCTGGCATCCTGGCTCGACGCCAGGCTTTCCGGCAAACCCAGCTTGCCCGGATCGACCGCCGCCAGGACGATCAGCAGCGGCAGGATCGGCAAGGCGATCACCCCATCGGTCAGGCGCATCAACAGCGTATCGAAGGTGCCGCCGAAATACCCGGCCAGCAGACCGATGGCGGTGCCGATGACCGCCGCGCACAACGCCGCCGCCAGACCGACCAGCAGCGAAACCCGGCCGCCGTACAACAGGCGCAGCAGCAAGTCCCGGCCCAACTCGTCGGTGCCCAGCGGATGCGCCGCCGAGGGCGGCAGCTTGACGGCCAGCAGATTGACGCGTGTTGCATCGAGGGCCAACGCGCTTTCCAGCACCGGCGCGGACAAAGCGAGAAGCGTCAGGGCGGCAAGGACCATCATGCTGACCACCGCACCGCGATGCTCCAGGAACCGCCGCCACAACAGGGCGCGCAGGGTGCGGGGCCGCTGGGCTGCCGTCCCGGCCCGCGTTGCCGTCCGTTCATAGCGCCGTTCGCCGCTCATGCGTAGGTGATCCTCGGATCGAGCCAAGTGTAACAAAGATCGGCGGCCAGGTTGGCCAGCAAGGTGGTGGCCGTGGCCAGCAGCAGGCCGATCAGCGCCAGATTGAAATCGTTGCCCAGAATGGCGTCATAGATGGTCTTGCCCATGCCGAGATAGCCGAACATGGTTTCGGTGATCAGGGCGCCGGAAAACAGGGCGCCGAAATTGAGCGCCAGAATGGTGACCACCGGAATCATGGCATTGCGCAGCACATGGCCGAGGACCACCTGGCGGCCGCTCAACCCCTTGGCCCAGGCGGTGCGCACGTAATCCTGGCGCAGCGCCTCGATCATCGCGGCGCGGACGAAGCGGACGATGCCGCCGACGGTGACGATGGTCAGAGTCGCCACCGGCATGGCCAGGTAGCTGATCTGCGCCGCGATGCCGGCGCCGGTGGGCGGCATGCCGCCGGCCGGCAGCCAGCCGAGCAGAACGGCGAACAGGATGATGAACAGAATCGCCAGCCAGAACGGCGGCACCGATATGCCGGCGAAGGCAACCAGATTGATGGCGGTATCTGTGATCGTGCGCGGCCGCATGGCGGCGGCGATGCCGAGCGGTAGGGCGATGGCGATGGCCAGCACGAAACTGACCCCCATCAAAGCCACCGTGTTGCCCAGGCGGGGGACCAGCACGTCCAGCACCGGCCGGGCGTGCAATCGCGAGAATCCGAAATCTCCCTGCACCGCCGCGCCCAGCCACGCCAGGTAGCGCTCGCCGATGGGCCGGTCCAGGCCATAGAGCGCCCGCAGCCTGGCCGCGTCTTCCGCGGTGGCGCGCGGATTGGCGTTGATCATCACATCGACCGGATCGCCCGGCATCAGGCCGATCAGCGCATAGATGATGAACGACATGACGATCAGCACGACAATCGATTCGGCCAACCGCTGGGCGATATAGCGGATCATCGGTGCAGCAGCCCCCGGGGCTCCCGGCTCAGTTTCCGTCCACGCGCCACTCCTCGACCCATTGCGCGGTCGTGCCCTGATGCCCGGTCGGGCGCACACCCTTCAGCCATTTCGGCAGGATATAGGAATCGGCCCGCCAATACAGGGGAATGACCGGCAATTCTTCGGCATACAGGCGCTGCAAGCGGCTCCACAGGGCCTTGCGCTTGTCGCGGTCAAGCTCGATCTCGATGACGTCAATCAAGGCATCCATCTCGGCATTGTTGAAGCCGGTATAGTTTTGCCCCGCCCAATTGTTCTCTGCCGTGGGGATCTGATCCGAATAGAGGGTGGTGCGCGGCACGTGCTCCGGCGAGGACAGCCAGGCGAACATGGCGGCGCCGGTGAATTTGCGCTTGCTCACGGTCTCGCCGAAGAACACGCGGGCCGGTTCGTTGTTGATGCGCGCATCGATGCCCAGCTCGCGCCATTGGCTTTGCAGCACTTGCGCCACCAGCTCGCGGCTGCGGTTGCCGGCGGTGGTCATCAGCTCGATGGTCAGGCGTTCGCCGGCGGCGTTGGCGAGTATGCCATCCGCACCCGGTTTCCAGCCGGCATCCGCCAGCATGGTCCGGGCCCGCTCCGGATCGAAAGGATAGGCCGGCACGACCGGCTCGTAGACCCAGTCCAGCGGGCTGACCGATGTCTTCGCTACCGGCTGCTTGCCGCCGAACACGGTTTCGTTCAACGCCTCGCGATTCAGCGCATAGGTCAGGGCCTGACGCACCCGCAGGTCGGCCAGGATCGGATTGTCGAGATTGAGATCCAGATGCTCGTAGATGAGGCCCGGCTTGTAGATGATGGTGTAGCGATCGCCATGCCGTCTCTCGAAGGCCAATGCCTGATCGATGGTCAGGCCCAACTCGCCGGCGATCATGTCGATGGCCCCGGACAGCAGATTGGCCTCCAACGCCGCCGTATTCTCGATCACCTGCACGGAAATGCGTTCGAAGGCAGGAACCGGCCCGGTCCAGGTCGGATTGGGCACCAGAACGACGCGCGAGCCGGAAACCACCTCGGCAATGCGATAGGGACCGAAGGCCAGCGCCGGATTGGTCGGATCCGTGTCGAATGCGGTGCGGTTGCGGTAAGTCTCCGGGTCCGCCTCGAAGATCGGCCGCTCCACATGCGCCGGCAACAGGTCGAGTTGCAGGGCGTTGTAGTTGAAGGTGACGCGGTCCTCGTGCACGGTGAAGGTCTTGTTGTCGATCACGTCGATGGACAGGATGCGGCGAAAGGACTCGAAGTTGGTAAAGCCGGATTTCGGATGCTTTCCCGCTTCCCAGGTGAACACCATGTCGGCGCTGGTCACCGGCGTCCTGTCGCCCCAAGTGGCATCCGGATTCAAGCGATAGGTTACGGCAATGCCATCGCCGCCATCCGGTGTTTTCTCCAGGACCGCCTGGCCGTTCTCCAAGGTCGGCAACTCGACGCACAGCAGGCAAATCAGGTTCCAGTCCTGGTCATACGTGGTGACCGTCCGGATGGTCATGGCCTGGATATAGGACTTGGCCAGCATGGAATCGATGTGCGGATTCAGGGTCGAGGGAAACTGGGTGATGCCGATCTTCAATTCGGCGGCGTGGGCCTCGCGTCCGGAGGCGGCGCCGATGAGCACGGCGCACAACGCGATGGCGAACAGGCGTGCGATCATCGGTTTCCTCCGGTGCGGACGACTCGGCTCCTCGATCCGATCCTAACCGACAAAAGCGGTGCAGCGAACCGCCGATCTTGCGATCAGAATAGGTTTTTCCGAAATAAACGGCCGACTTAGAGCGAGAGTAACCGATCATTTCAAAGCGGCTTCATCAATACCTTGAAACAATTCCCATTCGGACCATCTGTTGAGATATATTGGACAACACGCTTGGGTTGTGCCCACGGGATTTTTGTGATGAAAGGCGCCGCCAGTCGAAACGCTGAAAAATCGGCTACGACTGGAACCAGCAAACTAAAGCGCTGAGGTGGTGGGGTGAAAGTAGCCTAATCGGGCGAGAAGCCTGAGGGACTCTTTGACCGCGCGAATGCTGGTGCAAGCGGGGCTATACGGAAAGGGGAGGCATCATGACAATCCATTCAACGCCATCTCGGCGGAGCTTCGCCTGGCCGCGGTTGCTGCGCGCCGGTGCATTGGCACTGGCGGCGCTGTGGGCCGTCGAAGGCGTGGCATTGGCGCAAAGCAGCTTCTTCGACAGTGCCAAGAAGGCGCTGGGCACCCTTGGCGATTCGGTGCCCGGCGGCACCAGCGTCCTGACCACCGACGAGATCGCTGCTGGCCTGCGCGAGGCATTGAAGGTCGGCACCGGCCGTGTGGTCGAACAGGTCGGTGCCACCGACGGTTTCAACGGCGATCCGGACATCCACATCCCCCTGCCGGGGGCGCTCAAGAACGTTCAATCCGCCCTCAAGCGCGTCGGCATGTCCGAGATGGCGGATGACTTGGAGCTGAAGCTGAACCGCGGCGCCGAAGCGGCCGCCCCGGCGGCGAAGGAGTTGTTCCTCCAGGCCATCAGCGAGATGACCCTGGATGACGTGCAGAAGATTTACGAAGGCCCGGACGATGCGGCCACGCAATATTTCAAGGGCAAGATGTCGCCGGCCCTGGCCGAGCGCATGAAGCCCGTCGTCGATGACAGTTTGGCCGATGTGGGCGCCATCAAGTCCTATGACACCATGATGTCGCAGTACAAGACGATCCCGTTCGTGCCCGATGCCAAGGCCGACCTCACCGCTTATGTGGTCGAGAAGGCGATGGACGGCATTTTCCTCTACGTGGGCCGCGAGGAAGCCGCGATCCGGCAGAACCCGGCGGCGCGTACCACCGACTTGCTCAAGAAGGTTTTCGGCAACAGCTAATTGGGGGGTGGAAAGATGCGCACGTATCTTTCTCTCATTGGGGGCTTTTTCATAATCCTGTTGGCGGCCTGCGCGCCCATCGACAAGGCGCAGCCGCCCGAGATCGGCCTGGCCGACATCAAGCTGCTGCCCGGCGGGCTGTTCGAGCAGAAATTTCAGCTCGACCTGCGGGTGACCAATCCGAACAATTTCGATCTGCCGATGGAAGGTCTGTCCTTCAAGCTGGCGCTGAACGACAAGCCGTTCGCCCAGGGTGTGTCCAATGAGTCGGTGACCATCCCGCGGCTGGGCGAGGCACGCATTCCCGTGGTGGCCTCGACGACCGTGCTCGACATCATGCAGCAGGTGCTTGCCCTGGGGCGCAGTGCCGATCTGAGCTACCGCCTGGAAGGCCTGGCCTATCTCAAGGGCATCAGCCGCCGAACCGTCCCCTACGAACGGAGCGGGAAACTGCAGCTTCTGCCCGGTCCCAGCGATGCCGAGCAGAAACTGATCCCCCTGTAAAGCCACAGGATAGCCTGGTGTACGCCATGGCCCTGACACAATTGAACGAGAGAATTTTGCCATGAAAAAAGTGCTGATCGCGCTGGCGGCCGTTGTTGCCCTGGTTATCATTGTGCTGCTGGCCGCGCCGTTCTTCATTCCCGCAGAAACCTACAAGACCCAGATCGCCCAGGCGGCTTACGACGCCACCGGCCGCGAACTGAACATCAAGGGTGACATGCGGCTCTCCCTGTTCCCGCGCATCGAGCTGGAGGCGGCGGATGTGTCCTTCGCCAATGCCCCCGGTGCGGCGGAGCCGGACATGGCGCGCCTGCAGAAGCTGCAGGTGCAGTTGCAGATCTGGCCGCTGCTGTCCGGCCAGGTGCGGGTCGATAGCTTCATCCTGGTGCAGCCGGTCATCCACCTGGAGGTGGACAAGGCCGGCCAGCCGAATTGGGTCTTTGCCAAGGCGGGCATGCCGGCGGCCGGGGGCGGTGCGACCAGCACGCCTGCGCCGTCCGCCAGTGATTCGGGCGGGATTCCGGAAATCAGCCTCGGCGACGTACGCCTGGTTGACGGTCTAGTCACCTACATCGACGCTCGCTCCGGCCAGCGCGTCGAACTCTCGGCCATCAACATGGCCGTGTCCCTGCCGAATATGGATAGCCCGGTTGCCACCGATGGCTCCCTGGTGTGGAACGGCCGGAAACTGACGCTGAAGGCCAAGAGCGAAGCCCTGCGCGGTCTGATGGCCGGCATCACCACGCCGGTCTCCATCGGACTCGAGTCCGATGTGGTGAATCTGTCCTATGAAGGCACGGTCACCAAAGCCGAACCGGCGAAGGTCGATGGAACAGTCGATCTCGACATTCCTTCCTTGCGCGAATTGGCGGCGTGGACCGGCAATCCGCTCACGGCGGGGGGCAAGGGCCTGGGGCCGCTGAAGATCAAGGGCAAGGTCGCGGCTTCGCCGGGCAAGGCCGCATTCACCGAGGCGCAGATCGCCCTCGACGATATCAAGGCGGAAGGCGACCTCACGGCGGATGTCACCTCCGGAAAACCGTACGTGAAGGGCCGCCTAGATGTGGACCGGCTGGACCTGAACACCTATATGCCGCCGCCCGCGGAAGACTCAGCGGGCACGTCGAGCGCGTCCTCCGGCGGCGGTCAGCCGGCCAAGCCGGCGGATTGGAGCGACGAGCCCATCGACCTCGGCGGCCTGAAACTGGTGAACGCCGACTTTGCCTTGAGCGTCAACGAAATCGTCGCGCAGAAGGTCAAGATCGGCCGCAGCGTCCTGGTCGCCGCGTTGAAGGATGGCCTTCTGGATCTCAACCTGAATGAGCTCAATCTTTACGATGGCACCGGCACCGGCAAGGTGACGGTGGATGCGCGCGGCAAGATACCGTCGGTGGCCGAGACGTTCGCCTTGGACGGCATTGAGGCACAGCCCCTGCTCACCGATGCAGCCGGCTTCGACCGGCTGGAAGGGGCCGGCGCGATGAATCTCTCGGTGACCACCAAAGGAAATACCCAGCGCGAAATGGTGCAGAACCTGAACGGCAATGGCGCCTTCAAGTTCCTCGACGGCGCCGTGCGCGGCCTCAACCTGGCGGCCATGTTGCGCAATGTCGGCTCGGCCTTCACGGACAAGAGCGCGCGGGAGACTCAGAAAACCGACTTCGCCGAGCTGTCCGGAACGTTCAAGATCGACAAGGGCATCGTGCGCAACGACGATATGCTGCTGCGCAATCCGTTGCTGCGGGTAACCGGCGCCGGCACCGCCGATGCGCCGAAGCGAACGGTCAACTACCGCATCGAGCCGAAAGCGGTCGCCAGCCTGGAAGGGCAGGGTGCGGCCGGCGATGCCAAGGGTGTGGCCGTGCCGGTGATCGTCGAAGGGCCATGGGACAACGTGACCTACCGGCCTGATCTGACCGCCATGATCACCGACATCGCCAAGGATCCGACCAAGGCGCTGGAGGGTGCCAAGGATACGCTCAAACAGCTGCAAGGCGGGGCCGGCGGCCTCCTCGGCGGCACCGCCACGCCGCCGGCGGACGGCGGCGAAAGTACTGGCGGCGCCGTGCCCGATCCGGGGACGGTCTTGAAGAAGCTGCTTGGCAACTAGCGGCGGCACTGTCGGGGAAGACCGACGAATTGATCGCCACCTGCGCGGCCATATGCGGCCGCCCGCTGGCAAATAATCCCGCGGCACCGCAATGCCGCGGCATTCATGGAAAAGGGAGAACGAGGATATGCATTTCATTCGGGTACTAGGAGCGATCGTGACGCTTGCCGTTCTGGGCGGGTGCTCGATCCTCAAATCCGGCTACGACATCGATAACATGCGTGCCGCACAACCAACGGGCAGCGCCTTTTCGCAAAGCCTGGCCGGGGAATACCGCCAGTTGATGGATTTCGAGGCGGACGACATGTACGACTGGCGCGATGCCGACCATTACGCGCTGAAGGGCCTGCGCGCCGCCGCCGGTGAGGCGGTGGAGCCGGATGCCATCGCCTCGCGCGATCTGCCGGCGGGCAAGGTTGGCGAGTTGACCACGGCGCGGGCCGAACTGGTTCAGATCCTAAATGACGGTGCGCGCGACAAGGCACCGCAAGAGGCGGCGGCTGCCCAGGGCGCCTTCGATTGCTGGATGGAGCAGCAGGAAGAGAACTTCCAGGAAGATCACATCGCCGCCTGCCGCGACAAGTTCCACGCGGCCATGGATAAGCTGCGCGCTGCCATGAAGCCGATGGCCGAGCCCGCTCCGGCTCCGGCTCCGGCCCCCGAGCCGATGATGGCGCCGAAGCCGTTCGTGGTCTTCTTCGGCTTCGACAGCTCCGAAATCACGGCTGCCGCGGCACAGACCATCGACGATGCGTTGGCCACCGCCAAGAAGATGGACGCGACAGACTTCTCGGTCACCGGCCATGCCGATCGCGCCGGGTCCGACGACTACAACTCGGCGCTGTCCCTGCGCCGCTCCAACGCGGTACGCGATGCGCTGGTGGCACGGGGCATCGGCAACGCGCAGATCAGCGTCGCCGGCCGAGGCGAGGCCGATCCGGCGGTTCCCACCGCCGACGGCGTGCAGGAGCAAGCCAACCGGCGGGTTCAGATCATCATTCTGCAATAGGGCGCTTGCGAGTCACCCCCACCCCGGCCCTCCCCCATCGAGGGGGAGGGGGAAGTGGACGAGATGGAATCCAAATTTCCCCCCTTGTGGGGGAGGGTTAGGGTGGGGGGGCCTCCGGAAATCTGACGTAAGACGAACGACAAGCGGCGCCGCTGATACAGCGGTGCCGTTTCGCTATCCGGACCTTAGCTGTCGCCTGGCAGGCGCATGATGAACGGGTTGGGCGTATCGTCGGAGGTGCTGATCCAGACGCACTTGGTCTGCAGATATTCGTAGATGGTATCCTGTCCGTTTTCGCGCCCCAGGCCGGACCGCTTGTAGCCGCCGAAGGGCGACATGTAACTGACCGCCCGGTACGTGTTCACCCAGATGGTGCCGGCGCGCAGGCGCTCGGCCATGGTGATCGCCCGGCGGATGTTCTGCGTCCACACGCCGGCCGCCAGGCCATAGACCACGTTGTTGCCGATCTCAACCGCCTCTTCCTCATCGCGGAAGGGGATCACCGACAGCACCGGCCCGAACACCTCTTCCTGGGCGATGCGCATGTCGTTGCGTACGCCGGTGAAGATGGTCGGCTCGACGAACCAGCCGTCGCCGCATTCCGGCCGCTGGGCGCGGCCGCCGCCCAGGACGCATTCAGCGCCTTCGCCCTTGGCCACATCCATGTAGCCAAGGATCTTTTCCATCTGCGGGATGGTGGTCACCGGCCCGACCTGGGTGTCCGGCAGGCTGGGATCGCCCATGCGCGCGGTCTTGGCGAAGCTGACCAGGCGGTCGACGAACTCGTTATGAATCGATTCCTGCACCAGTAGGCGCGATCCGGCGATGCAGGTCTGACCGGTCGCCGCGAAGATGCCCGAGATGGCGCCCTTGACCGCGTTGTCCATATTGGCGTCATCGAAGACGATGTTGGGCGATTTGCCGCCCAGCTCGAGGCTGACCCGCTTCAGGCCGCGGGCCGCGGTCTCGTAGACCTTCTGGCCGGTCAATTCGCCGCCGGTGAAGGCGACCTTCGCCACGTCGGGGTGCGAGACCAGGGCATCGCCCACCTCGGCGCCGAATCCGGTGATCACGTTGACCACGCCCGGGGGAAATCCGGCCTGTTCCACCAGCTTGACGAACTCGAGAGCGGATGCGGAAGTAAACTCCGACGGCTTGAGCACGATGGTATTGCCCGCCGCCAAGGCCGGCGCCAGCTTCCAGGTGGCCAGCAGCAGCGGCGAATTCCAGGCGGTGATGGCGGCGACCACGCCCAGCGGCTCATAGCGGGTGTAATTGAAGGTCTCCGGCTTGTCGCTGGGGATGACCGCACCCTCTATCTTGTCTGCCAGCCCCCCAAAGTAGTAATACCACTGTGGGATGTATCGAAGTTGCGCCGCCATTTCGGCTATGAGCTTGCCGTTGTCCTGGACCTCGATCTCGGCAAGGCGCTGCGCGTGCTCGGCGATCAGGTCGCCGAGGCGGCGGAGCAAGGCGCCGCGCTGGGAGGCGTGCAGGCGCGGCCAATCGCCGTGGGTAAACGCCTTCTGCGCGGCTTTGACCGCCCGATCCACGTCCTCGGCATTGCCGCGGGGGAAGCGGGCCCAAACCTTTCCCGTGTACGGATTGTAGGACTCGAACCATTGTCCCGAGGCCGATTCGCACGATTTCCCGTCGATATACATCCGGTATGATTTGATCTCGCTCACGCCGTTCTCCCTATGCTTCCGTAGTCGTCACTCGCATGCCTTATACCATGACCCCCAAATCCATGACCCAGGTGATTTGAGATGCCATCGACCACACCGTCCGTACTCCTGAAACCTCCCTTCCGCTGGGCCAAGCCGGAGGATTGCTATGATATTGCCGAGCTGTTCAGCATATCTTCCGGCGGCGTTGCCGATTATGTCTGGAGCACCCTGGGAATTCCCGATCTAAGCCTGCTCGAAATCGGCGAGCAGCGCTATGCCCGTGAGGACACGGAGTTCTCCTACCAGAATTGCGTGGTTGCCGAAATCGACGACGAGCTGGCGGGCATGATGGTTTCATTCCAGATCGAAAAGAGTGAGGCGGAGCCAGCAGGGCCGGCCGCTTCGGCAGGCGGCGAGCCGGATGTACTGGCGCCCTACCGGGACTTGGAAGTGCCGGGCAGCTACTATATCTGCGGCGTCGCACTCTTGCCGCGGTATCAAGGCCAGGGACTGGGCACGCGCATGTGCGAGATCGCCAAGAACCTGGCGCGCGCCCGCAACTGCGGTGAGCTTAGCTTGCTCGTCTTCGAGCAGAACATGGGCGCCGTGCGGCTCTATGAGCGCCTGGGGTTCAAGGAGATCGACCGCCGCGCCGTGGTGCCGCACGAATTGATCCGCTATACCGGCGATGTGCTGCTGATGACGACGCCCGTGGCGGTGGGGGCGGGCGGGCGCTAAGATCGGCCTCTCTCCTCCGGCCCGGTACCGCGCCATGTCGATTCGCAATTTGGATGTTCTGTTTCATCCGCGCTCGGTTGCCTTGATCGGAGCGAGCAAGCGGCCTGGCTCGGTCGGTTCCGTGCTGGCCCGCAATCTGTTTCGCGCCGGCTTCGATGGGCCGATCATGCCAGTCAGCCCAAAGCACACCCACATTCAAAGCGTTCCAGCCTATGCGAGCATCCGTGCCCTGCCCGTGCCCCCAGACTTGGCGGTCATCGCCACCCCGCCGGCTAGCGTGCCCGGCTTGATCGGCGAGCTCGGCGCCATCGGTACCAAGGCAGCCGTGGTGATCACCGCCGGCTTCGGCGAAGGCGGGCGGCGGGAAGGCCTGGCCCTGCAGGACACCATGCTCAAGGCGGCGCGCCCTCACCTGCTGCGCATCGTCGGGCCGAACTGCTTGGGGGTCATGGTCCCGCGCCTGGGGCTGAATGCGGGCTTTGCCGGTATCGAACCCCGCCCTGGACGCCTCGCCTTCGTCGCCCAATCGGGCGCCGTCGTCACCGCCATCGTCGACTGGGCGACCGAGCGCGGCATCGGCTTCTCGCACCTGGTTTCTCTCGGCGACATGAGCGATGTCGATTTCGGCGACATGCTCGACTACTTGGCGAACGATCGCGAGGCGACCGCCATCCTGCTCTATATCGAGGCCGTCACCCACGCGCGAAAGTTTATGTCGGCGGCCCGCGCCGCGGCGCGCTCGAAACCGGTGATCGTGGTCAAGGCCGGCCGCCGGCCGGAAGGCGCCAAGGCCGCCGCGACGCACACCGGGGCGTTGTCCGGATCGGACGAGGTTTACGACGCGGCCATTCGCCGCGCCGGCATGTTGCGCGTGTTCAGCCTCGAGGAACTGTTCGATGCGGTCGAAACCTTGGCCGCGATCAAACCGCCGCGCGGCGACCGCCTGACAATCCTGACCAACGGCGGCGGCATCGGCGTCATGGCGGTGGATGCCTTGATCGAGGCCGGCGGCCGTTTGGCTGAGTTGAGCGACTCAACGCTCGCCAAATTGAACGCGGTCCTGCCAGAAACATGGTCCCATGCCAATCCGATCGATATCATCGGCGATGCGGACGCGGAGCGCTACGCCAAGGCATTGTCCGCGATTTTCGAGGAGCCATCGGCGGATGCCATCCTGGTGCTGAATTGTCCGACCGCCATCGTCTCGAGTGTCGACGTCGCGCGGAAGGTCGCCGAGACTCGCGGCACGCGGACAGAGCCGCCGGTGCTGACCAGTTGGGTCGGCAGCGCCTCCGTGCGCGAGGCGCGCGGCATTTTGACGCGGTCAGCGATACCTTCCTACGACACGCCAAGCGACGCCGTGCGCGCCTTCATGCACTTGGTGAACTACCGGCGCAATCAGATCAGCCTGATGGAAACGCCCCCTTCGCTGCCGGAAATTTTTCATCCCGATCAGCAGCGGGCCGCCGATGTGATCGCCCGTGCCCTCGCATCCGAACGCGATTGGTTGACTATGACCGAGGTCAGCGAAATCCTGACGGCGTATCAGATTCCGACCGCGGGCGGGGCGATGGCGCCCGATCCGGCCGGTGCCGCCGCCGTGGCCGCCCGCCTCAGCGTTCCGGTCGCCCTGAAGATCGTCTCGCCCGATATCATCCACAAGAGCGACGTGGGCGGCGTGGTGCTCGATCTGGAAGGGCCGGCGGCTGTCGAAACCGCCGCCAAGGCCATGGGCGAACGGATCGCGCGGAGTAAGCCGGAGGCGCGGATCGAGGGCTTTCGCGTCGAGCCGATGATCCACATGCGTGAATCACAGGAACTGATCGTCGGTATCGCTGACGATGTGTTGTTCGGCCCGACGATTCTCTTCGGTCAGGGCGGCACCGCGGTCGAGGTGATCGCGGACAAGGCGCTGGCCCTGCCGCCGCTAAACATGCATCTGGCGCGCGAGATGATGGCGCGTACCCGCATCTTCCGAATCCTGGAAGGCTATCGTGGCCAGCCGCCGGCGGATCTGGATGCCATTGCGCTCACCCTCATCAAGATATCGCAGATGGTCATCGACCTGCCGGCCCTCGCCGAACTCGACATCAATCCCTTGCTGGCCGGCTCGGACGGAGTGGTTGCCCTGGATGCACGGATCAAGGTGGCCGCCGGCCGGGCGCCGGCGGCCGACCATTTGGCGATACGGCCCTACCCCAAGGAGCTTGAGGAGAAAATCGAGATCAAGGATGGCCGGACGTTGCTGCTTCGCCCGGTGGTTCCGGAAGACGAACCCTCGCTGCACGCCGGCTTCGCCAAGCTGACGCCGGAGGAGATTCGACTGCGCTTCTTGATGCCCTTGAAAACGCTGTCGCACGTCATGGCCGCGCGCTTCACCCAGATCGACTATGACCGCGAGATGGCCTTGATCCTCACCGATCCTGGCGTTCCGGGGAAAACCGAGATCTACGGGGTCGTGCGTATTTTCGCGGACCCGGACAACCAGCGGGCCGAATACGCCATTATCATACGCAAGGACCTGACCGGTCAGGGCCTGGGGCGGTTGCTCATGCAGCGCATTCTCGACCACGCCCAGCGGCGCGGCATCAAGGAGATTTTTGGCGATGTGCTGCGCGACAACACCCACATGCTGCACTTGTGCCGGGATCTCGGCTTCAATATCGCGCCGTCAGAGGTGGAGCCGGACCTCGTCCGCGTCTCGTTGGCGCTATAGATACGGCCGAGGCGCCGAACATTGCCGGTCGTGGGCCGATCCGGTGCCGCTATTCCAATCCAAGAAGATTGCCGCGTCATAGTTCGTAATGCAGCGAAATGATAGGTGTCGACAGTATGGTTTAGTTCGGGCCTTCTGAGTGGTACGTCCCCTCGATTCGGAACGGATATGAACGCGACCGCCGGCAAGGCTCCAAACTTCGCACTCGAGATCGCCCTCCTCGGCCTGCTCGCCCTGCTGTGGGGGTCGTCCTATCTGTTCATCAAGGTGGCGGTGGCGACCATTCCGCCGGTCACCTTGATTGCCGGGCGCGTGACCATCGCCGGGTTGTTCCTGCTCGGTGTCATGTGGGCGCAGGGGGCACGACTGCCGGCAGATCGCGTGACCTGGCGCCTGTTGTCGATCCAGGCGTTCTTCACCAGCATCGGGCCCTGGACCCTGGTTGCCTGGGGCCAGCAATACGTGGACAGCGGCCTGGCGGGGGTTCTCAATTCGACCTCGCCGATCTTCGTTTTCCTGATCACGGTTTTGGTCACCCGGCACGAGGCCGTGAACGGCCTCAAGCTGACCGGGGCGTTGCTGGGCATCGCCGGAGTGGTGTTGATCGTCGGGGTCGATGCGCTGCGCGGCCTGGGGCAAGCCGTCGCCGCCCAGCTCGCGGTTCTGTTCGCGGCGATGCTGTATGGGGTGGCGGCTATCCATGGCAAGCGGTTCGCGCACATCTCGCCCACCGTCACCGCGGCGGGGACCATGGTCTGCGCGGCGGTGATCCTGGTCCCGCTGAGCGTGCTGGTGGAGCGGCCGTGGACTCTGGACCCGTCGCCGGTGTCTCTCCTGGCGGCCGGTGCCCTGGCGGTGTTTTGCACCGGTGGTGCGTTGCTCCTCTATTTTCGGTTGGTGGCCACCCTTGGTTCCATGGGGGTGGCCAGCCAAGCCTATCTTCGCGCCGGGGTGAGCGTCCTGTTGGGCGTCATCGTGCTCGGCGAACAGATCACCATGGTCATCGGCTTGGGCCTGTTGGCGACCATTCTCGGTGTC
>DASWJP010000134.1:0-44442 GCA_036397065.1 Kiloniellales bacterium | reverse complement strand
ACATCCCCCGATCCGGCCGTGGCCAGATGCGGCGGCGCGTTGCCGTTGATCGCCGCCCGGCCGTCCGGGGCGGCGATGACCGTATCCGCGCCCTTGAGCAGGACGACGGCGCCGCTCAACTTGGCCGCCGCCCGGGCCCGCAACAGCTTATCGCCGGCCAGGTCGGGGAACAGGCGCGCGAATTCCCCCTCGTGCGGGGTCAGGACGCACCTCCCGGCGATGGCCCGAAACAAATCGCTCCGCCGGTCGGCAAAACAGGTCAGGGCATCGGCATCGAGCACCACCGCCTTGCCCGCCGCCAAGGCCGCCGCGACGTGCTGACGGGTGGATTCCGATAGCCCGGCACCCGGGCCGATCAGGACCGCCGTCTTGCGTGGATCGTTCAGCCAATCGCGAAAGGCGTCGATGCCGTCCAAGGGCACGGTGATGACACTGGGGCTGGCCTGGGCATATACCGCCACGGCGGCAGGCGGGCAGACCAGGCTGGCCAGTCCCGCGCCCACCCGCAAGGCGGCATGGGCGGCCAGCCGTGCGGCCCCGGTCATCGCCTCGCCGCCCACGATCACCGCATGGCCGAAATCGTATTTGTGGCTGTCCAGGCGGCGGCGCGGCAGTTGCGCGGCCCACTGCGCGGGGTGGTTCTCGACGACGGTTGGCGCAATCTGGGCCAGCGCCGCATCGGGAATGCCGATGTCGGCGACCACCACATCGCCGCACAAGGCCCGCCCGGGCAGCAACAGATGCGCCGGCTTCTTGCGGAAGAAGGTCACAGTCATGTGGGCGCCCATGGCCACGTCACCCAGCACGTTGCCGTCGTCCCCGGCGACACCGCTGGGCACATCCACGGCGACCACCGGGCGGCCGGTAGCAGCCACGGCCTCGACGGCGGCACGGGCTGCGCCCGCCAAGGGCCGCGACAAGCCGGCGCCGAACAGGGCATCGATCACCACGCTGGCGCCCGCCACCAGGGCGGCGGCGTTATCGGAGGTCAAGGTTGTCACGTCTTCGCCCCACAGCATCGCATGCGCCGCCGCATCCCCCTTAAGGGCCCCACGCGGGCCCAACAACGCCACCCGCACAGGCCAGCCCGACTTATGCAAAAGCCGAGCTGCGACAAAGCCGTCGCCGCCGTTGTTACCGGGACCGCAGAGGACCAGCACCGGTCTGCGCCGGTAGCCCACGCGGACCGCATCGGCCACCGCGCGCCCCGCATTTTCCATCAGCTTCTCACCAGGCACGCCGGCGGCCATGGCGGCCGCGTCGGCCTTCGCCATCTCGGTCACGGTCAGCACTGCATGCGCGTGCGCTGGATCGCCGGCGATTTTGCCTTCCCCGTCACACTCGGCCATGTCCTCGATTTCCCCCACAGGTCCCAATGGTTAGCGGCCAAGAATACGCCCTGCGATCCGCACTGTCCCGCCGCATCGCCGAGTCGAAGGAGTCATTGGTTGGCGATTGGACGGCCGACCGGAACGGCGGGCTGTGAGAGCCGGCGCGATGATCGAAGCTCCCCGCGAACCGGACGGCCGCCTTAACCCAGCGTGCCAGCGGCGGCGCGCAAGGCCTTGACGTGGGCGCGGGCGGTATCGCCCAGCAGGCCCACGTCCGCATCGGCCAGTATCAGGCGGTAGCCGGCGGCGATCAGGTCTTCGACCGAGCGGCCCGGCGTCGGAATGCCACCCAATGCCCGTCCCGCTTTCCTGGCTGCCGCCTCCACCGCGGCGATCTTCTTGCGCACGTCGGGATGGTCCGGCTCGCCCAAGTGGCCCAGGCCGGCGGACAAATCGAAGGGGCCGATGAACAGCATGTCGACCCCATCGACGGCGGCGATGGCGGCGGCATTGCCCACCGCCTCGGCGCTTTCGATCTGGCACATGACCAGCAGGGTTTCGTTGGCATTGCCGGTGTAATCGCGCCAGCGGGCCCCATAGTCCGAGGCGCGCACGATACTGGCCGCCATGCCCCGGGTTCCCTTCGGCGGATAGCGGCACGCCGAGACGGCAGCCGCGGCCTGCTCGGCCGTGTTCACCGCCGGGATCATGACCCCGGCGATGCCGATGTCGAGCGTCCGCTTGAGGATCACCGGATCGTTCGCCGGAACCCGCAGCAGCGGCGCGCAGGCGCGGCCCTGCACCGCATGCATCATGGATACCGCATCGAGAACCGAACCGGGACCGTGCTCCATGTCGATCAGAACGCAGTCATAGCCGGCTTGCGCGACGATTTCGGCGGCGATCGGGCTGCATAACTCCAGCCAGCAGCCAAAGGCCGGACGGCCGGCGAGAATGCGCTGCTTGATCTCCCCTGTGTTCATTGGGCGACCCGATGCATGGGCCCGGCTAGTTCGCCACGACCTTGCAGAACGCGGCCGGATCTTCTTCCCGCACCTTGCGGCACGCGGCGGCGGCGGCGGCACGGCTGGCGTAGCCTCCGGCCACCACCCGATAATAGACACGGCCCCCCGCATATCTGACCGGCACGATGGCGGCCGGTACCTCGGTGAAGAAGGCGGGGCTCTTGGCCTGGGAGACACGCAGGAAGCCTTGCGCCTGGGCCTCGGTGTCCATGGAAATCAGCCACGCCCCAAAGGTTCCCGGCCGGACCGCCGCCACTTGCGGTGCGGCGGCCGGTGCCGGCGTCTGCGCTGCGGCCTGAAGCGATGGCGCCGCTGGCACAGCCGTTGGTGCTGCCGGCGCGGGTGGCAGGGGCGCCACAGGCGTATGCGCCGGCCGCGGGGTGACGGCAGTTGCCGGCACCGCCGGTACGGCGGGTACGGCGGGCGTGGCAGTGGGCGCCGCAGGCGGGCTGGCCGGCAGCGTGCTGACTTGCGGCGTGATCGGTGTCGGCGCCCCAGTGGCGGTGGCGGTTTGGGTCGTGCTGGGGACCACCGGCTCCTGGGTTACGGGCGTGATCGCCGGGGCTTGTTTCACGGCCGACGGCGGCAGCGGCAGAGCCGGTACCTCCGGCTGCGGTCCGGCGGACGATGCGGTCGCGGCGGCGCTTTGCGTGCCGGTCGCTGGCGGCGCCGCCGGCTGGGCCGCGCTGGCGGAACTGGCCGGGCTGGTGGGGGTGTCCGCTGCCATGGGCGGCGGCGGCTTCGCTTGGACACCGCTATTGGTCATCTCGGCGACCTGCAGCTTGGCTTGCTCGTGGTTTTGGGCGGCGGCCAGTTGGAACCAGCTCAGCGCTTCGCCCGCATCCGGCCCCCCGACCAGTCCCAGGCGCGCCATTTCGCCCATGGCGTATTGGGCATCCGCCAAGCCCTGATCGGCGGCGCGGCGAAACCAGGATTGTGCCTCGTTCTTGTTTTCGGTCACCCCCTCGCCGCGGAAATACGCTAGGCCCAGGTTGAACTGGGCGATGGAATGGCCGTTCTTGCCGGAGGCGGTCCAGAGTTCGACCGCCCGCGCGGTATCGCGCGGCACGCCGCGGCCCTGGGAATACATCAGGCCCAGATTGTTCTGTGCCGCCAGGACCCCCTGATCAGACGACTTCTGATACCACTGCGCGGCCCGCGGGTAGTCCTTTTCCACCTCGCCGGCGCCGCCCTCGAACAGCTTGCCGAGACTGTACTGCGCCAGCGGGTTGCCGGCGGTCGCCAGGGCTTCCCAGATATCCCGCGCCTTGGCGTATTGGCCGGATTGAAAGGCCTGCAGCCCATCGGCATAGGTCTGCGCCACCGCCGGGAGCGGCAGCAGCAGAAGAACGCCCAGACTGAGCACCTGGAATAGACGGCCGATCAGTCCTCTGCGCGCCAATACGTCACCCATACTGTCTATTTCGCCGCCCGTGGCGACGTTTTACCTCAGGACAGAGGTCTCGTCACTGTCCAGGTCCTGATAAGTTTGCCATTTTTCATGGAAAATCGAAAGCCGCGCGACACCCGTGGGTTTTGGGGTGGCTGAGGGGACTTGAACCCCCGACCCTCGGTACCACAAACCGATGCTCTAACCAACTGAGCTACAGCCACCACACGTACCCCCGGCCGTCCGCCGCGGTCCCGCGCCGGTGTTAAATCATCCGCTCAAGAACCCGTCAAGCGCAAGCCATGCGTCCGCAACCCGTCGGTGCGGTCCACCTCGGCCCAACCAAATTCAGAATACTGGGCAATGCATTGAGACACAGGCCCGGCGTGACCCACAACGCAAAGCCCTTAGGAGCGGTTCGAGCGGACCTAGGTTGTCACGAGGCCGACCCAATCAAACATAGGTGGCCTCAAATATTGGCCAACTGCCATGCCTATACGTCGGATTTTCACACGTTAGTGTTTTTTTCACATGAATGCCTTTAGTTGAGTAAATTAATTGGAAAGACAACCTATTGCGTCATCCGATTCTCTTGGCGCTAGCCCTCACCGTGCCGATCCTCTGGGCTGCGATGGCTCCGCTCGCCCTAGCGGAGAATGAGTCCGGTGAAATTGCCAATCCACACTCGAACAACGTTGTGGCCGTCGTCCCCCGCAGCTGGCCACCTCAGTACCAACTCAATTCAGACGGAACGCCAGGCGGTTTCGCCATCGAAGTCATGGATGAGGTGGCGCTGCGTGCCGGCCTGACGGTCACCTATATCATCAGGGATAATTTTCCCGAAGCTTTAGATACGCTAATTCGCGGCGAGGCCGATCTCATCCCGAACATCGGCATTCTCCCCGAACGAATGGGTGAATTCGCATTCACGGCGCCGGTAGAGACGTTTGTCATTTCCCTCTTCGTCAGGGCCGATAGCGATCACATCAACGGGGTTGCCGATCTTCCTGGAAAGAAACTGGCCGTCGTAGAAAAAAACATTGGTCTGATCATGTTCGGGGAGCGGCAAGACATCGAAGTCCATGTCTATCCCGACGAACGATCCGCACTGTTTCAACTGATCTCCGGTCAGGTAGATGCTCTTGTCTATCCGCAGTCACCAATCCAATACCTTGCCCGCGGTGCAGGTATCGAGAATCGCATCAAAGTCGTCGGCGAACCGCTGAAAGAAGTCAAGCGAGGCATCAGCGTCTTGAAAAGCAACGTCGCACTGCTCGCGACCTTGGATGCGGCGGTGCAAGAGTTCGTGCCCAGTGCTGCCTATCAACGGATCTATACCAAGTGGTATGGAAGGACAGCGCCATTCTGGACTGCGGCCCGCGCGACCTGGACAATGGGGGTGCTGACCGTCTTGATTCTGGTTGCCATGGCCGGTTGGCGCTACCACTCAGTTCTGGATCTCAATCGAAACCTTCGCAAATCCATCGGCGAACGCAAAGGCGCAGAAGCGAAATACGAAGCGATTCTCAGAATCTCGGCGGATGCGATTATTTCCATCGATGAGCATCAGACCATTAAACTATTCAACCAGGGCGCCGAAGCCATCTTCAGTTACAACGCGGATGAGGTCCTGGGAAAGAATTTGGATATGCTGCTGCCCCTCAGATTCAGAGAGGCGCACCGTTCGCAGATAACTGATTTTATCGGCTCAGCTAACGATAGTGACGCAATGAGAGGGCGTCGTGATCTCTATGGATTGCATCGCGATGGCACGGAGTTCCCCGCGGAAGGCTATGCGACGAAACTGATACGGGGTGGTGAGCAAATATTCACCGTCACACTCTCCGATATCTCAGAACGCCGGAAAGCCGAGAATGCCGTCCGCAAAGCAAAGGAGGAAGCCGAGGCGTCGAACCGGGCCAAGTCCGAGTTCCTGGCTACCATGAGTCACGAGTTGCGGACGCCGTTGAACGCGATCATCGGATTCTCCGAGGTCATCAAGGATGAAATGATTGGTCCGATTGGCAATTCGACATACCTCGGATACGCAAACGACATTAACGAATCGGGGCAGCATTTGCTCGATTTGATCAACGACATTCTGGACTTGTCCAAAGTTGAAGCTGGAATGGCCGAGCTTCATGAAGACGGCATCAATGTCGCGGAAGTGATCCAGTCGGTGCTCCAGCTCGTGCGGCAGCGCGCCCAGAACCATGGGCTGGTGCTGACACTTGTGAGTCCGGACAATCTGCCGTTGCTTTACGCCGACAAGCGCAAGTTGAAACAGATATTGGTGAACTTGTTGACCAACGCCATTAAATTCACTGCGACGGGCGGCAATGTCACTCTGACGATCTGCTGCAGTTCGGATACCGGTTACATGTTTCAGGTGGCCGATACCGGAATTGGAATAGCACCTGAGGACATTCCGAAGGCCCTGTCGCAATTCGGCCAGATCGACGGCGATCTCAACCGAAAGTATCAAGGAACCGGCCTCGGCTTGCCATTGACCAAGGCTCTGATCGAAATGCACGGCGGAAGACTCGACTTGCAGAGCCAAGTGGATGTCGGCACAACCATCTCGGTTCACTTCCCCGCGACACGTCTCATGCGATCGCCGCAAGAGACACGGCTTGATGGCGTGGATGCGCGCAAGGCCGGTTGAACCGTAGGCGGTATTTCTAGTCTCGGGGCCATCCCGCCACCTTGCCGCACAGCCTGCGCACCGCGTAGGCTTGTGGCCATGCTGCAGCCCAACGACGCCATCGGCCGGATCGGCACGGAAAGCGCCTTCGAGGTGCTGGCGCGGGCCAAGCATTTGGAGGCGCAGGGGCGCTCGATCATCAATCTGGGCATCGGCCAGCCGGACTTCCCGACGCCGGCGCATATCGTCGAGGCGGCGGTGAAGGCCCTGCGCGATGGCCACCACGGCTATACTCCGGCCAACGGCATACCTGAGCTACGCGCGACGGTGGCGGCGGATGTGCATCGGCGCCTGGGCGCCGAGGTCGACCCGGCCTGCGTGCTGATCGTGCCGGGCGGCAAGGTCACCATGTTCTTCGCCGTGCTGATGTTCGGCCAGCCGGGGGTGGAGATCCTTTACCCAGACCCGGGCTTTCCCATCTATGGCTCGGTCATCGCCTTCAGCGGCGCCAAGGGCGTGCCGGTTCCCCTCTACGAACGCAACGGGTTCGGCTTTTCCGCCGAGGATGTGCTCTCGCGCCTCACCCCGGCCACGCGCCTGATCATCCTGAACAGCCCGGCCAACCCCACAGGAGGGGTCAGCGACCGGGCCGAGGTGGACAAGCTGGTGGCCGGCCTGCGGCGTCACCCGGAAGTCGCCATTCTGTCCGACGAGATCTATGGGCAGATGCTCTATGACGGCCGCGATCATGTCAGCCTGTTGCACTATCCGGAAATCCGCGAGCGCCTGATCCTGCTGGATGGCTGGAGCAAGACCTACGCTATGACCGGCTGGCGGTTGGGCTATGCGATCTGGCCAAAGGCGCTGATCGATGCGGCCAAGCGCCTGGCCATCAACTGCCACTCGTGCGTCAACGCGGCGGCGCAGTACGCCGGCATCGCCGCCCTGACCGGGCCGCAACAGCCGGTGGCCGACATGGTCGCCGCCTTCGCCGCCCGCCGCCGGGTGGTGGTGGACGAGCTGAATACCATTCCCGGCCTGTCCTGCATCGAACCCGGGGGCGCCTTCTATGCCTTCCCGAATATCAGCGGCGCCGGCCTGCCGGCCAAGGAACTGGAGGTCAAGCTGCTGGAGGAGGCCGGTGTCGCCACCATTGCCGGCACCAGCTTCGGCCGCCAGGGCGAGGGCTACCTGCGCCTGTCCTATGCCAACTCCACCGAGAACATTCGCACCGCCATGGGGCGCATCCGCGACTGGCTGGCAAAGCGGCAGGCAGCCTGAGGGTGCCCGCGCTCAGCCGCCTCCAATTTATGCAATTGCCCATTTATCAGGCATGTTTCGTGGTCGCGCTTTGCCATGAACCGGAGAAATATGGCTGTTTGAATAGCTTGTACAGTCGGTGGCGCCGTTTTTCCCACTTGGTATGGCTTGTGCAGATGGGAGCCTGTGGTGCCCTTCGGCGCCGCATCCGGAATCCTGTCAGCCGCGCGAGCAAGGGGACCATGCCATGAAAAAGATCGAAGCGATCATCAAGCCGTTCAAGCTGGACGAGGTGAAGGAAGCCCTTCACGACGTCGGAATCAAGGGCATCACGGTGACCGAGGCCAAGGGCTTTGGCCGTCAGAAGGGCCATACGGAGCTTTACCGCGGCGCTGAATACGTGGTCGACTTCCTGCCCAAGGTGAAGGTAGAGGTGGTGCTCGAGGACAGCTTGGTGGAGCGAGCCATAGAGGCCATACAGAACGCCGCCCAAACAGGCCGTATCGGCGACGGCAAGATCTTCGTCAGCTCCATCGACGAGGCCATCCGCATTCGCACCGGCGAACGCGGCGCCGAAGCGGTCTAGCCAACGCTTATTCACCGCCGCAACCACATAAAACCAAGAACGGGAAGCACGACCATGTCCGATCCGAAAAAGATCTTCGAAATGATCAAGGAACACGATGTCAAATACATCGACTACCGGTTCACCGATCCGCGCGGCAAATGGCAGCACTTGGCCATGCATGTCAGCGCCGTCGGTGAAGATGAGCTGACCGAGGGCATCATGTTCGACGGCTCGTCGATTGCCGGCTGGAAGGCCATAAACGAGTCAGACATGACCCTGGTGCCGGATTTGTCCACCGCCGTCATGGACCCCTTCGCCGCCCAGCCGCAGATGATCCTGTTCTGCGACATCGCCGAGCCATCGACCGGCCAGCCCTATGAGCGCGACCCCCGCTCGACCGCGCGCAAGGCCGAGGCGTACCTCAAGTCCACGGGGATCGGCGATACGGCGGTCGTTGGACCCGAGGCTGAGTTCTTTGTCTTCGACGATGTCCGCTTCAAGGTCGAGATGAACGACTGTTTCTACCGCTTCTCGTCGGAGGAAGGACCGTACATGTCCGGCGAGCACTTCGAGGAAGGCAACGTCGGCCACCGGCCCGGCCTGAAGGGCGGCTATTTCCCGGTGCCGCCGGTCGATTCATGCACCGATCTGCGCGCCGAGATGGTGACCGTCATGGCGGAGATGGGCCTGACGGTGGAGAAGCACCACCACGAGGTCGCCCCCTCGCAGCACGAGCTGGGCATCAAGTTCGATACCTTGACCCGCACCGCCGACAACATGCAGATCTACAAGTATGTCGTCCAAAACGTGGCGCACACCTATGGCAAGACCGCCACGTTCATGCCCAAGCCGGTTTTTGGCGACAACGGCTCGGGCATGCATTCGCATCAGTCCATCTGGAAAGGCGGCAAGCCGATCTTCGCCGGCGACGGCTATGCCGGCCTGTCGGAGACGGCGCTCTACTACATCGGCGGCATCATCAAGCATGCCCGGGCGCTGAACGCCTTCACCAACCCGTCGACCAACAGCTACAAGCGGCTTGTCCCGGGTTATGAGGCGCCGGTGTTGCTCGCCTACTCCGGCCGCAACCGCTCGGCGTCATGCCGGATTCCCTACGGCGCCGGTCCGAAGGCCAAGCGCGTCGAAGTCCGCTTCCCGGATCCGACGGCCAATCCGTATCTGGCCTTCGCCGCCATGCTGATGGCCGGCATCGACGGCATCAAGAACAAGATCCACCCGGGCGATCCCATGGACAAGAACCTCTACGACCTGCCGCCGGAGGAGTTGCGGGATGTCCCGACGGTGTGCGGTTCGCTGCGCCAAGCGGCGGAGTCCCTGGCGGCGGACCAGGAATTCCTGCTCGGCGGCGATGTCTTCACCAAAGACCAGATCGCGGCCTATCTGGACCTGAAGTGGGAGGAGATCATCCGCTTCGAAATGGCCCCGCACCCGATCGAGTTTCAGATGTACTATAGTTCTTGAGGGAGCACATTTTAGCCGACGAAGACTTGGTCCGCTGGAATCTTGGGAACGACCCAGTTGACCCTTGACTGTGTTCGAGGGAACGTCCCTGTTCGCAAATTGTTAACGCCCTTAGGGTATTCCAACACTGCGCGCAGTACCTGAAAGGGAAATGACATGGCAAGTATTTTCAAGCGCCGGGCGCTCTCGTTGGTTGCGATTCTGTTTGTGGCAGTGGGTGCGAACGCGCTGGCCGGCTGCGGGAATGTCCCGCACGAATTTGTTAACGAGCAAGATCGGGACGGCGGTGATTAATAGAGTGTGGACTCTATAACTGATTCTTCGTTGTCCCGGGCCCTCTCGCTCGCCGCGATTCTGCTGGTTGCGCTCAGCGCGAGCCTGTTGCCCGGGTGTGCGCAGGTTCCGCACACCGAGCTGCAGGACCGCGACGGCGGGAGCGACTAGCGCCATGTCATCCACCCCTCTGCACGTCGCGGAGGGGTGGGACACGCCCCAAATGACCCACCCTGAACCGGGAAGACTCATGACTCAGCCCAGGAAGAAACATCCAAAGCTTCTCATAGGGATGATCGCGCTGTTGGCGATGGTCGGCTGTGAGAGCGGCGAAGCGTACATCGATCCGCCCGAGCTGTTCCTCGATTTGGGCACGCCACCCGCCCGCATTTCGCAGGTTGAAATCACCAACGGAGCCGGGCAAACCGTTATGTCGGGTCGTCCCAATCGGGATGGCGATCTCACCGCCAACCCGGATCTCTCGACGCTGGATGGGACCTTGACGATCAAGTCAACATGGACCGACGGCCAGGTGACGACACAGACCGTCACGCATACGCCGAACACCCGCCTCTCTTTGACGTACAACCACAGCCGCAACGGCTACGATGTGGCAGACGCACAAAACCTCTCCCCCGCGTTCAAAGGCGATGTTCGGGAAGGTTCCGGCAACTAAGAGACATTCGCTATACCTATGCGGCCGTTCGGCATGCCGCAGGAAGGCGACCTCGGGCGCCGCCTTTTGGACGGACTCGCCATTCTGATACGGAAGCGCTGAGGATCACCCTGTCAAGGGTGATCGGCAGCGCGCCCTCAGGCGGCGCGCGTGGTCTTTTTCGACTGGGCCTTGCGTGTCGTTGGCGCCGGCTCGTCGTCGTCGGACGATGCCAGGGCGGTGCGGACTCGATCGATCAACTGACGCACTTCGCTTTCGCCCGTATGATCGCCTTGCATCAGCAGACGGACGATGGGGTCTTCGAGAATTTCATCCAGAGAAGGTTCGGCGTTCTGCTCATCCCAGTAGCTGCTCATGACCAAGACCTCGCTTTACGACCGTTCGACCCTTGTTCCCCTCGCTGCAACCTGCGGCGGCGTATCGAGAGTTCAGTCCCGGCGGCTGGCGCGCCGGCCGCACTCCAATCCGCGACCGCACCTGACCCGTTGATATTTTATGATACTAGTGCAAACTCTTAAAAATCTCAAGTAAATTATTATGTTGCAACCGTTGCATTTCGTGAACATCGCCGCGTGTACTTATATTTTTTTCGAAATATTAGGACGGTTTGCCCTAGAAACTCCCGCCAATCAGGCATATACAATCATGTTTAGGGCTGTCTGACCTACTAACCTTCCTTTAGGACGTTCCGCCCTATGATCTGTCGCGCGGTCGGGATTGGATAGTGCATCGCACAATCACGGCGCCGTCACGGAAAGCGGTTCCTCGAAACCACAACAGGCGGTTGAACGAATACGATGGCAATCGAGACTCCCCGTGCCCGGCCCATGGATGCGGCCGAATTGCGCCGGCATTGCTCGCGGCTGTACGGTGCCCGTCGGTGGCAAACGGCCCTATCCCATGAGATCGATGTCAACGACCGGACGGTGCGCCGCTGGGCCGCCGGGGCCTCGCCCATCCCGCACTCGGTGGCGCTCTGCGTTCGCCTGATGGTCTTTCTCGACGAGCTGAGCTGGCTCGGCGAATGGCGCAAGATGCTGGAGGAAGAGGTTATTTAGCCTGGAGCTTGGCCGTGGCCTTGCCTAGACCCCGCCCCTGGGCAAAAAGACGAAGTTGAAGATGTAATCGGCCCGCGATGCCGGCGCCCGGTGGAATCGCTGACCATCGAAACGATCCAGGTCCATCAGACGGCCACGATGCAGGGCCAGGCTGCGATAGCCCAGCGCCTCGACCTCGGCGATGGCGGCTTCGATCGGCTCACCACGATGGTGTTCCTCCATCTCGATCAACAGCACCGGCCGGTCCCGAGCAATGGTTTCCCGCGCCCCGAGTAATACTTGAGATTCAAAACCTTCCACGTCGATCTTCATAAACCCGATGTCCTGGATATCGAGATCGTCCAGGCGTGCGGTGCGCACCGGAACCGGGCGAAAATGATCCGGCACCTTGACCGCACTCAGCGAACCGCCCTGGTTCGAATAGCCCCGATTACCCATGGGAATCCGCAACTCCGCCATACCCTCCCGGTCGGCTAGCGCCAGCGGCGACAGGGTGACCGACCGCGCGCGCCCCATCGTGCGGCGCAACACAGTAAAGAGCTTGGGATTAGGCTCGAAGGCATGCACATGGCGCGACCAGCGGGCCAGGAAATAGGCATAGACCCCCTTGTTGGCGCCGACATCGACGCTGACCCGTGCCGGATCGGCCAGATGCGGCAGCAGGCGTACCTCGCGCTCGCCGCGCCACCACTCCTTGGCCGCGCGATAGCGGATGTACAGCGGCCCGGGGACCAGGGCGTATTTCAGCCGCTCCTCCAAGGTGAAGGGCGGTCTCCACGCGGCATCGGGCGCGGTCATCGGATCGGCCGGGATTGGGCGCTAGCGCGGCAGCGGGGCAGCGGGACGGTCATTTCCCGGCCGCCGTATTCATGCACGCTGTCGTGCGCCCGCACGGTTACTTCGGTAACGTCCGGCGGTATGACGATCCCGCCGAGGGAGCGGGTGAACGGCTGCTCCGCCTCGTGCGGATGCAGCAGGACCCGGGTGCCGAGCACCTTGCCGTCCGGCCCGACCACGTCCCACTTGTCGGCATAGTGATCCCAGCCGGTATCGCCATGTGCCACGGTCACGTCGAAGCGCCACACGCCCCCCGACTCCGCCTTGGCCTCGACGCCGACCACATCCGCCTCCCCGGCCCCAGCAGCGGCTACACCAGCCAAAGCCCCAACCAAAGCCCCAACCAAAGCCAGGGCCATGGTTCGCACATACCCCATCCTTAAACCTCCTGCGTCGCCTTGGGCACGGGCCGCGGCCGCCGGTCGTCGCCCACGGCAACATAGACGAATTCACCTTCGGTCACCCGCACCCGATCCGGGCCGCGCCCGCGCAGGGCCCAGGCTTCCAAGTGGACGGTGATGGACGTGCGGCCGGTTTGTCCGATCAGCGCATAGACGCACAGCACATCTCCCACATAGACCGGCAGGTGGAAGGTCATGGCGGTCACCGCCACGGTCACCACCCGGCCGTGGGCCCGGCGGGCCGCCGTGATACCGCCGGCGATGTCCATTTGCGACAGCACCCAGCCGCCGAAGATATCACCGCTTGGGTTCGCATCCGCCGGCATGGCCAAGGTGCGAATGGCCAGCTCGCCGCGCGGCTCGCCGTTCTTTTGGGATAAGCCGTTTTTACCGGGCATGGTGCGTTTCCAAATTCTTAACTATATGTTGTGAATAGTCGGTGCATAGCCTACATCATAGGGCAATTTTTCGGCGGATCACACGCCAGAGGGGAGTACTCGCGCACGATGTCGGACCTCTTTGAGAGCGCCGCGCGCAAATCGCAAGATTATTCCGCCAAGGACATCGAGGTTCTCGAGGGCCTCGAGCCGGTGCGCCGCCGCCCCGGCATGTACATCGGCGGCAGCGACGAGCGGGCGATGCATCACCTGGTCGCCGAGCTGCTGGACAACGCCATGGACGAGGCGGTGGCCGGACATGCGACTCGCATCGAGCTGGAGCTGGGCAAGGACGACACCATCATCGTGCGCGACAACGGCCGCGGCATTCCGGTCGATCCTCACCCCAAGTTCAAGAACAAGTCGGCGCTGGAAGTCATCCTGACCACCCTACACTCCGGCGCCAAGTTCTCGCAAAATGCTTATGCCACCTCGGGCGGCCTGCACGGGGTCGGCATGTCGGTGGTCAACGCCCTGGCCGAAACCCTGGACGTCGAGGTGGCCCGGGATCGCAAGCTGTACCGGCAGACCTATCGCCGCGGCAAGCCGCAGACCAAGCTCAAGCAGGCGGGTGCCGCCCCGAATCGGCGCGGCACCACGGTGACCTTTCAGCCGGATGTCTCGATCTTCGGCAAGGATTCGCATTTTCTGCCGGACCAGCTTTACCGCATGGCGCGCTCCCGCGCCTATCTGTTCCGCGGCGTCGAGATTCGCTGGGTCTGCGATCCGTCCCTGCTCAAGAAGGGCGCCGCCACGCCGGCCACCGATACCCTGCATTTCCCCAACGGCCTGCGCGATTTTCTCGATGCCAGCCTGAACGGCCGCAAGCTGCTCACCCCCGAGCCGTTCGTGGACCAGGCCACCTTCCCCGAGGACGAGGGCCATTTGGAATGGGCTATCACCTGGCCGTGGGACGAGGAAGGATTCGTCAACTCGTACTGCAACACCATCCCGACCGTCGATGGCGGCACTCATGAGCAGGGTTTACGCAGCGGCCTGCTGCGCAGCCTGAAGGCCTATGGCGAGCTGGTGGGCAACAAGAAGAAGATTGCCCAGGTGACCGCCGAAGACATGCTGGGCGGCGCCTGCGCCATACTGTCGGTGTTCATCAAGAACCCGCAATTCCAGGGCCAAACCAAGGAAAAGCTGGCCAGCCCTCAGGCCGCCAAGCTGGTCGAGACCAGCATCAAGGATCACTTCGATCACTGGCTGTCCGGCCATCCGGACCGCGCGCGGATTCTGCTCGACCGCATTCTGGAGCGGGCCGACGAGCGCCTGCGCCGCCGCCAGGAGAAGGAGCTCAACCGCAAATCGGCGACGCGCAAGCTGCGCCTGCCCGGCAAGCTGTCGGACTGCTCGCGCAATCGCCCCGCGGGCACCGAAGTCTTCCTGGTCGAGGGCGACTCGGCCGGCGGCTCGGCCAAGCAGGCGCGCAATCGCGAGACCCAGGCAGTATTGCCCTTGCGCGGCAAGATCTTGAACGTGGTCAGTGCCACCCAGGACAAGATGAAGGCCAATCAGGAAATCTCGGACATCATCCAGGCGCTTGGGTGCGGTTCGGGCACCAGTTTCGATCTCGAAAAGCTTCGTTACGAACGGATCATCATCATGACCGATGCCGACGTGGACGGTGCCCACATCGCCTCGCTGCTGATGACCTTCTTCTATCGCGAGATGCCCGGCCTGATCGACTCAGGCCACCTGTTCCTGGCCCTGCCGCCGCTCTACCGCCTGACCCAGGGCGGCGAGTCGGTCTATGCCCGCGACGACAAGCACAAGGACGAGTTGCTCAAGAAGCACTTCAAGGGCAAAGGCAAGATAGACATCAGCCGCTTCAAGGGCCTGGGCGAAATGCCGGCCAAGCAGCTCAAAGAGACCACCATGGATCCGAAGAACCGCATCTTGCTGCGCGTCACCCTATCGGATGCCAAAGGCGCGGAGGCCAAAGCCCAGATCAAGCAGGCCGACGATCTGGTGGAGCGGTTGATGGGCCGGAAGCCGGAGCTGCGCTTCGCCTTCATCCAGGAAAACGCCCGCTTCGTCGCCGACCTGGACGTCTAGGCGCGTTTCCCTCACCGGCCGAACAAGGACTTGAGGCCGGGGACGGTATCGCTTACTCCTCCCCTCCGTGCCCGATGATATCTTCACAGTTCCGCGCCTGACGGCAGTCTACGATGCGGTCAATCCGCCGGGCCGGGATTCGGAGTTTTACCTGGATCTCGCCGGCCCCGCGCCGCTGAGCGTTCTCGACATGGGCTGCGGTACCGGTTGGCTGGCGTGTGAATTGACGGCTCGCGGCCACTCTGTCACCGGCGCCGACCCGGCCCGCGCCATGCTGGATATCGCGCGCAAACGGCCCAACGCAGGCCAAGTCGCTTGGGTCGAGACCGACGCGGCGCGCTTAAATCTAGAGGTGCGGTTCGACCTGGCCATCATGACCGGCCACGTGTTTCAGGTGTTTCTGACCGACGAGGATGTGGGTGCCGCCTTGCGCGCCATCTATGCGCATCTGGCTTCCGGCGGACGGTTGGCGTTCGAAACACGCAACCCCGCCGCGCGGGAGTGGTTGGAGTGGATGCCCGAGGTTTCGGCGGAACAGGTTGAGGTGCCCGGCATCGGCACCATCGCCGCCCACTACGAAGTGCTCTCGGCGACCGACAGCCTGGTGACCTTCGCGACTCACTATCGCTTTCCCGACGGCACCGCCGTTGCCGCCCCCAGCACGTTACGCTTCATGGGCCAGGACGAGCTTGCCGCCCATCTCGCGGACGCCGGGTTCGATCCCGTGACCTGGTACGGCGATTGGGATCGCACACCGATTCGCCCCGGCTGTCCGGAGATCATCGCCATTGCCGAGCGGCAGGGCTAACTCAACCGAGCTAGCCACCGGCGCAGTGCAGCAGTCACCTCTTCCGGACGCTCCATGGGCGCCAAGTGCCCGCAGGCCTCGATCACCACCAGATGCGCATCCCGGATGTCAGCGGCCATCTCCCGGTGCCAGTCGAGCGGGATCAACGCATCCTGGCGGCCGCACAGCACCAGCGCCGGGCACGCGATCTGCGCCAACAGCGGCCGGCTGTCCGGCCGGGTCATGATGGCCGTCTGCTGGCGCAGAAAGGCGGCGCGGCCAATGCGCTCGGCCATGGCCATCACCTCGCCGGTCAGTGCCGTTTCGTTCAGGCGGTCGGCATGGATGAGCATGGGCATCAGTTGGCGGGTCACCCCCTTGAATTTGCCCTTTTTCGCTAGCTCGATCAGGCCACGCCGGCGGGCGGTCTGGTCTTCGCTGTCGGGGCGTGCGGTGGTATCCAGCAAGGCCAGGGCCGTGACCCGCTCCGGCGCCTGGCGCATGATCTCCAGCGCCACATAGCCGCCCATGGACAAGGCGGCCAGGGCGAAACGCTCGGGCATGGCCGCCAGCACATCGGCCGCCATGCCGGAAACCGAGTCCCGGGCCGTCAGATCGGCGACCCGGCAGTCGGCCAAATCGGCCAGATCGTCAATCTGGGCGCGCCACAAGACCCGATCGAGCAGCAGGCCCGGCAGCAGCGCCAAGGGTACCCGATTCGCCATGTACCCCCCGTTGCCTCCGCACCCATCCTGCTTCGCTTTAACCCAGGCTAGTCTTCGGCGGCCGAGTTTTCGCCAGGCGCAATAATGAACGTGGCCGTAACCAGATCTTTGAAGATTGTTGCGCACGACAGCCCGAATCCGGCTGCCGCGAACTTATCCGCTATTTCGTTGACACAGGCGCTTGACTTTCTATTATAAGAATATAAATGAAATGGCAGCGATAATTCGCGAGCACATTAAAAATTTCTCCAATCACAAACGAGCTAAATGCACTTTTCTGATCTAGGACTGAGTCCTGAGGTCCTCAATGCGGTGGCCGACGTCGGCTATACGACCCCCACCCCAATACAAGCTCAGGCAATTCCCCACGTTCTCATGGGCCGCGATGTTCTTGGTTGTGCCCAGACGGGCACCGGCAAGACCGCCTCCTTCACCCTACCGATGATCGATATCCTGGCCAGCGGCCGCGCCAAGGCGCGCATGCCGCGGTCCCTGATCATCACGCCGACCCGCGAGTTGGCCACGCAGATTTCCGAAAATTTCGATCTTTACGGCAAGAACAGCAAGCTTTCCATGGCGTTGCTCATCGGCGGCTCTTCGTTCGTCGAACAGAACAAGCGCCTGGACCGCGGCGTCGACGTCTTGATCGCCACGCCGGGCCGCCTGCTCGATCTATACGAGCGCGGCAAGATCCTGTTGGCCGACGTCAAGATCCTGGTGATCGACGAGGCCGACCGCATGCTCGACATGGGCTTCATCCCCGATGTTGAGCGCATCGTCGGCCTGTTGCCGAAGATCCGGCAAACCCTGTTCTTTTCCGCCACCATGCCGCGCGAAGTGCGCCGTTTGGCTGACGCGTTTCTGATGAATCCCAAGGAAATTAGCGTCGATCCGCCCTCCTCGGCCGCGGAAACCGTGGAACAGTTTCTGGTCAAGGTACACGGCGATCAGAAGCAGAAGCGGGCCGCCCTGCGTGCCATCATTGAGCGCGAGGGTGTCAAAAGCGCCCTGATCTTCTGCAACCGCAAACGCGATGTGGATGTCGTCTTCAAGTCTCTGAAACGTCACGGTTTTTCTGTTGCCGCCCTGCATGGCGACATGGCCCAGCCGGTGCGCACCGCCACCTTGGAGAGCTTCAAGACCGAAGAGGTCCGGCTGCTGGTCTGTTCCGATGTGGCCGCCCGCGGACTGGACCTGCCCGCGGTCTCGCATGTCTTCAACTTCGACGTGCCGGTTCATGCGGAGGACTATGTGCATCGCATCGGCCGCACCGGTCGTGCCGGCCGATCCGGACGTTCCTACACCCTGGCCCTGCCGATGGAAAACAAGGCGTTGGCGGCAGTGACACGGTTGCTGGGACGAGAAATCCCGCGCGCCCATGCGGACAGCGAGACCCCGGCCACGCCTGTGGCTGACTCTGCGGCAATCCCGCACGCCACACCGGAGACCACCGCGCCCAAGGCCGCAGCCCCGGCCGACCCGGTTTCCCCAGGCGAAGCCGCAGCTCAACCGGGCCGAGAGGATAAGCCGACCACGCGGCGCCGTTCGCGGCGCGGCGGTGCTGGCCGCAAACGGGCGGCACCGCCCCCGGCAGAGGTCGCCGAAGGCGCGCCCGAAACACCCGCGCGGGCGGCCGCACCGGCCCCCACCAGATCGCGGGGCGAGAGCCGGCCCTCGGCCATGCCATGCCAGCCCACGCCGTCCTTTGGGGAACACACACCCGCCTTCATATTGCGCCCGGTGCGCGTGGCTTAGCCCCCGCGCTTCCAGTTCACGAACAACGCAGGCGCCTGGTTATCCAGGCGCCTTTCGCGTTTGTGCGATCCGCCGTTGGCGGCGGCGGCAAAATCGCTATCATGGCGCCGAACGGAGTTCTCTGATACGGCGGGTGGTGGCATGCAGACGATCTTCATCATGGTCAAGTGCGAGCTGGGCCGCGCCTATCAAGTGGCCGACCAGGCGGTGCAGACGGTCGAACAGATCTCCGAGGTCTATTCGACCTCCGGCGAATACGACCTGCTGATCAAGTGCTATTTGCAGGACGATGCCGATATCGGCCACTTCGTGACCGAGTCGGTGCAAACCCTGCCCGGCATCAAGGACACTTTCACCCTGATCGCCTTCAAGGCGTTTTCTTAGGTCGCTCAACAGACGAAATTCCACTGCGCGGCACACGCGCTGTTTCGTGGCGCAGGGCATCGTGCTACGGTGAGTGAGTTCAGTTTCCTCTTTGGCCACGGATTTACCGCCATGAATTTGCGCATACCGGCTGCTGTATCCATCGGGCTGGCGATGGCGCTGTTCACTGTCCCGGCGATTGCCGCCGAGGGCGTTGTCGTTGAAATGCATCTGATATCTCCAGCGGGCGTCGGGAAAGCCATCGGCAAAGTCACCTTGAGCGATACGGCCAACGGGTTCCTTGCCTTGAAGTTCGCCATGGCCGTCGAAATCCCGGCCGGCGGTCACGGGATGCATATTCACGAGAACCCAAGTTGCGATCCGGCCGAAAAGGATGGCGCCATGGTCGCCGGCCTGGCCGCCGGCGGGCACTACGACCCGAAAGGCACCGGCAAGCACATGGGGCCCAGCGGCGACGGGCACCTGGGCGACCTGCCGATCCTCTTTGTGGATGTCCATGAGACCGGCACGGATTCCATCAGGCACACCCTGGTGGCCCCGCGCTTGAAACTGGCGGATGTGCGCGGCCGCTCGCTGGTCATCCACGCCGGCAGCGACAATTTCCGCGACGAGCCGAAACCCTTGGGCGGCGGCGGCGCCCGTATCGCCTGCGGCGTCATCCCGGCGGGTGGCGGGTAAGGTTCGCTGACGGCGCAGGTCCTTAGACGACGGGGTCGGAGCCGCTACTCGTAGACCTCGCGGTAGATGGCGACGATCTCGTCGGCGCTGGGTATGCGCGGATTGTTGTTGGGCGAGCCGCTGACCAGCGCTTGTTCGGCCATGGTCGGCACCACCTCGTCATAGCGGGCCTTGCCGATGCCATAGGCCTTTGGCGTCGGCACCTCAAGATCGACATTCATCCCGCGCAACTCGTCCAGCAGGTGGGCGACGGCGGCTTGGTCGCCCACGTCGCCGCCGCATAGCCCCATGGCCCGGGCACAGTCCCCGTACCGCCGCAACGCCGCCGGTGCGGAGAAGGCGGTGACTGCCGGCAGCAGCATGGCGTTCGACAGCCCATGCGGCACGTGGAAGAAGGCACCGATTGGCCGGCTCATGCCGTGCACCAGGGCGACGCTGGCATTGGAAAAGGCCATGCCCGCTTGCAAGGCGCCGATCATCATCTGCTCGCGCGCCTCGGCATTTTCCGGCTCCCGGCAGGCGGTGCGGATGTGCCGGGCCAGGCGCCCCATGGCGGCCAGCGCCAGGGTATCGGTGGTAGGGTGCGCCTTGCGGCTGACATACGCCTCGAGGGCGTGGGTCAGGCTGTCGATGCCCGTATCGGCGGTGGTGCGAAAGGACACGGTGAAGGTCAGTTCATAGTCGACGATGGCCGCCGTTGGCACCACCGCCGCGCCCATGATCGGCATCTTCTCGTCGGTTTCCAGGTCCGTGACCACCGCAAAACGGGTCGCCTCGGCGCCCGTGCCGGCGGTGGTGGGAATGGCGATCACCGGCAGACCCATCAGGTGGTTGTCGCGCGGCACCTTGTAGTCGCGCAGAGCGCCGCCATGGCGGTCGAGCAGAGAAACCAGCACCGCCGTGTCCATGGGGCTGCCGCCGCCGAGCGCGATCATACAATCGAAATCGCCGGCCTTGAGCGCGGCCAGCCCGGCATCGACGGTATCCGTATCCGGCTCGCCGGTGATCTCCGAGAACACGGCCCACGGCATCGCCGCCCGATCCAGCAAGTCGGTGACAATGGCCAGCTTGCCGATCTCGATCAGGTGCGCGTCGGTGACGATCAGCGGCCGGCGAAGGCCCAGGCGCGCCAGCAAATCCGGCAGCTCCTTGATCGCGCCGCCGCCGACGATCAACTCACGCGGGGTCAAGATTTTGCCGATCATGAAACCATCCTCGCCCCCTTTCACCCGGCCCGCAACAGCGCGGTTATAGCAGATCGCGCGATGCGGCGAGCACTGGACGGGCGGCTGGGTCCAGGTATGCTGCGCGGCCATTGTCGATCCGAGTCGGGACGCATCCATGAGGTCCTCCATTGCCGCCGCCGCGCCATACGCGGCCTTCTATGGCGCCCTGTTTCTGGCCATAGGTATCCAGTTGCCGTACTGGCCGATCTGGCTGGGTGGCCGCGGTTTGACGCCGGAGCAAATTGGCCTGCTGTTGGCACTTACCGCCTGGGTCAAGGTTGGCGCCACACCGCTCATCGCGCAAATCTCGGACCGGGTCGGACAACCGCGCACGGTGCTGGCGGCACTGGTGACGATCGCCGCCGCGTGCTTCGCCTTGTTTTTCTTTACCCAAGGTTTCTGGCCGATCCTGCTGGTCAGCCTGCCGATGGGCATCTGTTTCAGCGCCATGATGCCGATCAGCGAAAGCCTGACCATGGCGGCGGTCATGCGCGAGAACATGGATTATGGCCGTGTCCGCCTGTGGGGATCGCTGGCCTTCGTGGTCGGTGTGCTCGGCGCCGGCGGCCTGCTGACGGACCGCTACCCGGATTTGATCCTGGTCATGATTCTGGGGGTACTGGTCGCGGGAATGATCACGGTCGCGACCTTGCCGCGCCAGCCGGCAACGGCGCTCGGCGGTGTCCGGCTCAGCCCGGGCGTTTTGCTGCGCGACCGGCATTTCCTGTTGTTCCTCGCCACGGCCACGCTGCTGCAAGCCAGCCACGCCACGTACTATGCCTTCTCCGCCATTCACTGGCGGGCGGCGGAGCTGAGCGGCATGCTGATCGGCGCGTTGTGGGCCGAGGGGGTGATCGCCGAGGTGATCTTCTTTGCCGTTTCCGCGCCGATCTACGCGCGGACCGGGCCGGTCGTGCTGCTGCTCATCGCCGGCTTGGCCGGCATGGTGCGGTGGACGGTTCTTGGCATCACCACGGACCTGACCGCCCTGATCGCCGTGCAACTCTTGCACGGGGCAACCTTCGGCGCGGCGCATTTCGGTGCCATGCATCTGGTTACCCGCGCCGCGCCGCCAAACCTGGCGACCACCGCGCAAGGGCTTTACTCGGCGGCGGCCGGCGGCATTGGCATCGGGCTGGCTCTGCTTCTGGCCGGCTGGCTCTATGGGATCAATGAGGGTAGCGCCTTTCTGGCCATGGCGGGCTTGAGCCTGGGCGGCGCGGTTTTGGCCGTTCCGTTGCACCGGTGGAAGCGGCAAGACTCCGTCGTCTAATGCTCGGCGCGCCAACGGTCCAGGCGTGCCCGAGCCTCGGCCATCTGCGCACTGCTCATGGTATGTGCGATCTCCAGTCGGCGCCTCTCGGGCCACTGCCGGCCGTGCGCCGCAGCCAGACTGAGCCAAACATAGGCACTGACCGGGTCGGCCGCGACGCCGATGCCCTGGGCATACGCGTCACCGAGGTTGAGTTGCGCCACCGGGTTCCCCGCTTCGGCGGCCAGCCGGTACCAGTGCATAGCTTCCACGGCATCGGCGGGCACGCCGTGGCCGGCACGATGCAACCCAGCCAGGGCCACCTGGGCGTCGCTGTCGCCGCTTTCCGCCAGCGGCCGCCACGCCGCGATGGCGGCACGATAGTCACCCGCATCGAAGGCGGCCAGGCCATCGGCGAATTCGGCGACGGCCGGAAAGGGAAACGCAATCGCTATCATCCAGACAAAAACGGCGACGCGGTGCAGGGGCCGCATCGCCGTCTTGTCCCGCTTGGCCGGACTTAACGGGAAACCCGGTACTCCTCGGGCAGGAACATCATCGAATCCGCATCGGGTGCCACGGAGATATGACAGCCGATGCAAAACGCCACCTTGTCGGCGCCGGCGCCCTTGGTGGTGCCGAAAACCGCGCCGTTGGGCATGATCATGGTATAGCGCCAATCGCCGCTTTCCGCATTGAACCCGGCATTCATCTTCTCCATGACGAACAGCGGCCCGATCGAGACCTGGCCGTTCGGCGCAACCGAGAAGCTGTCCTTCGCCAAGGCGGTACCTGCCGGCATGGCACCCGCCTTCTCATAGTTGCCATAGGCGCGACCGGTATCGTTGGCAAAGTTCTGGACATAGCGGTTGCCATGGGTGCCCGATACGTATGGCTGACGGCTGTAGCGCGTAAACGACGCGTAGGTAACGGCCACCTTGTTGTCGGACTTGGCATAGGCCGCCTTCAGCTCTTTCGCCAGGCAGTCGTAAACCTTCACGGCCTCGGCATCGGTCAATTCCACCGGACTCGCAGCCCCGCACGGATTGCACGGATTGCCGGCCGCACAGGGATTACAGGGATTGCTGGCCGCGCACGGATTGCACGGGTTTTTGGCGGCGCACGGGTTGCACGGATTCTTCGCGGCGCAGGGATTGCAGGGGTTGCACGGATTCTTGGCCGCACATGGATTGCACGGGTTCTTGGCCGCGCATGGGTTGCAGGGATTGGGCTTGGCCGCCGCACACGGGTTGGCCTTGGCCGCCGTTTGCAGGCGCGGCACGGCGCAGGCATTGCTGGCCGCACCGCCGCCGGCCGCACACGGATTGCAGGGATTATTCGCCGCGCACGGATTGCAGGGATTGCATGGGTTCTTGGCGGCGCAGGGGTTACAGGGATTGCACGGATTGGCCTTCTTGGGGGCGCACTGGGCCGCCGCCGGATTCTCGCGCACCACACCGGTCATCGTCACGCCGGTGATGGCGACACCTGCCGCGACTACGAGTGGTACCATTGTGGTCGATAGTAGAATTCGTTTGCTGGTCTGCATGGGTTCCCTCCCGGACCGTGGCCCTCACTCGCATCCTGCCGGATGGTGCGCCGGACCCCGATCTTGTTGATGGCGCGGATCGATTGAATTCGAATCGACTGTAACTCCGCACGGGTTTCCCCGTGGAATCACTGCGCGTCACGTTCTCGTGATAGGCCGGATCAGTTGAGGAAGCGAACCCGGTAACGCTCGGGCACATAGAAGAGGTGGTCGTGTTCGTGCCCGGCCTCCTTGTGGCAGGCAATGCAGAATTCGACCCGCGCGCTGCCTTCGCCATTGGTCGTGCCGAACAGGCTGCCGTCGGGCATGTACATGGCATACCGCCAATCCCGGCTTTCCGGATTGAAGCCGGTTGCCATCTTTTCCATGACGAACAACGGGCCGCTGAAGACATCGCCATTAGCGGTCACGGCAAAGCTGTCCTTCACCAGGATCGAGCCGGGCGGCAGATTGCCGGCGGCCTCGAACAGTCGATAGTCGCCGGCGATGCTATTGGTGTAGTTGTTCACGAAACGCTCGCCGTGCTGACTGGACCGGTAGGGCACGGTGTTGTAGCGCCGCCAGAGACGGTAACCCTCGGCATAAGGCACTCCGGAGAGGCGGTATCCGGCGACCATATCGTCCAGAATGCGGTTGTAGATCGTGAGCGCGTCGGCACCGGTCAGGGCTGCCGGCCGCTCCACTCGGAAATGCCGCGTCGGCTTCGCCGGACTGACCGGCTCTTGCGCCGATCCGGAACCGGCGGCCATCGTCAAGATCAGCAGACCCGTGGCGATGGCGCATCGGCGCGGATTCCGCATGTGTTCGTTTTCCGCCATTGTCGCCCTCAAATCGCGGTTACCGGCCCGCCCACGGCTGACCATCGCGCGCATTGGTAAAGCAAACATTAGCCACGCCAGCACCCCAACCACCACACACGATCTGTCACAAGCGATTGATCGGCCCAATGATCGGTACGGGCGCGGCAGGCAGCATCTGCGCAATTCGTTAACCATACTGAGTGAATGGGTATGAATTCACCTTGATTTCCGCCCGGATACCCAATATCTACAAACCAGACTGATTTACTCCGGTTTGGAGGATGGCATGTTCAAGCTTAATCGGCTGACCGATTATGCGGTGGTGGTGATGAGCCAGATGGCCCGGCGGCCGGACCAGATGCGCACGGCACCGCAAATCGCCCAGGAGACCGCCGTGCCCTTGCCCACGGTGGCCAAGCTTTTGAACGCCTTGGCGAATGGCCAGTTGATTACCTCCCGCCGCGGTGCGGCGGGAGGCTATACCCTGGTGCGCCCGGCCGAGGCGATCACGGTGGCCGAGATCATCCAGGCCCTCGAAGGACCGATTGCCTTGACCGCTTGCGTCGATGGATCGGCGGATGGCTGCGATGTGGAATCCCTGTGCCCCATGCGCGGCAATTGGAACAAGGTCAACCGCGCCATTCACGGCGCCCTGTCACAAGTCACCCTGGCCGACATGGCAGTTGTCGTACTGCCGTTTGCCCCGCCCGCCACTGAAAAAACCACAGAGCCGGGTACGACTGATTTCGGACGAATCAATTGATTGGTACGTTTTTCTAAGATTTTTGTTTGATTGGAGTTCTGTTGAATGGCGGCGAACGTGGAAACGGCGGAACAGGTTCGGGCGATCGCGGCGGAGAAGTACAAGTACGGCTTCATCACCGACATCGAATCCGATACCGCGCCCAAGGGCCTGAGCGAAGATATCGTCCGCCTGATCTCGCGCAAGAAGGAGGAGCCGGAGTGGCTCCTGGCGTGGCGGCTAAAGGCCTTCCGCCACTGGCCGACCATGGCCGAGCCGACGTGGGCCAACGTCGACTTCCCGGCCATCGACTATCAGGACGCCTATTATTATTCGGCGCCCAAGTCGGGCTCCAAGCCGAAAAGCCTGGACGAGGTCGATCCGGAACTGCTGCGCACCTATGAAAAGCTGGGCATCCCGCTGAAGGAGCAGGAACTGCTGGCCGGGGTTGCCGTGGACGCGGTGTTCGACAGCGTATCGGTCGCTACCACCTTCAAGGGCAAGCTGGAGGAGAAGGGCATCATCTTCTGTTCCATGTCCGAGGCGGTGCAGAAGCACCCGGCCCTGGTGCAGAAATATCTGGGATCGGTGGTGCCGGCCGGCGATAACAAGCATGCCTGCCTGAATTCGGCGGTCTTCACCGACGGCTCGTTCGTCTACATCCCCAAGGGCGTGCGCTGCCCCATGGAACTGTCCACCTATTTCCGTATCAACGCCGCGAATACCGGGCAGTTCGAGCGCACCCTGATCATCGCCGACGCCGGCTCGTACGTGAGCTACCTGGAGGGCTGCACGGCGCCCATGCGCGACGAAAACCAGCTGCATGCGGCGGTGGTCGAACTGATCGCCCTGGACGATGCGGAGATCAAGTATTCCACGGTGCAGAACTGGTATCCCGGCGATGCCGAGGGACGCGGCGGCATCTACAACTTCGTTACCAAGCGCGGCGCCTGCCGCGGCGTGAACTCGAAGATATCCTGGACCCAGGTGGAAACCGGTTCGGCCATTACCTGGAAGTATCCAAGCTGCATCCTGCAAGGCGACAATTCGGTGGGCGAGTTCTATTCCATCGCCATCACCAACAACCGGCAGCAGGCCGATACTGGCACCAAGATGATCCACCTCGGCCGCAACACCCGCTCGCGCATCGTCTCCAAGGGCATCTCGGCGGGACGGGCGCAGCAGACCTATCGCGGCCTGGTGCGCATCTCGGCTAAGGCGGCCGGCGCGCGCAATCACACCCAATGCGATTCGCTGCTCATCGGCGATGCGTGCGGCGCCCACACGGTGCCCTACATCGAGAGCAAGAACCGTTCGGCCACGGTCGAGCACGAGGCGACCACATCGAAGATCAGCGAGGACCAGTTGTTCTATTGCCGCCAGCGCGGCATCAGCCAAGAAGACGCGGTGGCCCTGGTTGTCAATGGCTTCTGCCGCGAGGTGTTGCAGCAGTTGCCAATGGAATTCGCCGTCGAGGCGCAGAAGCTGGTGGGGATCAGCCTTGAAGGCAGCGTCGGATGACCGGCAAGAGCGCGAAGAAAAGCCAAGGAAAAGCGAAATATATGCTTGAAATCAAGAACCTGCACGCGACCGTCGATGGCAAGGAGATCCTTCGCGGAGTCGATCTGTCGATCGCCCCGGGCGAGGTACACGCGATCATGGGACCGAACGGGTCGGGCAAGAGCACCCTGGCCTATGTGATGACCGGGCGCGAGGGCTATCAGGTCACCGAGGGCGAAATCCTGTTCAAGGGCCGCGACATCCTGGCCATGTCGCCGGAAGTGCGTGCGGGCGAAGGCCTGTTCCTCGCGTTCCAGTACCCGGTCGAGATTCCCGGCGTGCCGAACACCACGTTCCTGAAAGAGGCGCTCAATGCCGTGCGCCAGTACCGTGGCGAGCCACTCCTGGATGCCATGCAGTCCCTGCGCCTTGTGCGCCAGAAAATGAAGGAGCTGGGGGTTACGGAAGAACTGCTGAAGCGCGCCGTGAACACCGGCTTTTCCGGCGGCGAGAAAAAGCGCAACGAGGTGTTGCAGATGGCCGTGCTGGAGCCCGCCCTGGCGGTGCTCGACGAAACCGACAGCGGCCTGGACATCGACGCACTGAAGACCGTGGCCGATGGAGTCAATGCGCTGCGCGGGCCGGACCGGTCAATGCTGGTGATCACCCACTATCAGCGCCTGCTCGACTACATCGTGCCCGATCACGTGCACGTTCTGGCGCAGGGGCGCGTGGTCCGTTCCGGCGGCAAGGAGCTGGCCCTGGAGCTGGAGCGCGACGGCTATGCGGCCTTCACCGGCGCGGCGGCCTAAGCTGATGGACACCACCACCCCAACCCTCTCCTTCGTCGATCAGTACGGCGCCAGCCGGGACGACCTGCCGGGCGGTGCCCTGCCCTGGCTGTGCGCGTTGCGTGAGACCGCCATCGCCGGCTTTGCCGCCAGCGGCCTGCCGACGCCCCACGCCGAGAGCTGGAAGTACACCAGCCTGCGGCCGATGAAGAAACTGGACTTCTCCCATTCCGCGGATGGGGCCATCAGCATCGACAGTCTGCCGACGTTGCTGCCGCACGGCCAGGGGGGCCATCGTCTGGTCTTCGTCAACGGTGCCTTCCGGGCCGATTTGTCCCTGCTCGACAACCTCCCCAAGGGCGTGCAGGCCGGCAGTTTGGCCGATCTGCTGGCCCGCGATCCGGCGGCGCTGGAAGATACTTTGGGATGCATCGCCGGCAACGACGTGCAGCCCATGCTGGCACTCAACACGGCGCTGATGCGCGACGGCCTGGTCCTGCGCATCGAAACCGGCGTGACCGTTCCCATGCCCATCGAGGTGATCTACATCGGCGCCGCCCCGGATACGCCGCGCGCCTTCCATCCGCGCAATCTGATTGTCCTGGAGCCGCGCGCCCGCGCCACCGTCATCGAACATCACGCCGGCCTGGGCGCCGGCCCCTATCTGGCCAACAGCGTCGGCGAGGTGCAGGTGGGCGAAGGCGCCGCCTTGCACCATTACAAGGTGCAGGCCGAGGATGCGGATGCCTTCCATATCGCCACCGCCCACGTGCGCCTGGCACGGGATGCCTTCTTCGACGGCTTCATCTTGTCGACCGGGGCCCGCCTGGCGCGCCACGAGGTGGCCGTGCGCATGACCGGCCCGGGCGCTGAATGCCATCTGAACGGCGCCTACATGTTGCGCGGAGAGCAGCATTGCGACATCACCACGGCCATCGAACACGAAGCACCGCACACCTCCAGCCGCGAGGTGTTCAGGGGTGTCATCGACGACAAGGCGCGGGCCGTCTTCCAGGGCCGCATCGTCGTCCACCCGCACGCGCAGAAGTCCGATGGCCACCAGTTGAGCAAGGCGCTGCTGCTGTCCGACCAGGCCGAGATCGACGCCAAGCCGGAACTGGAGATTTACGCCGACGACGTGAAGTGCAGCCACGGCGCCACCGCCGGCGATCTGGACCATGGCGCCTTGTTCTATTTGCGCTCGCGCGGCATTCCCGAGGCCACGGCCCGGCACATGCTGATCGAGGCGTTCCTGACCGACAGCATCCGGCGCATCGCCGCCGAGGGTCTGTGCCCGGCCCTGATCGCCAGCGTCGGCGCCTGGTTGTCACGCTCGGTACGGCCATAGCCATGAGCGAAGCCGCCACCAGCCGCATCGCCGCCGCACCCGGTGACAACTCGCTGGCCGCCTTCGACGTGGCCCGCGTGCGCGCCGATTTTCCAATCCTGTCGCAGAAGGTTTTTGGCCAACCTTTGGTCTATTTCGATTCAGCCGCCAGCGCGCAGAAGCCGCGCCAGGTGATCGAGGCCATGAGCAACACCTATGAGACCTGCTATGCCAACGTGCACCGCGGCGTGCACCGCATGAGCCAACTGACCACCGATGCCTTCGAGGCCGGCCGCGAAAAGGTCGCCCGTTTCCTCAATGCGGGCAGCGCCGACGAGATCGTCTTCACCCGTAACGCCACCGAAGCCTTCAACCTGGTCGCCACTTGCTTTTCCAGCGCCCACATGGGGCCCGGCGACGAGGTCATCATTTCGACCTTGGAGCACCACGCCAACATCGTTCCCTGGCAGATGCTGCGTGATCGCCTGGGGATCATCTTGCGTATCGTGCCCATCGACGATGCCGGCAATTTCCTGCTCGACGAGTATGAGGCGTTGCTCGGCCCACGCACCCGGCTGGTGGCCGTCACCCATGTCTCGAACGCCCTGGGGACGGTGGTGCCGGTCAAGCAGGTGATCGCACGGGCGCATGCCCGCAATATCCCGGTGCTGCTCGACGGCTGTCAGGCGGTGCCGCACATGATGGTCGACGTGCGCGCCCTGGACGCCGATTTCTACATCTTCACCGGGCACAAGCTCTATGGCCCGACCGGCATCGGCGTGCTGTATGGCAAGAGCGAGTTGCTGAATGCCCTGCCGCCGTATCAGGGCGGCGGCGAGATGATCGCCTCAGTCACCTTCGAGAAAACCACCTTCAAGGCGGCGCCGCACCGCTTCGAGGCCGGAACGCCGCCGATAGTCGAGGTGATCGGCCTGGGCGCCGCCATCGACTATGTCCTGAGCCTGGGGCAAGACGCGATCGCCGCCCACGAACATGGCCTGCGTACCTATGCCGAGACGAGGTTGGCGCGCGTGCCGGGCCTGCGCATCCTCGGCACGGCGCGCGAGAAGGCCAGCATCGTCAGCTTCGTCATGGACAGCGCTCATCCGCACGATATCGGCACCATCGTCGATCGGGCCGGCGTGGCGGTGCGCACCGGACATCATTGTGCGCAACCGTTGATGCAACGCCTGGACGTCGCCGCGACGGCGCGCGCCTCCCTGGCGCTGTACAACACCCGCGAGGAGGTCGATGTGCTGGCGCAGGCCTTGGAATCCGTACACGAGATTTTTGGCTGACCGGCATGCAGAATGATTTGCGCGAGCTCTACCAAGAGGTGATCTTGGATCACGGCCGCAATCCGCGGAATCTGCGCAAACCGGCGGACGCCAACCGCCATGGCCACGGCCACAACCCCATATGCGGCGATTCAGTGGTGGTGCATGCCACCGTCGACGATGCCGGTGTCATCCGCGACGTGGCTTTCGAGGGCAAGGGCTGCGCCATCTCGGTGGCGTCCGCCTCGCTGATGACCGAGGTGCTCAAGGGCAAGACCGAGGCCGAGGCGCAGGCCCTGTTCACCCGCTTTCACCGGATGTGCACCAAGGACGGCGAAGCCGGTGCCGGTGATGATGAGGATCTGGATCGCCTGAGCGTTCTCTCCGGCGTGCGCGAGTTTCCCATGCGGGTCAAGTGCGCCACCCTGGCCTGGCATACCCTGAATGCGGCCTTGGCGGGCGACAACGACGTAACCACCGAATAAGCGGTTGGAAGCATGAATCCGGATGATAGTTTCGCAGGTTTTGGCACCCCCCCGGGGCAGGAGTACACGGCCACCGCCGGTACCGCCCTGCTCCCGGATGCCGGCCCGATCGCGACGGAGGCGGCCGTGATTGCCGCCTTGGAGACGGTCTATGACCCGGAAATCCCGGTAAACCTTTATGAACTGGGCCTGATATACAATTTGACCATAGCCAAGGACGGGTCGGTGGATATCGAAATGTCGCTTACCGCCCCGGGTTGCCCGGTGGCCGGGGAAATGCCCGGGCAAGTGGCGGAAACCGTGGCCGCGGTGCCCGGGGTCGGCACGGTCGAGGTCCACCTGGTCTGGGAACCGGCCTGGACCCCTGAGCGCATGTCGGCAGACGCAAGGCTCGCTTTAGGCATGTTCTGAGCCTATATTAGGGGAAGGTCCCACCCCCGGACGCGGGCCGCTGACTGATGAGGATGCCTTGAATACAACCGTGAGCCCCCAGTTGATCACCGTGACGGATGCCGCTGCCGAGCGGGTCCGCCAGCTCATGGCCCGGACGGACAAGCCGGTCCTGGGCCTGCGCGTGGGGGTGAAGTCGCGCGGTTGCTCCGGCATGAGCTATTTCGTCGAATACGCCGAAGACCGGCGCAAGTTCGAGGATGTGATCGAGAGCAAAGGGGTCAAGATCTTCATCGACCCCACGGCGACCATGTTCCTGATCGGCTCTGAAATGGACTATGTCGAGGACAAGTTCCAGACCGGGTTCGTCTTCACCAACCCCAACGAAAAAGGCCGTTGCGGCTGCGGCGAAAGCTTCCACGTCTGAGCCGCCCGGCCCGGCTGCGTCCCGCCGGCCGCTTCTTCGCCTCCCATCCCACCGATCGGCCAAACCGCCGGTTGAAGTGACGCGCCCCGGATGATTGCTGGACCCCAGGTCGTCATCGCCACTCAGGCCGGAGCGGATTAAATAGAGCGCTGAGCTATTCTTATAAGTACAATTGATATTTAATTGAAATCTCGCCAAATGCTCATTTTTTAACTCAAATACAATACTACTTACTTTATCTCGAATACTAATTTCTACTGCGATTTGTTCGTTAATTTTGTTTTCACCCTTCTCCGCTAATTTATCCGCGTAGCATTGCGCCACGTATCTGTTTGTCACAGCACCGAAATCCGCAGAAGTGCACGCCGCGGATCTCTTTGCTTCGGTGCATTGCCTGGGCACGGCGCGTACCGCCGGCAAACACGCGTGCGCGGTCGCACAGTTTGGGAGCGAGAGACACATGCGCATCATAGCCTTTGCCTCGCAGAAGGGTGGCTCCGGCAAGACCACGCTGGCCGGGCATGTCGCCGTCCAGGCCGAGCGGGCCGGCGCCGGTCCGGTGGCGATCATCGACACCGATCCGCAAGGCAGCCTTTCCGATTGGTGGAATGCCCGCCAGTCCGAAACACCGGTGTTCGCGCAAACCTTCATCTCTCGCCTCGGCGAAGACCTGCAGAAGATGCGCGATCTGGGTGTCGAGCTGGTCATTTTCGATACCCCGCCAGCGATCACCGCGACCATCGAGCAGGTTATCCGCGTGTGCGACCTGGTGGTGATTCCCACGCGCCCCAGCCCCCATGACCTGCGCGCCGCCGGGGCCACCGTGGATCTGGTCGAGAACGTGGGCAAGCCGCTGGTGTTCGTGGTCAATGGCGCCACGCCGCGCGCCCGGATCACGGCGGAAGCCGCCATTGCCCTGTCGCAACATGGCACGGTGGCGCCGATCACCATTCATCACCGGACGGAATTCGCGGCCAGCATGATCGACGGGCGGACCGTCATGGAACTGGCGTGCAACCCGCGCTCCAGCGAGGAAATCGCCCAGCTTTGGGACTACTTGGCTGACCGGCTGGCGCGCACCGCGCGTCCGGTGCCGGCGCAAGCCGCTGGTGCCGGTGTGGTGGCGCGGCCAGGATCGGCCGTCTATGCCGGCCCGCGCAGCGAGTCCGCCTAACCCTCCCATGAAACCCGCAAATCTCACGAGCACCCTGCTCACACGCAAGGGCCGAGCTCAACCGACCCTGATCAGCCCGCCACGTTCGGCCGGGCCGATACCATCGGCGCCGCCGCCTTCACCTGCCCCGCCCCTCTGGCGCGCCAAGGAGCCGTTGCGTTTACCGTCGGAGGATGCCTGGAACGGACATACCCCTTCCTATCGGCATGCCGATGGGCCGCGCCATGATCGCGACCGGCGCAAGCGCATGTCGCTGCGCCTGGACCGGGGCCGCCACCTGCGTTTGCGTATCGAGGCCTCGCGCACCGGACGCTCCATGCAAAGCCTGCTCCTTCAAGCTCTCGACGAGTTTTTAGAGCGCGACGGACCCGGATCAATCGGCGGACATGCCTCGGTCAACGGCGCGCTGGGCAGACAGGACACCGGCAACCGGCGCGAACCCGGACAACCCATCGGTGCGGAGACGGACGGTGGATCCACTCAGTCCCGATAGTGGCCTGGACGGCGGCCTGAATGACGGCCCGAATGACGGCGGATCTGGCCTGAAGCGAGAGTCCGGGCTGGCGCCGGCCGGCTCGCTCATGTCGATCCAAATCCGCCGCCGCATGCCGCCCAAGAACCGGCTGCTGGGAACGGCACCATCGGTACCCGCGCCGGCCCCGGTTGCGGCGCGGCAGGAGCGGCCGGCACCGGCCCAAAAATTGACGGCCCCCGCTCCCTCGGCGGCTGCGATCGCACCCGCCCAAATCCCTCCCGCCGAGCCGCCTGTGGCCGCGCCAACTGCGGCCGTACCGCCCCCGAAGGCACCACCAGTCACCGCGTCGCCAGTCGCCGCGTCGCCGGTCGATGCGCCACCCGTTGCGGCGGCGCCCGTCGCCCAGCCACCCAAGGCCGCCCCGCCCAAACCGCCGGTGAGCGCACCGCCAGTGGCCAAGCCACCCGTGACGGCGGCGCCCGTGGCGGTTCCACCCGCGCCCGTACCGCCGACCGCCGTGCCGCCGGTGGCTGTGCCACCCGTGGCCGCGACGCCCGCGGCGGTACACAGGAGCGATCCGGGCCGGCGGGCGCCCGTTGCCGCGTCACCCACGGTGTCGGCGGCCCCGACGGCCCTGACATCGCCGGGGATTGCCCGGTACGCCCGCACCGGCCAGGGCGAACGTCCAGCGGTGATGAAACCGGCCTTTGAGACCCCATCGACTGGGACCCCGTCGACCGGGCTTAAACCGCCAACCGTGCCCAAACTGCCGGCCGCGGCCGTGCCCAAGCGCACCAATGCCCCATTGCCCCCGGCGCCAACCCCGGTCGCAGCCCCGTCGCCAACCCCGTCGCCAACCCCGGCGCGGGCGCAGACACCGCCACCGGAGCCGGAACCCGTCCGGCCGGAAGGAATTGTCTCCTACTGGCTGCGCCTGCGCGGCAACCGTCGCTATCCCTCGACGACCGATCTGGACCAGCCGCGCATAGCCGCCGATTGGCCCAATAGCATCCTGATGCGCTGCCGCAGCGGCTCCAAGGTGCTGGAGCCGGAAAAGATCTTTGGCCCATCCAAAACCGGCGCGCCGGCTCTGGGGGGCGGCGGGTCTCAGGCGACCATGGAATTGTCGCCGATGATGCTGGAATGGCTGATGACCCTGGCCGCCGATGCGGCGCGGGACCGCCGGCCGATGCAAGATACCGAGAGCTTTCCGTCACTTAGCAGGAGCATCCGGTACGGCGCCTTTGCCTTGCCGTTCAGCAACGACCAGACGGACATCGATCACGTTCTGTGCCACGTGTATCGGGCCCCCTAAGAATTCGCCCGAAAATCCGGATAAGTTAACGAATTCTAATAGAAAACGAGCTTTTATGTCGCTTAGGTTCAAGAGGCAGAATGTCATGGAACGGACGCACGCTCGAAAGCGGCCACAGAAGGTCGCTGTAGCGCTTGGCGCGGTGCTCGTGACCGCGGGCTGCGCCAGCACGACTCCCCAAAGCACCACTCCTCCGGTTGTGCAAACCAGCCGGAACGATGGCGGTGTTGAGCAGCTGTTGCTCTATTGCGACAAGTTGCAGAACAGCAGCGAGCTTGTGACCGCCGCCAGCATCTGCGAACGCGCTCACCACCTCGCGCCCTATGATCCGCAACCGCTGCTGAAGCTGGGCGAGATCTTCACCAAAATGGAGCGCCTGCCGCAGGCCGTCGCCGCGTACCAGATGATTCTGGAGCAAACGCCGCATCATGCCGAAGCGCGCTACCGGTTGGGCAAGACATACGTTGCCATGGGGAGGCACGACCTGGCGCTCCAGGAGTTGCAGTTTGCCCTCAGCCAGAATCCGAACGACGTGCGGGTGTACAACGCCCTCGGTATCGCCAACAGCATGCTCGGCAACCAGGAAGCCGCCCGACTGGCATTCGAGAGCGGACTGAAGGTCGCGCCCACGGATATCCCGTTGCGGAACAATCTCGGTCTGGTCCTGGTGCTTGACGGCAGGCACGCGGAGGGCTTGGCCATATTGCAGGCCGCGGCCGCGGATCCGACCGCCAATGCCACCACCATCCGCAACCTGCATCTGGCCGAGAACATCGCCCAGGCCGCGCAGAGCGCCACGGCGGTAGCCATGTCCGAACCGCACTTCGCACCGCACTCCAATCCGGCGATGCCGGCCGGGTCGGCGCAGATTGCCAGTGCGGCAACGGACACCGAATACCCGGCGATGACCAAGCCGGAGGTACAGGCCGAGCCGCTTGCCGATGTCTCCCCCAGCGAAACGCCGCCGCAAGCGCACGCCGAGCCGCCCTCGATTCCGGAGGAGCCGGTCATGCTGGCCGGGGCACTGCAGCCGATGCCCGATGGCACGCAAATCACCGCTGGCGATATGCCGGTCTACCTCGACTCCGATTCCAGCAGCGAGACGAGCGAAGCCGCTGCCGAGGAAGATACGCGGCCGCCCGAGGAAGTAACGGAAAATGTTCCCCTCTTGATATTTCCGAGGCCGACCCTCACGGCGACGGTTGAATCTCCACCCAGTTATGCGCCGGTGCCGACGGCAACCCTGCAGCCCGTTGTGACGGCGGATGCGACCATGGCGCCGCAACCCACCTTCGCCCCGGCGACCCTGGACGCAACGCAGATGGCGAGCCTGACCGGCGAGTTGGGCGATGAGGATGCCTATTCGGTCCAGCTGGCCGCCTTCCGCAGCGAGGAGCGGGCCCAGGACGGTTGGCTGCAAATCCGCGCTAATGCATTGGATTTACTGGAAAATATAGATCCAGTCATCCGCCGGACAGATCTGGGCATGGAGAAAGGCGTGTACTTCCGCTTGCGCACCAAACCCACGTCCAAGACGGCGGCCAATCAGCTTTGCTCCGCTTTGCAATCGCGAGGCATCAGCTGTCTGACCATCAAAGAGAGCCCTGCTGCCATGGAGAACGCCAATACACCAACGGCGGCAAAATCGTAATCGCGCGGCGCACCGACCGGGGCCCATCGGCTAGCGCCCGCACCTAACTCGAGAGCCAAGCCCCATGCCTACGCCAGCGTTGTCAGCCGATGTAACGACCGAGACCACTCACGCCCAACAGCCCGAGGGGTCTTGGTACAGTGCCTTCACGTCCGCTCCGGAATCCGCTCAACAGACTCCCGCCCAAAACCAAGCTTCGGATGCGGCTCCCGCGGAGAGCGGCCACACCACGCCGGAGCTGTTGGATACACTGACGGCGGCCGATATTCCCGGTCCGCATACACGCGGCATCGAGGCGCCGTGGCAAGTTCTGTTCAACCTGCAGCACGCCAAACTCGATCAACTGGCGCGCGAGAACGAGCGGCTGATGGATCGGATCGACACCCTGCTGCAGAATCAGGAACGCGAGCTGGAACTTCGGCAGCTTCTGCAAAATCAGGTCGAGAATATCAAGCTCTCGCCGCTGAATCTCGATCTTGAAACGGTACGCCGCGAGGCGCGGGCCGGCGTGACCGAAGAACTCAAACCCGTTCTGCTGGCCATTCTCGATGCGCTCGAGCTATTCGTGCGCAAGCCCGCAGCCGAGCCGCTGCACGCCACCCCCAGCGTGGCGATCGAGGACAGAACAGCCCCGGAGGCAGAGGCCGCGGACACGGCAGCACCGGCCGATCCCTATCTGTTCGAGGACTACGGCAGGTTACCCGCCATCCTGACCCGCCCGCTGACCGAACTTGTGGAAGACGGCAGCGATCCGGGGCGGTCCGTCAGCGGGGTCAAGCGGGAACGGCCGCGCAAGACACCCTTCCACAAGCGCAAGCGCCCCCGGACGGCCCCTCACGACACCGATGGGAACGGCGGGCCGGGCCCGTTCACCTGGACCACGGTTTTCTCATCCTAGGACACGCCGCCAAGCCTGGGCGCGGGTGAGCGCCGAGCGCGGCCAATATGCCCATGCATGCACTTGTCGTAGAGGATGATCCGTCGGTCAGTCAAAGCATTGCCCTGATTCTCGACTCCCAGGGCTATACGTGCGTGCGCGCGGACACGGGGGAAAGCGGCATCGAGCTCGCGCGCAAGGAGCGTTTCAACATCATCCTTCTCGACCTGAGCCTGCCGGACATGGACGGGCACAAGGTGCTGCGCGAATTGCGGGCCAACAAGGTGGTCACGCCGGTTCTGATCCTTTCCGGCAGCGACCGGAAAGAAGACAAGATCAAGGGCCTCGGTATCGGTGCCGACGACTATGTCACCAAGCCCTTCGACAAGGGCGAACTGATCGCCCGCATGCAAGCCATCGTCCGGCGCGCCCACGGCCCTTCGCCGGCGCTCAAAGCCTCCGCCTTGCTAGGCAGCCTGCTCGCCAGAGGCGGGAGCGCCAAGCCCTGGGATTTTGCCGTCGCCTACGCGCCGCCCGGATCTACCCTGCCGGCGGAACCGCAAACACCTCCCCTGCCCCAGTGGGTTCCCGCGTCATCAACCGCGCCACGGCTGGAGGTGCCCCGGGCTTCCGTGCCGAATGACACCGCACCAAGCGCCCCCATCCACCGTGCGCCCGTGCGCCGCGGCGGCGGCGCCCGCGTCATAGTTCTGGGCAATGCCAAGGGTGGCACCGGTAAATCGACGACCGCCATGCACCTGATCGTCGGACTGATGAGCGCGGGCCGCAAGGTCGGCAGCCTGGATTTGGACTTGCCGCAATGCACGTTGAGCCGGTATATCGAGAACCGGTGTGACTTCGCCACCCGCAAGGGTTTGGACCTGCCCATTCCCGATCATCATACCGTCGCGGCAGGGTCCGGGGCCGCGGACGACTTCGAGGCCGCGCTCGTTCGGCTGACGGCGTCCTGCGATGATGTGATCGTCGATACCCCCGGCCACGACAACGATCTGTCGCGGCTGGCCCATGCCAACGCCGATATCCTGATCACGCCGCTCAACGACAGCTTTCTCGACCTCGATGTCCTGGCGCAGATCGAGGCCGACAGCCTGCGCATCGTCCGCCTGAGTCACTACAGCGAGATGGTCAACGAGGCGCGTCGCCGGCGCCGAGATCACGATGGCGGGTCCATCGAATGGCTGGTGGTGCGCAATCGATTGTCGCCGCTGGACGCTCGCAACAAGCGCAATATGGGCGAGATCCTGCATACTCTGGCCAAAAAGATCGGTTTCCGCGACGGCCTGGGATTGAGCGAACGCGTGATTTACCGCGAGCTGTTTCTCTCCGGCCTGACCTTGCTGGATCTGCGCGACAAGGATACCGGTCAGACATTCACGCTCTCGCATGTCGCGGCGCGGCAAGAACTCCTCAAGCTCCTGGAGATGGTGCACCCCGCTGCGGATGACGCCCGGCGACAGGGCAAATCGGCGGACACGCCCAAGCGGGTGACCGCCCTCTCCGCCTAGGCGTCGGGGCGGACCGCGAACAACCGCATCGATCCGGCTTCTGCCGGCAATGGAATCGGGGTCAGGAAGGGCGGCGGCGCATTTTCGTTGAGCGCGCTGGCGAGAGTCCGGCCGCCGGATTCAGACTCGTAAAACGTCTCGTCCGATCCGTTCATACAAATCAAAACCAGATCGACAGATTTCTCGCGCATCCATGTGCGGGCCAGCGAAAAGTCTTCGGTGGACATGATGCGGTAACTCGCGGCGAACCCGGCTTGGTACCGGTGGTTCGGGATCGAAAGAACGGAATGGCGTGTGCGGTACAAGATCTCGGGACCGTAGTCTATAAAGGCCAGAATTTTCATCGAACGGGACCCCAGACCGGCTGGGTCATTCAATGTGGATTCTAAGCCGTTGATCGGACATGCGTTTTCACCATCACTCAAGGAATTAGGAGTGCCGTTGAATCTGTTGGCCAAAACATTCGGCACAAAAACCCACACGCACATTCCGATAATCACGAACGGCCGAACGATACGGACAAGATTGTCGGGCAACGCCACCGCAAGGTGCTGCGCCACGGCCGCCATCAAGCACGCATACGGCAGGACAAGAACGGTTTGGGCCGACGTGGACCAGCGAATCTGGTACGCCGTCAGCGGCACGAACACCAGGGCTGCAACCCCCAGAAGGAGCCACATCCGCCGTTCTGAAACCTGGCCGACGACGCATTGGTAGACCAGCCAGGGAACGGCCGGCAGGGCAATGCCCAGCCACAGAAACGCTGTCCCAATCGACGATGCCGCGGACTGACCGGTCAGCTCCGACCAGGCGATCACGGGCTGAATCTCGGACACATGGGTCAGATGCTTACGGACGTAGAGATCGCCCCCGGCATTCATGGGGTCGGCAATGATCTGCGGAAAGAACCAAACCAGCAGCGCCGACACCGACACCGCGCCAAGCATGGCCCACGTCGCGCGCCATGGACGGGCCAAGCCCAGCCAGCCGCGGTCTTCGGCACCGGCCAGCATCCACCACACAACGCCATTGCCGGCGAACATGGCCAAATGCGGGAGGGATATCTTGTCGGCCTCGACGGCCAGGGCGCCGAAGACACCGCGATCGATCAACAGGGCCATCGCCACGCCGACGCACAGGCCGGCCGAATAGGCTACCAGCGCCCGTGCAAACCGCCGGTCGCTGAAGAGCCAGAATAAGGCGAACGCCGCGATCACCGCCACCATGCTCACCAGGGATTCGACGCTCACCCAGATGGCCATGGCGCCGACCAAGCCGCCCCAGATCGCATTCGACCGCTTGTCCGGATTCTGGGCGACGCGCAGGCCAAATCCGAGCGTCAAGACAAACAGCAGGATGAGCAGGCTATGATGATCGGGACGGCCCGCCAGGAAGCGGAGCATGAGGCTTGGCTGAGCCACATAGAGCAATGCAACCAGTGGCAACCAGCGGCGGGTGATCAGCGGCGCGGCCGCCCAAACCAGGGTGGCCACCGATAGAATTTGCAGCACGGGACTGATGGCCGAGCCCCACCAGAACAGTGCCGACTTAAATCCCAGCAGGGGCGTCCCCAGCAAGGCACCGGCCATGAGCAACACATCCATCGGCCGGGTCCAGTGCAACTCCAGACCGGCCGGCGGATCCACCCGCGGAATGACGGAATCAAACCAGGCGCCAGTTTGCCACAAGTGCTCGACACGAACGAGACGCATATAATCATCGGTATCGACGAGGCCGCCATCAAAGACCGGCACGAACCCGCGAACCACCGCGCCCGCCTGAATCACGACAATCAGAAAGCTGGCAATGAGGACAGCCAGGCCGACGCCCGGTTCATCCGTGGCAAGCCTTCGCGTGGTATCCGACCAACCGGGTAAAGCGAGTTTGTTCGGCGAAGACACTATGACCGCCCTGCATGCTGGTTGATTTGGCGCATGACCCTGATCACGGAACGCCTGACCCCCACCATGCCGGATCGGGATTAAAGTATTCTTATGAAAGGATTCTGGTCCGCTCGACGATTTCGGCGGGTTTGCCGGTATCGGCGGGCGGGCCCTGGAAAACCAATGCCTTCCTCCGCCTCCGCCCGTGATCGCATGGCCGGGAGGTCAGCCAGGACCATCCGGGAACCCCGGCGGACGCGGATCCGCCTCATGCCGCTAAATATTCCGGCCGAATCCGGGTGTTTTTAACGGATGGCCATGGCTGATATGCCAGCCAGACAATGAAACCGCATGCATAGACGTGCCGATCAAAGGAAAAAATTAGAAATATGAGAGGTTATTTATTTTATATTGTTTTGTTACATCATGATTTCATTGATTTTCTTTAGATAGTATTTTAATGAAAATGTTTTATTATTTCTTTTACACTTCATTAACCCGCTTGGTCTAAATATTACCCTCGTTGATGCGCTTAAAAGGGAGTCCATATCATGCTGAAGCATGTGAAGTCGTTTTATCGTGACGAAGACGGCGCGACGGCCATTGAATATGGCCTGATCGCCGCGCTCGTGTCGGTCGCCGCGATTACCGCGCTCGGCGCCTTGGGCACTTCGTTGAACAACATTTTCACCTTCGTTTCCGGCGAGTTGGAAAACGTTATCCCGACGGCCCCTGCTCCGTAAGCAGCGCCGGTTGCGTAACACACGAGGCGACAGCTCCACCTAAGAGAGCTGCCGATAATCTTACGAACGAATTGGGGTCGGGGAGCATCGTCTCCCCGGCCTCGATTGTTCGTGGTGGTGCGAGAAAGTCCATGCCTGCCTCCACATTCGTGGCCGATTTCGAGGTCGTGTGTTTTGCCGCGCTGGTTTTCTGGGCCGCGGTCAGCGACATACTGACTTTTCGGATTCCGAACCGCCTGGCCTTGGCGGTGGCCCTGCTCTATCCGGCCTATGTATTCGCCGCACCGGTGCCCGTGGACTGGTTATCGGCGGCAGGCCTGGCCGGTGCAGCGCTGATTGTGGGGTTCTTCATGTATTCCAGGCGCTATTGCGGCGCCGGGGACGTCAAACTGTTCGCCGCGGTGACACTTTGGGGCGGCCCACAGCTCTTTTTCCCGTTCCTGTTTGTGACAACGCTGGCCGGTGGGGTTATTGCCCTGTTCATATGGCTGCAGCATCGCTTCGCCCAGGCACCCAGTTTGGTTCTGGCCCTTCAGACTGCTTCTGACCCCTTGATCGGCAAGCAACAAATGCCCTATGGGGCGGCCATCGCGGTGGCTGCTCTTTACGTAGCATTTACACTACTACGGTTAAAGTAAGGCCATGTCGGTTAGGAACATTCTTCTCGTGGTGGCGGCCCTGCTCATCACCGTGGGCACGGGCTTGCTTGCGCGGAGCTGGCTGAACAGCCAGCGGGTTGAAACGGTCGCCGCACCGGTGGCGGAGGCCGTGCCCGCCAGCACGTACGTTCTCGTCGCCAATGAGGATTTGCCGTCGGGAATGCTTCTCAAGAAAGAGAATGTTCGCTGGCAGGCTTGGCCGGACGAGGCTCTGCCCGAAACATATATCGTTCGGAAACATGCCACGCCCGAGGAGACCGCGATTCAAGAAGCGGCCGCGGATGAGGAAGTCCTCGGCGCTGTGGTCCGGCGCGGCATCTCAGCCGGTGAGCCGATCGCCCGCGGCCGTATCATCAAGGCCGGCGAACGAGGTTTCCTGGCGGCCGTCCTGCGCCCCGGCTTTCGCGCCATGTCCGTGCGTGTCGACGCGACTTCGGGAATCGCCGGCTTCGTCCAGCCGGGCGACCGGGTGGACGTCATTCTCACGCACCAGATCCCGCGCGGCGATACGATCCGCCGTGCGAGCGAAACCATTCTGAGCAACGTGCGCGTTCTGGCCATCGATCAGACGACAAATGATGAAACCGGTGAAGCGAAGGTCGGCAAGAACGCGACTTTCGAGCTGACACCCAAGCAAACCGAACTGCTGACCGTGGCAAATGATTTGGGCGCCCTGTCGCTGGCGCTTCGCAGCCTTGCCAAGGATGACGCAGAAATGGACAGCCTGGTGAATTCGGGGGAACCCCTGGCCGAACTGGATCCGGAGCGTGGCCAGACATACACCTGGGATTCCGAGGTCAGCCGCCTGATCTGGCGCCCGTCCGGCACGAACCAAGATATCGTTCAAGTCAATCGCGGCAAAGAAAGCCAAGAGCAGCGCTTCGACAAGAGGCAATAATGTTGGCCAAACGCACCAGTCTGATCGCCATCATCCTGCTCGCTGCCGCCACACTTTGGCCGGCACCGGCACCGGCACAAACCGATCCGTCCGCGTCATCGCCGTTGAGCGGTCGGCTGACGGTGGAGATGAACGAGGGCCGTCTGGTTCGTCTGCCGACGCCAGCCTCCTCGGTGTTCATCGCCAACCCGGAAATCGCCGACGTCAACGTCAAGTCCGCGCGAATGATCTATGTCTTCGGCAAGACCCCCGGCCAGACTACGCTTTTCGCCGTCGACAGGAACGAGAATGTCGTCGCCAATGTGCAGGTTGTCATCGAGCACAATATCGGACGGCTGCAGGAAAACATCGATCGGCTGTTGCCCGCTGGTGGCGTCAAGGCCTCGTCGGTGGCCGGTGGCATCATTCTGAGCGGAAGTGTGGCGACCGCCATCGATGCGGAAAATGTACGCCGATTGGCGGTTCGATTCATCGGCAAAGGCGAAGAGGTCATCAATCAGCTGCGGGTGACCGAACCGACCCAGGTCAATCTGCGGGTTCGCATTGCCGAGGTTTCGCGCCAGGTTCTCAACCGCTTCGGCTTCAACTGGGATGCTCTCTACTCCACGGGAAGCTTCCTGATCGGCTTCTCCACGTTCAATTCGACGTTGGAATCTAGCGCTCTGCTGAGTCCTAGCTACAATAACGGCACGTTCAACGTAAACGCCCTGGTCGATGCCCTGGCCGACGATGGTTTGATCACCGTTCTTGCCGAACCGAACTTGACGGCGCTTTCCGGCGAGACGGCCAGCTTCCTGGCGGGTGGCGAGTTCCCGATCCCAGTCTCCGAAGATGACGGCGTTGTCACCATCGTGTTCAAGGAATTCGGTGTCAGCCTCGCCTTCACGCCGACGATCGTTGGCGAAAGCCGTATCAGCCTTCGCGTCAAGCCTGAGGTCAGCCAGCTGACCAACGCGGGCGCCGTCACCATCGGCAGCGTGCAGGTGCCGGGCCTGACCACCCGGCGCGCGGAGACGACGGTCGAATTGGCCTCGGGCCAAAGCTTTGCCATTGCCGGCCTCTTGCTCAGCGACTCGCAGGAACTCATCAAGAAGACCCCCGGTCTCGGCGATCTGCCGATCCTGGGTGCCTTGTTCAAGAGCGAACGGTTCGAGCGCAATGAGACCGAACTCGTCATCGTTGTGACACCATATTTGGTCGAGCCGACGTCCGACGTTGAAGTGACGTTGCCAACCGACCCTTATTACAAGTCCGCATCGAAGGCCGAAGCAACCAAACCCGTGGCTCAATCGCGCGTTATTCCGCTGTCCGGCTCGGCGACAGCGAACCGCGATGCCCGCGCCACCGGCTATTTGCTCGATTGAGGAGGGCAGGATGCCAGGTCGCAGAATTCATATCCGCGGAGCCAAGCTGGCTCTGATTCTGCCGGCTGCCTTGCTCGCTGGCTGTCAAATAGATCAAACGGAAGTGAAGCCGGTTGATGTGGTCATCAGCCATACGTTCGATTCCGCCAATTGGCAGCAGAACAATGCCGTCATCCGAGCTCAGGTCGAGCCGATCGCTTTGGTCCACGTGATGAATTTCGCGCCGGGCGAAACTCAGTTGAGCGACGAGGAAATCGGCCGTCTGCGCGATTTCCTGCAGCAGAGCGGCATTCATGAAAAGGCACGGATCGAGGTGGATGGGCCGCGTGAGTCCGGCGG